>JADYZH010000364.1 GCA_020853215.1 Sulfuritalea sp. | reverse complement strand
CCGCCCTGGATCATGAAGCCATCGATCACGCGATGGAAGATCGTGTTGTCGTAATGGCCGGCCTCGACGTAGGCCAGGAAGTTGGCGGCGCTCCTCGGCGCCTTTTCCGCGTCGAGTTCGATGGTGATGGCGCCGTGGTTGGTGGTGAGCTTGATCATGGGTGTGGTCCTGTGGTGATTATTTCTTTGCCGGCAGCAACTTGACGGACTCGATGACGACCGGGGTGTTCGGCACGTTCTGGTGCGGTCCCGCGTTGCCGGTGGGTACCATGGCGATCTTCTGCACGATGTCGAAACCCTGCGTCACCCTGCCGAATACGGCATAGCCCCAGCCGTCGCGGCTCGGATAGTCGAGGAAGCTGTTGTCCCTCAGGTTGATGAAGAATTGCGCGGTGGCCGAATGCGGATCGCCGGTGCGGGCCATGGCCAGGGTGCCGGTCTGGTTTTTCAACCCGTTCTTGGCCTCGTTCTGGATGGGGGCACGGACATCTTTCTGCTTCATTTCGGGGGTGAAGCCGCCGCCCTGGATCATGAACCCCGGGATCACCCGGTGAAATACCGTACCGTTGTAGAACTCGTCCTTCGCATACTGCAGAAAGTTCTCCACCGATTTCGGTGCCTTGTCCTCATACAGCTCGATGCTGATGGTCCCCAGCGAGGTCCTGACTTCAAGCTGGGGGTTGGCGGCGAATGCGGTGAGGCTGGAAAGAAGTGCGGATGCAAGCATTAACAGACGGTGCATGGAGCCTCCGGGGAATTGACGGTGAGAGAGCGGGGCGTGGAACGAAGACAGGATCAGGCGGAACCTTCAAAAACAATCTTCCAGCGGCCGCCTTCCTTGATCCAGTACTGGCGCTTCTTCATCTGGCCGGAAAGGTTGCTGGAGCGGTAGTCCTGCTCGAAGGTGACGACGACGTATTCTTCTCTGCCGGGATTGCGGAACATGCTGATGTTGCCGGTGTCGACCTTGATCCAGCTCTTGCCCGCGTTGACCTTGCGTTTGTGCTCGATCCATTCGCGGTAACCCTGGCCGTCCGAATTGAACTTGTGCGAGTAGTGCCGCGCGTAGCTGTCGACGTTGCGGCTCTCCCAGTCCTGCCGCCATTCCTCGACATTCTTCAGCAGCGAGCTGCGTTCGTTCTGCCAATCATCGAGCGACAGCCATTCGATGCTGTTGCTGATGATGACCGGGGTCAGGCCGACCTGCAGACTCTTGGCCAGCGAGTCGAGGTCCTGGTTGGCGAGTACCACGCAGCCGTCGGAGGCCTTCGGCGGGCGCGAGAAAGTGTCGGAGGGCGTGCCGTGCAGCCAGATGCCATGGCCATTGCGCCCCTGGCGCTTGTCCCATTCATTGGGATAGTTGATCGGGAAGGCGCCGCTGCCGTAAAAGTCCGTCAGCTTCTGGCGCGGCAGGCTGGAGGTGACGTGATAAACGCCGATCGGTGTTTTCTTGTCGCCCTCGCGCGCTTTTTCGGCACCGAGCTTGCCCTGCGAAATGTAATAGTCGGCGACGAAGCGCGGCGTGCCGTTGTCGTTCTGGTAGAGGTAGAGCCGGGATTTCTGCGTATCGACGACGACCGCGTGCTTCTGTTCCGGATGCATCTGCAACAGGTAGCGCGGCACGTAGTCGGCCGGTGGCTTGCTGCGGTAACCCTTGAGGCGGACGATGGCTTCGTCGCGCAGGTCGGCGACCTTGTCCCCCGCCGCGGGACCCCCGCCCTCGCCAAAGGCCGTCAGGTGGCGCGAGCGCGCCAGCAACAGGTCGCCCTTGACCAGGTGCGCCAGGCGGAAATTTGGATAGGCCTTGATCAGCATGTCCGTCTGCTGCATGGCCAGGTCGAGCCGGTCGGCTTCGATGGCGTCGAATACCCTGGCCAGCAGCGGTTCCGGGCCGGAATCCGTGTAGCTCGGCTCGGCGATGGTGCCGCCGGCGCCCTTCTTGATGTGTCCGGGAGCCTTGCCGGCGGCCAGCGCCAGCCCGGACGCCAGGATCAGGCTGCAGCCTGCGACACCGAACCAGGTGCGGGACAGGTAGCGCATCAGTTGCCGACCCGCTCCTGCAGGATCAGCCATTTGCCGTCACGCTTGCCCAGTTGGAGGATCTTGTTGCTGGATGTCTTGAGCGTTGCCGACTTGTAATGTTGGCGGAACTTCGCCGTTGCCGTGTCGCCATCGACGGTGACGCGCAGGCTTTCCACGCTGACCTGGATGGCGCCCGGCTTGTTGATGCGCTTTTCCCGTTCCGCGTCCCACTGCGCGCGCGATTCGCCGGCCGGGGTCTTGAAGTCGCGGGCATAGGCGGCGAGGTAGGCCTTGACATCCTTGCGCGACCAGGCCGCGGCCCACGAGTCGATGGTTCGCGTCACTTCCGCAGTTGCATCGACCGCCGGGGTCGGGCCGGGTTTCGACGGTGCGGCGGCCGGTGCCGGAGTCGTGGCGGGCGCCGGGGGTGTCGCGGCGGCAGGGGCGGCGGCTGCGGGTTTGGGCGCCTCGGCCGCCTTGACGGGTTCTGCCGGGCGGGCTTCGCCGATCGGCTTGCTGGTCTTGCCGGGGCGGCCCGAGGTGCTCATCAAATCGCTGATCAGGGCAAGTTTTTTCTGCGCGCTCGAGTTGGACGAGTCGATCTGCAGGGCCTTGTCATAGGACTGGCTGGCGAGCCGCGCGTAGATGTCGCCGAGGTTTTCGTGGGCGGTGGCATACGACGGATGGGTGCGGATGGCCATTTCCAGGGCCTGCCTGGCCTTGTCGAACTGCTTCTGCTGGGCGTAGATCACGGCGAGGTTGGTGTAGGGTTCCGGCAGTTCCGGATAATCCTCGGTCAGCCTGGTGAATATCGCGATGGCTTCCGCCGGCTTGTTCATCTCGGTCAGGATGATGCCCTTGAGGAAGCGTCCCTGGGCATCCTTGGGCTTGTCGGCCAGATACTTGTCGACCTGCACCAGCGCCTGGGGATATTGCCCCTGCTTGATCTGCTTGCTGATGTCCTGCAGCGTGTCGGCATGAACCGCCGGCGCCAGCAGGAGCGCGGCCGCAGTCGCCATGACGAGAAGGCTTGCAAAGTTGAGGCGGAATTGGGTCATGGTATGTGCTTCTCGTTGACTGTTGCCCGAATGAATCTGGTTGTGGCCGCTGCGACGGATGCCGATTCAGCCGGTGCCGCCCTGCGCCGGAACTGCATTCACGTTTCGGCCGCTGCGCTCAACGCCGGTGAAGCCGGCGTCAGGCTGCGCTGAAACTTGGTTTTCACCGGCATAAACTGTCATGGATTCAAGCGCGAATTCTACCAAGAAGCCCGCCTTCCCGACAACCTGACCGAGTTCCATCAATGGCGCGATAATACGCACCTTTCGTGCCCATCTTTTCCCTTATCGCCACGTCCGGCGCTTCTTTCCTCCATGCTGAAGATATACAACACCCTGGCCCGCGACAAGCAGGCCTTCGTCCCCATCGCGCCCGGCCGGGTGAGCATGTATGTCTGCGGCATGACGGTCTACGATTTCTGCCATCTCGGCCACGCCCGCGTCATGGTGGTGTTCGACATGGTCGCGCGCTGGCTGCGGGCCAGCGGCTACGCCCTGACCTACGTGCGCAACATCACCGACATCGACGACAAGATCATCCGCCGCGCCCAGGAAAACGGCGAGACCATCCGCCAGCTCACCGATCGCTTCATCGCCGCCATGAACGAGGATGCCGGCGCGCTGGGCGTGCTGCGCCCGGACGCCGAGCCGCGTGCCACCGAGTATGTGCCGCAGATGCTGGACATGATCGGCACCCTGGAAAAGAACGGCTACGCCTATGTCGCCGATAGCCATGACGTCTGCTATTCGGTGCGCAGGTTCGACGGCTACGGCAAGCTTTCCGGCAAGTCGCTGGAAGACCTGCGCGCCGGCGAGCGCGTCGACGTCATGACCGGCAAGCAGGATCCGCTCGATTTCGTGCTGTGGAAGCACGCCCGCGACGACGAACCGGCCGAAGTGAAATGGGAATCGCCCTGGGGAACGGGGCGCCCGGGTTGGCACATCGAGTGCTCGGCGATGGGTTCGCAACTGCTCGGCAAGCACTTCGACATCCACGGCGGCGGCCAGGACCTGCAGTTTCCGCACCACGAAAACGAGATCGCCCAGTCCGAAGGTGCCATGGACGTCAATGCGCATTGCCAGTTCGTCAATTACTGGATGCACAACGGCTTCGTCCGCGTCGATGACGAGAAGATGTCGAAGTCGCTGGGCAACTTCTTCACCATCCGCGAGGTGCTGAAGAAGTACGATCCGGAAGTCGTGCGCTTCTTCATCCTGCGCGCCCACTACCGCAGCCCGCTGAATTATTCCGACCAGCACCTCGACGACGCGAAGCAGGCCCTGACCCGCCTCTACACCGCGCTCAAGGGCGTCGGCGGCGATGCGCCGGTCGATTGGGGCGAAGCCCACGCGCAGCGCTTCAAGGAGGCGCTGGATGACGACTTCGGCACGCCCGAGGCCATGGCCGTGCTGTTCGACCTGGCCACCGCGGCAAATCGCGGCGACACGGTTCTTGCCGCACAACTCAAGGCGCTGGGCGGCGTGCTGGGCCTCCTGCAGCGCGACCCGCAACTCTTCCTGCAGGCCGCGCCGGCGGGCGGCCTGAGCAACGAGGAGATCGATGCAAAAGTCGGCGCCCGCGCCACGGCGAAGAAGGCGAAGAACTTCGCCGAATCCGACCGCATCCGCGACGAGCTCAAGGCGGCCGGCATCGTTCTGGAGGATGGGCCGCAGGGAACCACCTGGCGCAGGGCATGAGCCAGTCCAGCGCCGTGTCGCCGGCGCCGACTTTCGGGCGTGGAGTGCCGACGCGGCACGGACAGGTCGTGCTCAGTAACGGTTCGGCGTCGCCAGCACCGCCATCGTGACGCGGGCGATGGAGACCAGCTTTTCTTCTTCGTCGTGGATGCGCACGTCCCAGACCTGGCTGCTGCGGCCGAGGTGGATCGGACGCGCGACGCCATACACCCAGCCGTCGGTGACGGCGCGGATGTGATTGGCATTGATTTCCTGGCCGACGCAATGAAACTTCGCGGGATCGACCGCATGGGCCGCCGCCCATGAGGCCAGGGTTTCCGCCAGCACCATCGAGGCGCCGCCGTGCAGCACGCCCGCCGGCTGGCGGGTGCGGTCGTCGACCGGCATGCGCGCCTTGAGCCAGTCGTCGCCGGCCTCGACCAGTTCGATGCCGAGATGGCCGACGGCGCAGCCCCGGCCGCGCCGGTTGGCGTCGTCGAGTGGGAAGCCGCTGTGCCAGATCGCCATGGTGTTCGCGGGCGTCAGCTGCCGAAGAAGTCGCGGACCCTGTCCAGCCAGCTCTGCGCGCGCGGGCTGTGGCGCGGGGCGTTGCCCTGGCTGATTTCGTCGAACTCGCGCAGCAGTTCCCTCTGCCGTTCGGTGAGGCTGACCGGGGTTTCCAGCACGACATGGCACAGCAGGTCGCCGTGGCTCGACGAGCGCACCCCCTTGATGCCCTTGCCGCGCAGGCGGAACACCTTGCCGGTCTGGGTTTCGGCGGGAATCTTTAGCTTGGCGACGCCGTCCAGGGTCGGGATCTCGATCTCGCCGCCGAGCGCCGCGGTGGCGTAGCCGATCGGCATTTCGCAGTGCAGGTCGTCGTGGTCGCGCTGGAACATGGCGTGCGCTTTAAGGTGGATCTGCACGTAGAGGTCGCCCGGCGGGCCGCCGTTGACGCCGTGTTCGCCCTCGCCGGTCAGGCGGATCCGGTCGCCTTCGTCGATCCCCGATGGAATCTTGACCGAGAGCGTCTTGTGCTGCTTGACCCGGCCGGCGCCGTGGCAACTGCCGCAGGGGTCGGCGATGTAGCGGCCGGTACCGTGGCACTTCGGGCAGGTCTGCTGGATCGAGAAGAAGCCCTGCTGCATGCGTACCTGGCCGTGGCCGGCGCAGGTGGGGCAGGTCTTGGGTTCGCTGCCCTTCTTGGCGCCGCTGCCGCCGCAGGTTTCGCATTCGGCCATGGTCGGGATGCGGATGCGGGTTTCGGTGCCGCGCGCGGCGTCTTCCAGCGACACCTCGAGGTTGTAGCGCAGGTCGGCGCCGCGATAGACGTTGGAGCGGCCGCCGCCGCGCTGGCCGCCACCGCCAAAGATGTCGCCGAAGATGTCGGAGAAGGCGTCGGCGAAGCCGCTGGCGCCGGCGCCGCCCGGGCCCATGCCGGCCTGCGGGTCGACGCCGGCGTGGCCGTACTGGTCATAGGCCGGCCGCTTCTGCGGGTCGGAGAGGACCTCGTAGGCTTCCTTGGCCTCCTTGAACTGCTCTTCGGATTTCGGGTTGTCCGGATTGCGGTCCGGAT
>JADYZH010000363.1 GCA_020853215.1 Sulfuritalea sp. | reverse complement strand
GGTCGTCGCCTTCCCGCGCGGCGCGCAGGTTGTAGGGCGTCTGCCAGGACTCGAAGCGCAGGAGGTTGGTGCCGGCGCCACCATCCACCACGGTGTCGGCGCCGAAGCCGCTGCCGAGGAGGTAGACGTCGGCGCCACCGGTGAGGGTGTCGTTGCCGCTGCCGGCGTCGAGGCTGTCGTCGCCGTCCCGGCCTTCCAGGACATCGTCGCCCGCGCCGCCGGCGATGGTGTCGGCCGTGGCATAGCCGATCAGGTGGTCATCGCCGGTCGTGCCGGCCAGCAGGGCGGCACGGATGGCGTCGCCGTTCCAGACGGTGCCAGCCTGTCCTGAGCCAGTCGAAGGGGCGAATTCGATGGTCTGCAATCCGGCGCCGAGTCCGTCGCCGGCGAGCCAGCCGGCGATGGTGAGCGCGTCGCCTTGCGCGTTGGACACGACCACGTCGTCGCCGGCGCGAGTGACGACGAGGTCCGCCGCCGACTGGTCGGCGAAGCGCAGGGTGGCGTTGGCGCCCGGCGCGTCGAGCCGGTCGACGCCGTCGCCGCGATATACCGTAAGCGTGGCGTCGATGCCGGTCAGGAGCAGGGTGTCGCTGCCCTGTCCGGCGGAGACGCGGGCGTTGCTGTCGGTGACGACGATGAGGTCATCGGTCTTGTCGGCAAGCTGGCGTGCCCGATTTTCAGTGCCGAGCTGTTTTTTGACATGATCGGCATCCGCCTCTGAGTCCCGGCGCGCAGCTGGCAGGCAGGTCGGACCTGTAATAAGCCAGGGGAAGCCGGCGTTGCGGCTCCGCTTTATTGTGGATACAATAACAAAGTGAGGATCACTTACGATCCAGCCAAAAACGCCACCAACATCGAACGTCGCAAGCTTCCGTTCGACCTGATTGCGGAACTGGACTGGAGCACGGCGGTGATCGTCGAGGATGTGCGCAGGGACTACGGCGAACGCCGCTACCGCGTATTCGGTTACATCGGCGACCGGCTTTACGCCGCCGTATTCACGCCACGCAGCGATGCCATCCATGTCATCAGCCTGCGGAAAGCCAACAGCAGAGAGGTCAAACATCATGGCTGAACGTCGCAAGCAATCCACGTCGATCGACGATGAAAACCCGGAATGGACGGCCGAGGACTTTGCCCGCGCCAGGCCGGCCTCCGAGGTGCTGCCCAAGCTTGTCGGCACCGCAGCCGCGGCCGAAATGCTGCGCCCGAAGCGCGGACGCCCGGTGTCTGCCAATCCCAAGGCGCACGTCAATCTGCGTCTTGATCCCGACGTCGTCGCCGCCTTCCGGGCCACGGGCCGGGGCTGGCAAACGCGCCTGAATGCCGCGCTCAAGGATTGGCTCAAGGACCATTCTCCGGCGTGATTGTTACACCGGCGCCGCCTGGTTATCAGCTTCAAATGCCAACCCCTGCCCCCGTAGAACCTTGCCATGCTGCCGTCGGCACTCTGGCTTCCCGCTTGCGCAATACATACCTTATATGTATTATTGAGCCGTGAGTTTCGAATTCGACCCGAAGAAAGCAGCCGCTAATCTGCGCAAGCACGGCGTGTCCTTCGCCGAAGCTGAACCTGCGCTGTACGACCCAATGGCGCTGACGCGCGAGGATGCCGATGCGCTTGCCGAACGTCGCTTTTTAACGGTAGGCACAGGCGCCCTTGGCAGGGTCCTGATGGTGTGCTGGACGGAACGCAACCAGGCCGTTCGGGTGATTTCAGCCCCACTGGCCAATGCCCAGGAAAGGAAAAGCTATGAAGGCTGACTACGACATGACCAAGGCCAAACGTGGCGCCGTACTGCCTGCGGCCGGCAAGACCCGCATCACGATCTACCTGGACGATGCGATTCTGGAAGCCTTTCGCCAGCGTGCGGAGCAAGAGGGCAAGGGCTATCAAACGCTGATCAACGAGGCGCTTGCCGCGTCGCTGGCGCAAAACAATGCACCCGTGACCATCGGTGCGCTGCGCAGGATTCTGCGCGAGGAGTTGCACGCGGCCTGAGCTTTCAACACTGGTTGCAAGCCGACGCTTGCAACCGGCACGGATGCGCTAGTCGCCGTCCCGCCAGGGCCGACTTTTGGACGTGGAGCATCCGGTAAGGTCATACCGGCGCACGCCGGTAGCCAAGAGAGACTGTCTGGATTCCGGGTCAAGCCCGGAATGACGGAATTGCGGGTGACGCCCGGAATGGCTTGCCCCGGACTTGACCCGGGGACGAGGGTCGGATTCGAAATTGGCTGAATGTTTCCTCGCCATTACCGCTCCCGCAAACTCTCGCTGCCGTACTGCAGCAGCGGGCTCAGGAAATACTCGATCACCCTGCGCTTGCCGGTCTTGATTTCCACGCTCACCGCCATGCCGGCGCTGAGGTTCACGGTCTTGTCCTCCACCTGCATGGTGGCGCGCTGCAGGCGGGCGCGCGCGGAGTAGATCGGGCCGCGCTTCTCGTCGTTGATGGCATCGCGCGAGACGTGGACGAGGCTGGCGGGGATGGTGCCGTAGCGGGTGAAGGGAAAGGTCTCGACCTTGACTTCGGCCACCTGGCCGGCATCGACGAAGCCGATGTCCTTGTTTTCGAGGAAGGCTTCGACTTCCAGTGCGTCGTCTTTCGGCACGACGACCATCAGCACCTGGGCCTCGGTGACGACGCCGCCGACGGTGCGCACGGCAAGTTGCTGCACGGTGCCGTCCACCGGCGCGGTGAGCGTCATCAGCTTGCCGCGGGTGTCCGCCTTGACCAGTTCCTGGCCGAATGACGTGGCCTTCTGTTCGGCTTCGTTGAGGGTGTCGAGCGCGAGACGGCGGGTTTCGGCGACAGCCGAGTTGCGCTGGCCGCGGGCTTCGTCGATGGCGGCGGCGAGTTCCTTGAGGCGGCTCTTTTGGGTTTCGAGGTCGGCTTCCTGTTCGATGCGAATCTGTTCCTTTTCCAGGTAGCCGTGTTTGGAGATGAAGTTCTTGTCCACCAGGCCCTTGAAGTCTTCGGCGCGCTGGCGGGCGATGGGGACGGTCTGTTCCAGCTTGCGCACGATTTCTTCGGTGGAACGGCGCTCGGCTTCGCGCTTGGCGATCTCGGCGTCGATGCGCGCAATGCGGGCCTGGTATTCGGCGTACTGGCCGTCGAGGATGCGCTGCTCCTGCGCCACGCGCTCGACGGCGATGTTGGCGGGTGGCTCGATGCGCGGCGCGCGGCCAGAGCTCAGCGCCGCCAGCAGACCGCGGGCGCGGGCGGCTTGCAGTCTCGCCGTGGTCAGATCGTTGGCCGTGCGCGTGCTGTCGGCCCGTGAAATGGTGGCATCAAGCTCGACCAGTACCTGGCCGGCCTTGACGGCCTGGCCGTCGACCACATGGATGGCCTTGACGGTGGCGGTATCGATCGGCTGGATCAGTTTGCTGCCTGCATTGGGCACGATGCGCCCTTGCGCCACGGCGACGACGTCGATGTGGCCGAAGATGGCCCACACCACGGCGATGAAGGCGAAGGCGATCAGCAGCCAGGCAACGATGCGCGGCGCGGGCGAAACCGGCGTTTCCTGAAGTTCGAGCGCGGCGGGGAGGAAGGCGGCCTCGTGTGACAGGCGGTGGGGCGGGTCGAGTTCGCGGCGGATTTTCCAGACGTGGCCGAGGATGGTGGCATAGCGGCGTAGCAGGTCGAGGGCTGCTTGCAGGCGGAGGATGAGGGCTTGGGTCATGAAGGACACCCTTGAAAGACACAACATAAGTGTTTAGACTTCGTTCCGTGAACTCGAACGAATTCAAGCGTTGGCTGACGAAGCAAGGGGCGACTTTTCAGACGACAAAAGGGTCCCATCTGAAGATATTTCTTAACGGCCGCCAGTCGGTCATGCCCATGCACAATGCCGAACTGAAGACAGGTACGGTCGAGGGCATCAAGAAGCAGCTTGGACTGAAAGGAAAATGAACCATGCTTGACTATCCCGTCATTCTTGAAGCACAACCGGAGGGCGGCTTTGTTGTCACCTTCCCGGATGTCCCGGAAGCCATTACCCAAGGCGAGGACGTCGACGAAGCGCTGATGTACGCGATCGACGCCCTGGAAAGCGCGCTGTCGTTCTACGTCGATGACCGCAAGCCGCTGCCCAAGCCGAGCAAGCCCAAGCGCGGGCAGCGGACGGTGCGCCCCACAGCCCTGGAATGCGCCAAGCTCGGTGTCTATCAGGCGATGATGGAACAGGGAATCCGCAAGTCCGAACTGGCGCGCCGCCTGGGCTGGCACATGCCGCAGGTGGACCGGCTGTTCGACCTGAAACATGCCTCGCGCCTGGACCAGATCGAGGCGGCGGCGCGGGCACTGGGGCGGCATATCGAGGTATCGGTTACCTAGCATCGCCTACCCCTGCTGCATCCGGTGCAGCCGCGAGTAATGCCCGGCCTCGTGGCAAAGCAATTCCGCGTGGCTGCCCTGCTCCACTATCTGGCCGCGGTCGATGACGACGATGCGATTCGCATCGCGCACCGCACTCAGGCGGTGGGCGATGACGATCACCGTGCGGCCGTGGCAGATCGCCTTCATGTTGTTCTGGATGATGCGTTCGGACTCGTAGTCGAGCGCGCTGGTGGCTTCGTCGAAGATCAGGATGCGCGGGTTGCCGATCAGGGCGCGGGCGATGGCGATTCGCTGGCGCTGGCCGCCGGAGAGCGTGGCGCCGTGCTCGCCGACCAGGGTGTCGTAGGCCTCGGGCAGTTCGAGGATGAATTCGTGGGCGCCGGCGAGCTTGGCCGCCGCCATCACCGCTTCGACCGGCAGGCCGGGGTCGGCCAGCGCGATGTTGTCGCGGATCGTGCGGTTGAACAGCATGTTCTCCTGCAGCACGACGCCGATCTGGCGGCGCAGGCTCCCGCTGTCGGCCAGCGCCAGATCGATGCCGTCGGCCAGCACGCGACCGCGTTCGGGCAGGTAGAGGCGCTGCGCGAGTTTCGCCAGCGTGCTCTTGCCCGAACCGGAACGGCCGACGATGCCGATGACTTCGCCGGGGCGAATGTCGAGGCTGATTCCGCGCAGCACCTCCGGGCCGTCGGGCCGGTAGCGGAAGACCACGTCGTCGAATTCGATGTGGCCCTTGAGCGGCGGCAGCGCCGTGCCGCTGCGCGCGCCCTGCCCACCCTGCCCCTGCCCGCCGGAAAGCTCGGTGCGCGTGTTGAGGATGTCGCCCAGGCGCTGCACCGAGATGCCGGTCTGCTGGAAGTCGGTCCATAGCTGCGCCAGGCGCATCACGGGTTGCGCGACGCGGCCGGCCAGCATGTTGAAGGCGATCAGCTGGCCCAGGCTAAGTTGCCCCTCGATCACCAGCCGCGCGCCCAGCCACATGGTGACCAGCGTCACCAGTTTGCCGATCAGGCTGACCCCTTCGTGCGCCAGCGTGCCCAGGGTCGCGGTGCGAAAGCTGGCGGCGACGTAGGCGGCGAGCTGCCTGTCCCACCGCCGCATCATCTGCGGTTCGACCGCCATGGCCTTGACGGTGTCGATGCCGTTGATGGTTTCGACCAGGAAGGCCTGGTTCTCGGCGCCGCGGTTGAATTTCTCGTGCAGGCGCGCGCGCAGGAGCGGCGTGATGCCGACCGAAAGCGCCAGGTAGCAGGGCAGCGAGAGCACCACCACCAGGGTCAGCCAGCCGCTGTAGAGCAGCATGACGCCGATGAAGACCACCGAGAACAAGAGGTCGAGCACCAGGGTGATGGCGTTGCCGGTGAGGAACTGGCGGATGTTCTCCAGCTCGCGCACGCGGGCCACGGTGTCGCCGACGCGGCGGGCCTGGAAGTAGGCCAGCGGCAGCTGCACCAGGTGGCGAAACAGGCGCGCGCCCAGTTCCACGTCGATGCGGCTCGTGGTGTGGACCAGCAGCCTGCCGCGCAGCAGGCCCAGGATGCCTTCGAAGAGGATGACC
>JADYZH010000362.1 GCA_020853215.1 Sulfuritalea sp. | reverse complement strand
TTCGAGCAGGTGCCCGAGCAGGCCGAAACCGGTGATGTCGGTCAGCGCATGCACGCCATCGAGATGCGCGAGGTGGCGGCCCGGGGTGTTGAGCCTGGTCGTGCTGGCGATCATGGCCGCATAGCCGGCGGCATCGAGCGCGCCCTTCCTCAGCGCCGCCGACATGACGCCGACGCCGAGCGGCTTGCCCAGCACCAGCACGTCGCCGGCACGCGCCCCGGCATTGGTCTTGACCTTGTCCGGATGCACCAGGCCCATCACCACCAGGCCGTAGATCGGCTCAACCGAATCGATGGTATGGCCGCCGGCGATCGGAATCCCGGCCGCGGCGCAGACCGTCTCGCCGCCCTCGAGGATCCTGCCGATGACCTCGATCGGCAGCTTGTCGATGGGCATGCCGACCAAGGCCAGGGCCATGATCGGCGTGCCGCCCATGGCATACACGTCGCTGATTGCATTGGTCGCCGCGATGCGGCCGAAATCGAAGGGATCGTCGACGATGGGCATGAAGAAGTCCGTCGTCGCGATCAGCGCCTGCTCGTCGTTGAGGCGGTAAACCGCCGCGTCGTCGGCGGTTTCGATGCCGACCATGAGTTCCTTCGGCACCGCAAAGTTGCGCACGCCGCGCAGGATTTCGGTAAGCAGGCCGGGCGCGACCTTGCAGCCGCAACCGCCGCCATGGCTGAACGAGGTCAGGCGGATTGGAGCCGGGGGAATGCTGGGGGAGTTCATTTTTTATAACCCTGTCATTGCGAGGAGAGTGCGAACGGCGGCGCATTCACGCGCCGGGGAGAACAAGGATACCCGCTCGGCGCAGCGCCGGGACAAGCTCGCGGAATAGCCTGCATCGGTCGCCGCGCGGAAAATCAGTACGGCCAGACCCTCCGCATCGCCCGCCGCAAACCAGCCGGGGTAATCCGCACCGAGCATGCCCCGGTTGCCGGCAATGTCGCTGCCCAGCACCGGCACGCCGCTGGTCACGGCCTCGATCAGTACGTTGGCGCCGCCTTCCATAAGAGAGGGCAGCAACAGCAGCTGGCAGCGCTTGATCAACTGGCGAGTCGCCGCCTGCGGCAAGGCGCCGAGCCAGCGGTAGCGGCTGTCCCCGGCGCCCAGCGCCGCCACTTCGGCGGCAATTTCCGGGTCGAGGGCGCCACCGATATGGAACAAGCGTACCGGCAGATCGGGCGGCAGCAGGCGCAGGGCGCGCAGCGCCGTCAGCGGATCCTTCTCGGCGCGCATGTGGCCGACCAGCGCCAGGTCGAAATGGCGCCGGCTGCGCCGCCCCGGAACCAGCGTCCGTGCCGACTGGTAGATCACCGTGGCCTTGGCCGCGTGCTCCGGCGACAACTCGCGCAGGCCCTCGGCCTGCAGCACGATCAGGCGGGTGGCCAGGTCCAGCGATCGCTGCGCCTGCGCGTCGCTGCGGATGTCGCGGTACAGGTCGGTTCCGGTCAGCGCCAGCACCAGCGGTCGTTGCGGATACGCTGCGGCGAAACGCGCGATGGACGGTGCCGAACGTCGCGCATGGAGGGCGATCATCATGTCGTCGGCAGCATCCGTCCAGTCAAGGTCGATGCGGACCCGGGCATGCGGCGCCAAGCAGCGCGCCCAGCGCCTTGCCGTATGCCAGTTGCCGTTATTGGCGCCGGCCAAAGCCGGGCTGATAATGGCGATGGAGGGATAGGACGAAATGGACATGCCTGATTTGAGAACTGCCGGAAAAGACCTGCTCGCCGATGCGCTGCGCGATGCCCGCGATTATACGATCCACCTGCTCGACGACTGGGCGGCCTGGCCCGCCGACGCCCCGCCCGATCCGCGACAGGTGCCCTGCCTCGACATCATCAACCCGCCGCTGTGGGAACTCGGCCACGTCGCCTGGTTCATGGAGTACTGGTGCCGGCGCTATCGCGGCGCTGCGACCGCCCCGCTTCCCTCTCGCCTTGCCGACGCCGACCACTGGTACGACTCGCGCCATGTGCCGCACGACAGCCGCTGGCAGCTCGACCTGCCTGACTGGGATGCCACGCGGCGCTATCTGCAGGACACGCTGACCGAGGCGCTGGAGGCCTTGCAGCGGCTGCCCCACACCGATGCCGCGCTCTACTTCCACCGCCTCGCGCTGTTCCACGAAGACATGCACGACGAAGCCTTCCGCTACACGCGGCAGACCCTGGCCTGGCCGGGGCGCGACGGGCTGGCCGACCTGCCTGCGAACACAGACATCGCGCTCGACGGTGGCGAATTTCTCATGGGCAGTTCCGCCTCGGCCGGGGGCTTCGTCTTCGACAACGAGAAGTGGGCACATCCCCAGCGCGCCGCAAGTTTTGCGATTTCATCGACGCCGACACGCAACTCGGACTTCCTCGCCTTCGTCGCCGCGGACGGATACCGCCAGCCGCAGTGGTGGTCCGCGGCAGGCCGGGCCTGGCTCGCCGCCAGCGGACAAACCATGCCGCGCTACTGGCGCCAGGCCGGCGGTCGCTGGCAGCAGCGGCGCTACGCGCAGTGGATCGACCTGGCGCCGGAGCAGCCGGCGATCCACCTCACGGCGCACGAAGCCGAAGCCTGGTGCCGCTGGGCCGGCCGCCGCCTGCCGACCGAGGCGGAATGGGAATACGCGGCCCGCCACGCCGGCGATTTCGACTGGGGCACGCAGGTCTGGGAATGGACCGCCAGCTCCTTCCTGCCCTACCCCGGCTTCAGCCCCGATCCCTATGCCGAATATGCCGCGCCGTTTTTCCATACCCATCGCAGCGTGCGCGGCGGCTCCTTCGCCACCCGTCCGCGCATGCGCAACGCGTGCTACCGCAACTACTACGAGCCGCGGCGCGACGACATTTTCATCGGCTTCCGCAGCTGTCCGCTGCGGTAAGGCTCAAAGGCACTGCAGCAGGAAAAAGGCCAGGAAACCGCAACCGATGGTCAGCAGGGTATTGCGCCACGCGGCGGCAACGATGATGGCGACCACGCCGGCCCAGAGCCGCGGATTGTCGAGACCGAGCAGGATGTCGCCATTCACCAGCAGCAGTTCCGGCGCCGTCAGCGCCGTCAGGGCAGCGACCGGGACGAAGGGCAGCAGGCGGTGGAACCATCCGGGCGGCTGAAAATGTCCCTCGGCGGCGATGAAAGAATAGCGGATGCCGAAGGTAATCACGCCGCAAACGACCATCAGCCACCAGATATTCAATTGCGTTCCCTCGGCATTGCCGCACCGGCGACGAGGCCGGCCAGGGCGGCGATGAACAGGCCGGTCTTGTAGGGCAAGGCAACCAGCGCCACGGCGACGGCACCGGCGGTCAGCGCGGCCAGCAGCAGGCCACGGCTTTGCAGCATGGGCACCACGATGGCGATGAAGGTCAGCGGCAGCGCAAAATCCAGCCCGAGATCCGACGGCAGTTGCGCGCCGATCAGCACGCCGGCCAGCGTCGCCAGTTGCCAGCCGGACCACAGGCCCAGGCCGGAACCGAACAGGATCCAGTGCGCGTTGACCGCTTGCGGCGAACCCGGCCTGGCCGCCATCAGGTGCGGGATCGCGGCCGCGTAGGCTTCGTCGGTCAGCAGATAGGCGAGGAGGATTTTCCAGCGTCGCGGCAGATGCGCCAGGATCGGCGCCACCGACGCGCTGTAGAGGGCATGGCGCAGATTCACCAGGCCCACCGCGCCGGCGGTCAGCAGGAAAGGCGCGCCGGCGCCGACCAGTTGCGCCAGCAGGAACTGCGCCGAGCCGGCGAACACGATCGAGGACATGGCCATCGCCGCCAGCGCCGGGATGCCGCTTTGCAGCGCGACCGCGCCGTAGATCACGCCGAACGGGGCGACGCCCACCAGGATCGGCAGCACGGCGCGAAAACCCAGGGCGAAGGCAATGCGCGGCGTCATTTGCGTACCGGAACGTTGACCAGGACGATGCCGCCCACCACCAGCGCTGCCGCGAAGAAGAAACCGGGGCTGGGCCGGTCGCCCATCAGCAGCATGCCGAACCAAACGCCGAACAGCGGCGTCAGGAAGGAGAACACCAGCAGGCGCCCGGCGAGGTAGCGCGTCAGCAGCCAGAACCAGGCGAGGTAGCTGGCGAAGGCAACGATGGCGATCTGGTAGGCCATGGCGAGAAAAGTCGGCGCCGACAGCACGGCGATTCCGCGCTCGCCGACCAGCCAGGACAGGGGAAACATGATCGCCGCCGAGACCACCAGCTGGTAGAGCAGCACCTTGGTCGCAGTGACGCGCGCCAGCGACGTGGCGCGGATCAGTACCGTGGTCGCGGCCCAGAACAGCGCGGCGAGGATGCCGAAGAAATCGCCGAGCGGATGGCCGCCCGAGGCCTTGTCGGCGAAAGCCAGCACCAGGCCACCGAAAGCCAGCATCACCCCGGCCCACTGGCGCCGGCCCATGCGCTCGCCGGGAACGAAGAAATGCAGGCCGAGCACCGTGAAACAGGGCGCGGTGTAGAGGAAGACCACCATGCGCGAGACCGTGGTCAGTTCCACGCCGACGAAGATGAAGACGAACTCGAGCCCGAACAGCACGCCCGCCGCCACCCCGGGGCGCAGCGAGCCGTCCGACCCGCCGAGTTCGATGCCGCGCCAGCGCGCCCAGGCGAAGACCAGCAGGGCGCCGCCGGCGGAGCGGATCGCGGCCTGCAGGATGGGGGCGATCTCGGCCGCGGCGAACTTCATCGCCACCTGCTGGAAGCCCCAGATCGCGCACAGCAGCACCATCAGGGCAAAGGCCCCCGCACCGGGCGCGATCCTCGGGTTCATGCCGGGTTCATCGCCAGGGGCGCCATGCCATGGCGCCGCCGCGCATCATTGCAAGCCTCGTCGCCCCGGCCTGCAGCCGCGAGAGGCGCGAAGTCGCGGCAGGCCGACGGGCGGAATTCGTAGATCGCGCAGGACACGGACTCCCCTATCGTCCCGCGCAGAGCGATACAGCGGGCCGGTGCGGCCGCCGTGCCCAGCATGCAGACCACATGCGGAGCACTCTCCTCGACGAGGGCAACCGGCACCCAGCCGCCGGCCTGGTCAGCGACTTCATGGCAAGGAAAGGAAACGCGATAGTTCGCGCAGCAGGCGCCGCAGGACTGGCAATGGCTCACAACACCAATTGGCCGATCCACCAGGCAAGCGCGGCGATCAGGGCGCTGGCCGGAATGGTCAATACCCAGGCCCAGACGATGCTGCCTGCCACGCCCCAGCGCACGTTGCTCGGCCCCTTGGACGTGCCGACGCCGACGATGGCGCCGGTGATGGTATGCGTGGTGGACACCGGAATGCCGAGGCTGGTCGCCATGAACAAGGTGATGGCTCCGCCGGTTTCGGCGCAGAAGCCTCCCACCGGACGCAGCTTGGTGATGCGCTGGCCCATGGTCTTGACGATGCGCCAGCCGCCGAACATGGTTCCGAGGCCCATTGCCGTGTAGCAGGAGATCACCACCCACATCGGCACCGATTCGCCGGTCTTCAAGATACCGGCGGCAAGCAGCAGCATCCAGATGATGCCGATGGTCTTTTGCGCATCGTTGCCGCCGTGACCGAGACTGTAGGCGGCCGCCGACACCAGCTGCAGGCGGCGAAAACTCTTGTCCACCCTGCGCGGCGTACTCCGGTTTGCCAGCCAGGAAACCACCACCATCAGCGTTCCGCCGAGGATGAAACCGAGGAACGGCGCGACCAGGATGAAGGCCACCACCTTGCCGATGCCGGCCCAGACCAGGGAACCGGTACCGGCCTTGGCCATCGCGGCACCGGCCAGGCCGCCGATCAGCGCGTGCGAAGAACTGGAAGGGATGCCGTAATACCAGGTAATGATGTTCCAGGCAATGGCGCCGATCAGGGCACCGAATACCACGTAGTGATCGACGATGGCCGGATCGATGGTGCCCTTGCCAATGGTGCTGGCCACCTTGAGCTGGAACACCGCTATCGCCGCGACGTTGAAGAATGCCGCCCAGGCCACCGCATGCTGGGGTTTCAGGACGCCGGTGGAAACGATGGTGGCGATCGAATTCGCGGCGTCGTGGAAGCCGTTCATGAAGTCGAAGGCGAGTGCCAGCAGCACCAGCACCACGATCACCGTCAGGCTCATCTCGACCGCTTGCATGTCAGTTTGCGGCCGTTCAGGAATTCTCGAGGATGATGCCTTCGATGATGTTGGCCACATCCTCGCAACGGTCGGTGACCGACTCCAGCAACTCGTAGATACCCTTCATCTTGATCAGCAGGCGCACATCGACGTCGTCGCGGAACAGCTTGGTAATGCCGGTGCGCATGGCGCGATCGGCATCGGATTCGAGCTGGTCGATCTCGCGGCAGAGCTTGAGCATGGCGGGGGCATTGTCCATCTTGTCGAGCAGGATCACCGCGGACTTCACGCGCTCGCAACTGGAGGCGACGATGTCCGAAAGCTGCCGCGCTTCCGGAGTCAGCTGGCGGATGTCGTACAAGTGCATGGCCTCGGCGAAATCCTGGATCAGGTCGAGGATGTCGTCCATGCGCATGATCAGCTGGTGGATTTCGTCGCGATCGAGCGGCGTGTTGAACGAGGTGTGCAGCAGGGCAATGGTCTCGTGGGTGATCTTGTCGGCGGCGGATTCGATCTCGTCGATGGCCTGCACGTGTTGCGCCAGAACCTCGGGACCCTTGCCCAGGTCATGGACCAAGACTACCAGTTGACGCCCTCCCTTGACGACCAGGTCGGCATGCGCATTGAACAAATCAAAGAACTTGGCCTCTCTGGGCATCAATCTGGAGAACATCGGGCAGCACCACTGAAAAAAACGTAGTGATTTTATCAGCTTGTCGCGGCGAATCCGGCCCGCCGCCGACTGGTAGAATCCGGCTTCTCCGTCACCGCTGCTTTCGGCCTCGCCCCAAATGAAACGCAACCGCCTTCCGCGCCGCGCCCGCCAGACGCCGGACTCCGAACTTCTCACCCGCCTCGCGACGCGGCTCAGCCAGTCTTCCAACCGGATCGAGGATGCCTTCTGGGAAACCCGCCTGGCCGCCCACATCGACCGTCTGCTGGCCGACAACGCCGAGGAGACCTTGATCACCGTACTCGACCAGCTCTACAACGGCGGCTCGCGCGCCTATGACGAACTGGCGGACATGATCGAGTCCTGTGCCGAAACGCGGCGCGCCGAAGGCGCCAGCGGACTCGACGTCGTCATGATTGCCGTGCCGCTGCTGGCCTGGTCCCGTTTCCAGATTCCGTCGGGTACCATCCCGGCGGCGCAGATGGAAGCGGTCCGGGTGCATCTGCAGGCCCATGTGCTCGCCGCCGACGCCAAGCTGGGCCTTTGCGACATGCTCTACAGCCCGGACCAGTTGCCGCAGAACTACGTCGATACCGCGCAATTGGCGGAAAGGCTGGCCAAGGCGGCGGTCCATGGCCGCAACCTGAAAATCGACCCGGCGCAACTCGCCGAAACCATGAGTTTCCTGTCGGACACCCGCTACCTACTCGGCGCCGTCGCCGCGCCGCACGGGGCGGCGCTGTTCCGCTGGCAGGAAGACGACGGCGATCCCGCTGAATCCTTCCGCCAATGGGCACTGCAAGGCGGCGATGCGCTGCGGCCCCTGCTGACGGCCTGTGCCCTCGAATTCCTGCCGGTGCTGGCCTACCACGCCGCGGTGCGCGACGCCGATCGTGCCTCGCGCCCCTGGTCGCTGCGGGCCGCCGTGGCCTTCCTGCAGACCGTGCTGAACCAGCCGGCCTCCGAACTGCGTGCCGTGGTGGCCCCTTTCCATGACCGCCAGCTCGAGGAATTCCGCATCGGCTTCACGCAGCGCGGCAGCAGCGACGTGATCCACGGCGTGGTCTGGCCGCTGCTGGAAAACGAGGACGAAAACCACGACACGCCGGCCCAGATCGAAGCCACGCTGCGCGAAGCCGGCGTCGCCAGCGTGCTGATGCTCGACCAGCGCTTCCCGCTGGAGTTCTGCGACGACTGCGGCGCGCCGCTGTACCCGAATCCCGAAGGCGAACCGGTGCATGCCGAACTGCCCGAAGAGCAGGCCGAGAGCGCGCCCCGCCACCTGCACTGAACTTCAAAACCTCTTTTGCCACAGAGGACACAGAGTAAAACCCTTTGGTTTGCATTTCTCTGCGATCTCTGTGTCCTCTGTGGCTAGCGGTTTTTTTCCTTAAAAGTCGGCCAACCCTCTCCCTCATTCCCTCTCCCAGAGGGAGAGGGAAGCAGTCTGCCTCCTCTCTCCCGCTGGGAGAGAGGTCGGGAGAGAGGGATTGGCGGGACGGCGATATTCAGAAACGGTAAGGCCTTGCGTCCAGGTCCGGATCGCGGCCGGAGACGAGATCGGCCAGCAAGCGCCCCGAGCCGCAGGCCAGGGTCCAGCCCAGCGTGCCGTGGCCGGTGTTGAGCCACAGACCGGCCAGTCCGGCGCCCGCCATGTCACCGATCAAGGGCACATTTCCCGGTGTCGCGGGCCGCAGGCCGGCCCAGCGGTCAAGTTCCTTCACCCCTGCCAGCGCCGGAAATAGTTCACCGATGCGAAACCGCAGCGCAGCGCAACGCACCGGGTTGACCGATGTATCGTAGCCATTGAACTCCGCCGTACCGGCCACCCGCAGCGTCTGCCCCAGGCGCGAGAAAACGATCTTGTGGCCGTCGTCGGTCAGGCTCACGGTCGGCGCCGCCACACCTTCCGCCAGGTCCAGGGTCACCGAATAGCCTTTCGCCGGATAGACCGGCAGGCGAACACCCAGCGGCTTCAGCAGAAGCGGCGAATAACTGCCCAGCGCCAGCACCGTGATGTCCGCGGACACGCATTCGCCCGACGCCAGACGCACACCGGTCAATCTGCCGCCTTCGACCTGGAGCGCCTTCACGCTCTCGCCATGGCGGAAACGCACGCCGCGCGCGGCCGCATGCCGTGCCAGGGCTTCGGTAAATTTCCGCGCATCGCCCGATTCGTCGCCTGCCGTGTAGGTGCCGCCGACGACCGGCACCCGCGAGCCGGCCAGGGCCGGTTCGATGGCAAGGCATTCGGCCGCCGTCTGCGGTACCCGCTCGCAGCCGAATTCGCGCATCAGCGCCGCCTGCGGAACGGCATGCTCGAATTCGCGGAGGTCAGTGTAGAAATGCAGGATGCCGCGTTCCAGCTGGTCGTATTCGAGCGCCAGTTCGCGCCGCAGCGCCTGCAGGGCGGCGCGGCTGGCCAGTCCGAGGCGAACGATGGCGCCAACGTTGGCGCGCGCCCGCGCCGCCGTGCACTCGCGCAGGAAGCGCAGGCCCCAATTCCATTGCGCGGCATCTGCGCGCAGCCGCCACAACAGCGGCGCGTCCTCGCGCCCCAGCCATTTCAGGGCGATCCACGGTGCCCGCGGATTGGCCCAGGGTTCGGCATGGCTGACGGAAATCTGGCCGCCGTTGGCGAAACTGGTTTCCTGCGCCGACAGGGGCTGGCGCTCGATCACCGTGACGTCGTGGCCGTCCGCCGCAAGGTACCAGGCGCTGGTCGTGCCGACCACGCCGGCGCCCAGCACGGTCACGCGCATCGTCCGCCCCGGAAACTATTTTTCGCAAACTCGATCCCAGTCGCCATGGCCGCGATTATAGTCAGCGCCCGGAGGCATCCATGAGCAGCAAACCCAGGATCAGCAAGAGCGAAGCCGAATGGCGCGCGCAACTCACACCCATGCAATACCACGTCGCCCGCGAGAAAGGCACCGAACGTGCCTTCAGCGGCGAATACTGGGACTGCAAGGATCCCGGCACCTATCGCTGCATCGGCTGCGGCGAACCGCTGTTCGAGTCGGCGACCAAATTCGATTCCGGCTGTGGCTGGCCCAGCTTCACCGCCCCGCTCGCTGCCGAAAGCATCTCCGAGCATGAGGATCGCAGCCTGTTCATGCGTCGCACCGAGGTCGTCTGCAGCCGGTGCGGCTCCCACCTGGGCCATGTCTTTCCCGACGGCCCGGCTCCGACAGGCTTGCGCTATTGCATAAATTCAGCTTCGCTGAATTTATGCGCCAACACTGAACCATCCCCCCTCCCCCTTCCCAGGGATGGGGGCGACTGATTTGCTCGCTGCGCTCGATTGGCACTCGGCTGCCGCCTTATAATTCCACCCATGAAATTCCTCTTCGACCTGTTCCCGGTCATCCTCTTCTTCGTCGCCTTCAAGGTGTTCGACATCTACATCGCCACCGCCGTGGTGATCGTCGCCACCGTGGCGCAGATCGGCTGGGTCTGGCACCGCCACGGCAAGGTGGATACCATGCTCTGGGTCAGCCTCGGCCTGGTGGTGGTGTTCGGCGGGGCGACGCTGATCCTGCACGATGAAACCTTCATCAAGTGGAAGCCGACCATCCTCTACTGGCTGTTCGCGGTCACTTTGTTCGGCTCCGCAACGTTCTTCGGCAAGAACCTGATCCGCGCCATGCTGGAACAGCAGATGGAGCTGCCCGAAGCCCTCTGGCCCAGGGTGAATTACGCCTGGATCGCTTTCTTCGCCGTGATGGGCGTGCTCAACCTTTGGGTGGCCTTCAGCTTCAGCACCGACACCTGGGTCAGTTTCAAGCTCTTTGGCGGCATGGGCCTGATGCTTGTGTTCATCATCGCCCAGGGCCTGATGCTCGCCAAATACATCCCCGAAGACAAGGAACCCGCCGTTCCTCCTGCCGGGGACAAGAGTTAAACCGGCACCCGCTTCCTGCGGCGCCATACTTCCGGAGAAGCCCGATGCTCTATGCCATAGTCGGCGAAGACGTGCCGAACAGCCTCGATCAACGCCTTGCCGCCCGGCCGGCCCACCTCGCCCGCCTGCTGGAACTCGATGCCGCAGGGCGCATGGCGCTGGGCGGCCCGTTTCCGGCGATCGACAGCCCCGACCCCGGTCCCGCGGGTTTTTCCGGCAGCCTGATCGTCGCCGAATTCGATTCGCTGGCTGCGGCGCAAGCCTGGGCAGAAGCAGACCCGTATGTCGCCGCCGGCGTCTTTGCCCGCGTCACGGTGCGCCCCTTCAGGCAGGTATTCCCGAAATCATGAGCGTGATCGACGCCATGCGCGCCAGCCTCGCCGCGCTCGAGCCCGTCGCCATCGAGATCATCGACGACTCGGCAAAGCATGCCGGCCATGCCGGCGCCAAGGGCGGCGGCGGCCATTTCCGGCTCGCCATCGTCTCGCCGCGCTTCACCGGCTGCGGCACAATGGAGCGTCATCGCTTGGTGTATGATGCGCTCGGCCCGCTGATGAAGCGGGAGATCCACGCACTCGGCATTTCCGCAAAAACCCCCGACGAACACTGACAACCCGCCCATTCAGGAACCACGATGAACCGTACCCTCCGTCACGCCCTCCTGCTCGCCTTCGCCGTTTCGGTGAGTTCCGCGCCCGCCTTTGCCCAGAAGAAGGCCGAGCCCGCCGCAAAGGCCGACTCCGCAACAGTCGCTACCGTCAACGGCAAGGCCATTCCCAATGCCCGCGCCAACGCGCTGGTCGCCGGCCAGGCCGCGCAGGGACAACCCGATTCCCCCGAGCTGCGCAAGGCCGTGAGGGAAGAACTCATTCGCCGCGAAATCCTGACCCAGGAATCCATCAAGAAGGGCTTCGACAAGAAGCCTGAAATCCAAGGTCAGATGGACCTCGCCCGTCAGCAAGTACTGATGGCTGCCTACATCACAGACTACGTGAAAGGCCATCCGATCGGCGATGAGCAGATCAAGGCGGAATACGCGGTCATCACGGCCAAGCTGGGCAACAAGGAATACAAGGCGCGTCATGTCCTGGTCGAGACGGAAGACCAGGCCAAGGCGATCATCACCAAGCTGAAGAAGGGCGAAAAGTTCGAGGACCTGGCCAAGGAATCCAAGGATCCCGGATCCAAGGACCGTGGCGGCGACCTCGGTTGGGCCAATCCGGCTTCCTTCGTTCCTCCCTTCTCGTCGGCCATGACGAAGCTGGAAAAGGGCAAGTTCACCGAGGTTCCGGTCAAGAGCGATTTCGGCTGGCACGTGATCCAGCTCGACGACACGCGCGAACTCAAGCTGCCGCCGATGGAAGAAGCCCGCGCCCAGATCGCCCAGCAGTTGCAGCAGCGCCTGGTGCAAAAGCACATCGAGGAGCTGCGCGGCAAGGCCAAGGTCGAATAAGCCGGTCCGCCGGACTAATCAAGACGGGAGCCGCGGCTCCCGTTTTTTTATGTCACCCGGCGGGTTTATCCAGTCTGAATCAGGCTGGATCGCAGGGTCAAACTTCGACTCCGGATGACGCCTGTTTCAGGCTAGTACCGCACTGAAAGTGCAGCGTGCGCCCGGTTGTCGTGCTTGCCGGTGGTATCGGCGCCGTCGAGTACATAGGCCCAATCGACCGCCAGGCTGAGGTTCTGCCGCCACTGGTAACGCAGGCCCAGGCCCACGCTGCTTGCGCCCTGCTGCGCCACGATGCCGGCACCGGCCTGGTGGTTGCGCACCTGACCGGCATCGGCAAATGCCAGCAGGCGCAGGCCTTCGGCCAACTGTGGCGTCAACAGTTCGATGCTGCCGAGCGTGCCCTGGTCGCCGGTGCCCTCGCGTTCTTCCAGGCCGCGCACGCCGCCGGCGCCGCCGAGTCCGAATTGCTCGCCGGGAATCAGCGCATCGCCTGAAACCTGTCCGCGCAGTTTGGCATTTATCACCCACGCGCCCAGCGCCTGCGAGCCGTCGAGGGCGTAACGCAGCGCCTGCCAGTCGGCGGTCGCGCCAGCCCGGTTGCCGGAATACGCTGCGTCGTCGTTGCTGCCACCACTGCCATGGAAATTGCGCGCGTACTCAAGGCTGCCGCGCACGCCATACTCTGCGCCGTCCTGCCGGCCGGTGTAACGCAGGAGCAGCGGCCGGCTGCGCACATCGATGCCGATCGGTGCGTTGTTGAAGTCGACCTCGTTGTCGAAAAAGCGGTTCTCGACGCCGATCTCGGCGGCATGGCTGTAGCTGCCGAAGGGCAGCAGCCGGTGCGTCCAGCGCAGGCCGTAGAATTCGCCGCTGCCGCTGACGTTGAAAAAATCCGCCACTACGCCGGAGTCGCTGTCTGACTTGGTGTAATACGCCGCCAGCGCGCCATGCCATGCATAGATCGGCGCGCGGTAATACACGCCGTACTGTTGCAGGTCCGAACTGTGGCCGTCGGGCGAGGTGGTATAGGTGGCCGTCACCGAATGGTCGCGGTCGAACAGGTTGCTGTGCGAAACACCCACGCCCAGCCGAGTGTGCCCGCTGTCCTTGGTGCCGGAGTTGTCGAGGCTGGCAAAAAAATGCAGGGGCTGGCTGTCATCGACCTTGACCGCGGCATCGACGGTATCCGCCGCCTTGCCCTGCTGGATGGTCACCGCGACCTGCTTCGACGGATGGTCGTTGGCCAGCGCCTGCGCCCGCGCGATTTCGCGCAGGTTGGGCGTCGTGCCCGTTTGCAAGGCCGGCAGACTGGCTAGGATGTTGGCGGTATCGAAATGCCGGTTGCCGGACACATTGACGGCATTGAGTTTGAACGCCAGTACGCGCAGCGTGATCACGCCCCGCGCATCCTGCGGCGGAATGATCACGCGCAGGAAACCGTAACCTTCGTCCTTCAATCCGGTTTCCAGGGTGGTGGCGGCAGCCTGCAGGCGGTCGATGGTCACGGCCTCGCCGGTATACGGCGCGAGCAGCGATTGCGTCGCGGCCGATGACAGCGGGTTGTCGCCATCGACCTTGTAGCCGGTGACGGCGAAGCGCGGTTCGCTTGCGCCCTGCGCCCAGGCCAGCGGCGCCAGCCCCGATGCGCCCAGGAGCAATGCGCTGCCCATCATCAAGAAATATTTACGCAAGTTATTGTTGGGTAGAAAAAGTTAACGAATCGTGCACATATTGAGTATGGCGCCGTCTTTCGACCTGAAGTTATCGATCACCAGCCCGCCGCCACTCGGTGCGGGCCGCGGTGTGGGATCGAAGCGCAGGAAATTTGGTACCACATCGAGCAGCGTGATTTTGTCTTTGGTCGCGACTGCGGCGTTGCCTGCAGGTACATCGATCGACTTGTCGTCCTTCGCCAGTTGTACCGCACCGTCGCGCACCCACACGTACAAACCTTCTTCGACGGGCTTGCTGGTTTCGCGGAACAGATCGGGATCGACCTTGACCACCGGCATGTCCGGAAGATTAGCCATACGCACCGGACCACCGGCGTTGGCCAGCATTTCACCCTTGCGCACGCGACCACGGCCGACGACTTCGACCTCGCCTTCCGTCACGACCACCGAACCCAGCGGATCGGATTGCGCTGCCGTGCTGGTCTTCTCGTCCGCAAAGCCGGTTCGGATCACTTCCAGGGCGGCTCGGGGTCCTCCCAGCCACAGGGCATTCAAGACCTCCAGTGCGAATCGGCGATTGTTCCCTTCCGCGTACTCGCGCCCGAGCTCTCTCAAGATGACCTGCAACCCTGCTTGCGGTCCGCCCATATAGAACGCAACGACAATCTCCCCGACGATTCGTAGTTTCTCGCTCTCTGGCATTCTTTCACTGATCTCGCCGCTCACCAGCGAAAACGCCGCCCCTGGGCCGCCGAAGACTAAGGCCCTGATCACATCCTCAGGCGTGATGTCCGCATTAAACGCGCCGGCCGACTGTCGAGCCGCTGCATCCAAAGCACGATCCACGCCGGAAGAAGCCGTTGTCCTTTCGTCGCTGCCGGGGTCGCGCAAGTCCTCCCGGGCTTCGCGGCGCTCAGAGCGAACAGTCCGACGTACGTTTCGCAGGTCCTCCCGGGCTTCGCGGCGGGTCTGAGCCGCGGCATCGGAAACTTCGCTTGCTACGTCAGAAACCACTGCCTGCGCATCGCTGATGCCATCCCGCAGGTTCTCGCGCGCCTCGCGGTTCTCCGAGCGAACGGTCCGACGTGCGTCGCGCAAGTCCTCCCGGGCTTCGGTCCTGATTTCCGATACCGTTCGGGCGAGTCCTTCCCGAACGTTACCGGCGACCTCATTGACCACCTGCTGGACGCCGCCGATCACCTCGTTGACGGTCGCTGCATCCGGCAGATTGGGAAAGGGCGTGGACGCCCATCCCGGCCCGACGGGCACCTTCCTCGTGTCCACGGCGGCCCGGTTCGGATCGGGTCCTACTTTGAGGGTGACAGAATCGCCGCCGCCACCGGGCTTGGTGGCTTCACCCGACGCTTTCACGCCGCCTGAATCGGCCGCCGCACTGCCGCTCGCACTGGTGTCGCCGGCGCTGGCGCTGCCCGAAGCACTGGCCCCGTCGGAATTGACTGTCACGCTGCCGCTCGCGCAGAAATTGCCGATGCAACCGCCGCCGTTGAAGGTCGTACCGAAAGGACGTATCACGCCCACCGCGGTTCGGAACAGGAAGGCATCCGGGCTGATTTTGGCGAGCTGCCCGGTGCTGACCAGGGCAATGCCGGCATACAGCGTCAGGAAGGCCGAACCTTCGGGCGGCTGCTTTTCGTCATAGCGAAAGCGGTTGATCGCGAAACGGCTGTTTTCGGCCAGAGCCACCCGCGCACCATCGCGGAAGACCAGCAGCGCGCTGGCGCCGGGTCCGACGGCGACGGCATCACCTTCGCTGAGCAGCGCGCCCGGCACCAGCAGCCGGACCGCCTCGCCCGCACGCCCGGCACCGACCACACCATTCATCTCCACCACCCGAGCCACCGGCAGGATCAGCGGACGCGGCGCAGGCTGTGCTCGTTCCTCCTCCGCGCAATCCGCCTCGCACAGCCGCGCATCGAACTCGGTGCCGCGGATGCCGATGGTGGCCGTCGCCGTCTGGAACTTCACTCCCGACGGGTTGCGTTTGCCGAAGAGGCCGGTGACCACTCGCAGCCCGCCCTTTACCAGGCCGACCAGCATCGCCTCGGGCGCATGGTCCCGGTAGTTGTCGAGGCGGAACACGGTGTTGGGTCGCAAGGTGATACGCGTCTGATCGTTGAATTCGAGGATTGCCCAGGAATCGCGCGCGACTTTGATGACATCGCGCTCGCTCAGTTGTTCGCCGGCGCCGAGCAGGCGCGGCACCTGGCCGCTGCGCTCGACCAGCGCGGTGCCCTTGGTGTCGAGCACGCGTGCGACCTGCGCCGCGGCTGTACCGGACCACACCATCAGCACCATCGCGATCAATGGCAAACAGATCAACACGAACAGCCTGTTATTGATCGTCGCTGAAGGCACTTCCGTTGCCGTGCGAACGCGGTGCGTCATTTGCATTCGAGCACCGTGCCTTTCTTCTCTTCTTCCTCGGCGGGTTTGCCGGGATCGAGGGCGGCGGTAATGAATTTGTCGTTGAGGATTTTGACCTCGGTCGCCGGCAGCTTGACTTCGGTATCGATTACCGGCGCACCACCACCGCCGCCTCCGCCGCCGCCACCCGGTACTGCGCTCATCGCCAGTTGATACAGCGCAGCATTGGGCGTCGCCGTCATGGTGTAACCCACGGGAAAGTTTACCGTTGCAAAATCGCCGCTGCGACTGGAATACGTCAGCACATCGAACACATTGCCTGTCGCACCCGTGAATCCGCCGAACAGTGCAACGTTCAGCGTGCCATCGAGCGCAGCCGTGCCGGTAACCTGCAGCAGGTCGTAATCGACTCCTTGGTTAGTGCCACCGAGTTCGACATTCAGCGTGCTGCCCGCGCCAAGGGTGAGATCGCCGGCCACCGTCAGCATGCCGGGGGATGAGCCGATATTGAACACGCCGCCGTTATTGACCACGTTTCCGGTCAGGGTTCCGGAGCCCCCCATTACGCCGCCGTTGATGGTCATGTTGCCCGCGATCGACCCGCCTCCGAGCAGCACCTGCCCGGCAGACTGGGTGTAGCCACCCGCAAAATCAAGCATGCCGGCATCGGCATTGACCGTGCCGGCGTTGATGAACGCACTGGCCAGCGTCGTGGTGCCGGCGGAAGACTTGATGAAAGTGCCCGCATTGGCCAGCGTGCCGGTGGAGGTCAGCGTGCCGCCAGTCACGGCCAGAGTCGAGCCCGCTGCGGTGGAGGCCGCGCCGGTCAAGCCTAGGGTGCCAGACTGAACGGTGAGGCTGCCGCCGGGCAGGGCAAGGTTGTTGATCGCAAACGTCGGCCCGTTGAGCACTCGAGCGCCGTTGCCGGAGAGGGTCAACCCCCCGGTCAGATTGTAAGTGCCGGCACCGGCAAGCGTACCGCCTTGCCAATCCAGCCCGGTGCC
>JADYZH010000361.1 GCA_020853215.1 Sulfuritalea sp. | reverse complement strand
GCGCCACCGCCTACGCCACGGAAGCGTCCAACTTCCGCTCGGTCAAGGAATCGCTGCCCGCCGGCATGGCCGGCCCCCTGGCCATGCTCGACGAAATGGGCAAGTCCAGGCTGCGTGGCCGCGGCGGCGCCGGTTTTTCCACGCGCATGAAGTGGGAAGCCTGCCGCAATGCGCCGCTCAAGGCCGGACATACCCGCATCGTCGTCTGCAATGCCGACGAGGGCGAACCCGGCACCTTCAAGGACCGCGTGCTGCTCACGTCCCACGCCGACCTGGTGGCCGAGGGCATGACGGACGCCGCCTACGCCATCGGCGCGACACGGGGTTTCATCTACCTGCGCGGCGAATACCGCTACCTGCTGGAACCCCTGGAACAGACCCTGGCACGACGGCGCGAAGCCGGCCTGCTGGGTCGCTCCATTCTCGGCACCCAGGGCTTCGATTTCGACATCGAGATCCATCTGGGCGCGGGCGCCTATGTCTGCGGCGAAGAGTCCGCGCTGATCGAGTCGCTGGAAGGCAAGCCGGGACGGCCGCGCATCCGCCCGCCCTTCCCGGTCACCAACGGCTACCTCGACCAGCCGACCGTCGTCAACAACGTCGAGACCTTTGCCAGCGCGGCCCTGATCGCCCTGCACGGCGGCGAATGGTTCGCCGCACATGGCACGGAAAAATCCTCCGGCAGCAAGATCCTGTCGGTCAGCGGCGACTGCGAGCGGCCCGGCCTCTATGAATACCCGTTCGGTGTCACCGTGCGCCAGGTGCTGGAGGACTGCGGCGCAACCGACACCCAGGCGGTGCAGATCTCCGGCCCGTCCGGCATCTGCGTCGCCGCCGAGGAATTCGGTCGCCGCATCGCCTTCGAGGACCTCGCCACGGCCGGCGCCTTCATGGTCTTCGACGAATCGCGCGACATGTTCGGGGTGGCACGCAACTTCGCCCATTTCTTCGCCCACGAATCCTGCGGCTTCTGCACCCCCTGCCGGGTCGGCACGACCCTGGTGCGCAACCTGATGGACAAGATCGCGCGCGGCCACGGCTCGCCCTACGACATCAACGAACTGTTCAAGCTGCACCGCGTGATGCAGGGCGCCAGCCACTGCGGACTGGGCAACTCGGCCTGCAACCCGGTGTTCGACACCTTGAACAAGTTCCGCCCCGCCTACGAGCGGCGCCTCAAGTCGCTGGACTATGAGCCGGCCTTCGACCTGGATGCCGCGCTGTCGCAGGCAAGGCAGATGACCGGGCGCGACGATGCCGCCGCCCACCTGACGAACGAGGCCGAAGCATGACTACCGATCTCACATTCCAGCTCGATGGCGAAGACATCGCCTTCACGCCGGGTCAGACCATCATGCAGGCCGCCAAGGCCGCCGGCGTGTATATCCCGCACCTGTGCTGGCATCCCGACTTCCCTGCGCACGGCTCCTGCAAGCTGTGCACGGTCAAGCTCATTGATGCTCATGGCGGCCGCTTCGGTTCCGGCTGCACCATGGAAGCCCAGTCCGGCATGGTCGTCGAAAACCGCACGGCCGAACTCGACGACAAGCGCCGCACCCTGCTGCAGATGTTCTTCGTCGAAGGCAACCACTTCTGCCCGTCCTGCGAAAAGAGCGGCAACTGCACGCTACAGGCCACGGCCTACGAACTGAAGATGATGTCGCCGCATTTCGACATGTTCTATCCCGACCGCCCGGTCGATGCCTCGCACCCCGACGTGCTGCTGGATTTCAACCGCTGCATCATGTGCAGCCTGTGCGTCACCGCCTCGCGCGACGTCGACAAGAAGAACGTCTTCGCCATGGGCGGACGCGGCATCCTCGGCCGCCGCATCCACATCAACAGCGAATCGGGCAAGCTGGCCGACACCGACTTCGCCCTCACCGACCGCGCCGCCGGCATCTGCCCGGTCGGCGTGATCCTGCCCAAGCGCAAGGGCTTCGCCGTACCGATCGGTGAGCGCCGTTACGACAAGGCGCCGATCAACGAACAGGTCAAGGCGCCCCTGAAGGAGGCCGCGCCATGAACGCGCCGATAAATGCCGCGCCGGTCGCGGCAAAAAAGCTCAAGGTCGCCACCACCAGCCTCGCCGGCTGCTTCGGCTGCCACATGTCCTTCCTCGACATCGACGAGCGCATCCTCAAGCTGCTGGAACTGGTCGAGTTCGACCGCTCGCCGCTGACCGACATCAAGCACTGCGGCCCCTGCGACCTCGGCCTGATCGAAGGCGGCCTGTGCAACGCCGAGAACGTGCATGTGCTGCGCGAGTTCCGCAGGAACTGCAAGATCCTGGTGGCGGTGGGCGCCTGCGCCATCAACGGCGGCCTGCCGGCGCAGCGCAACCACCTCGACCTGCGCGACATCCTCGAAGAGGTGTACCAGACCGAATACCTGCTCGGCCGCGCCGGCATCCCCAACGACCCGGAACTGCCATTGCCGCTGGACAAGGTGCACCCGATCCACGAAGTGGTGAAGGTGGATTACTTCCTGCCCGGCTGCCCGCCGCCCGCCGACGCCTTCTGGAAACTGCTGACCGACCTGCTCGCCGGCCGCACGCCGACGCTGGGCCACGGTTTGCTCCATTACGATTGAGGCAGACATGAGCTTCGAACTCGAAACCGCCAAGTCCCCCGAAACACTGCGCCGCGTCGCCATCGATCCGGTGTCGCGGGTCGAGGGCCACGGCAAGGTCACCATCCTGCTCGATGCCGACAACAAGGTGCACCAGGTGCGCCTGCACATCGTCGAATTCCGCGGCTTCGAGAAATTCATCCAGGGCCGGCCGTACTGGGAAGTGCCGGTCATGGTGCAGCGCCTGTGCGGCATCTGTCCGGTCTCGCACCACCTCGCCGCCTCCAAGGCGCTGGACATGATCCTCGGCGTCAGGCAGCTGACGCCGACCGCCGAGAAGGTCCGCCGCCTGATGCACGCCGGCCAGATCCTGCAATCGCATGCCCTGCACTTCTTCCATCTGTCATCGCCCGACCTGCTGTTCGGTTTCGGTTCCGATGTCGCCGCGCGCAACATCGTCGGCGTCGTCGCCGCACATCCCGAAATTGCGAAGAAAGGCGTGCTGCTGCGCAAATACGGCCAGGAAGTGATCCGCATGACGGCCGGCAAGCGCGTGCATGGCACCGGTTCGGTCCCCGGCGGCGTGAACAAGTCGCTCTCGGCCGACGAGCGCGCCGAACTGCTCAAGGACGCCTACCAGATGGTGGCCTGGAGCCGTGACGCGGTCGCCCTGATCCGCGGCCTGTTCGAGCAGAACCTCGCCGAGTACAACGCCTTCGGCCGCTTCCGTTCCGCCGGCATGTGCCTGGTGCGGGCCGACGGCGCGATGGACCTCTACCACGGCGGCCTGCGCGCGAAGGACATCGACGGCAAGACCCTGTTCGACCATTTCGACTACGGCCGCTACTGGGATGTCATCGCCGAGGACGTCAAGCCCTGGTCCTACATGAAGTTCCCCTTCTTCAAGGCACTCGGCGCCGACGACGGCTCCTACCGCGTCGGCCCGCTGTCCCGCGTCACGCTGTGCGCCAACATCCCGACCCCGCTGGCGGACAAGGCACGCGAGGAATTCCTCGCCTTCGACGGCGGCAGCGCCGCCGGGGCCACGCTGGGCTACCACTGGGCGCGCATGATCGAAATGCTGCATGCCGCCGAAACCATCAAGGACCTGCTGCACGACGACGACATCACCGGCAGCGACCTGATGGCCGGCGGCGAACGCCAGGAACGCGGCGTCGGCGTGATCGAGGCACCGCGCGGCACGCTGATCCACCACTACCGCGTCGACGGCAACGACCAGGTGATTCGCGCCAACCTGATCGTCTCCACCACGCACAACAACCAGGCTATGAACACGGCGGTACGCGAAGTGGCGAAGCAATACCTCGACGGACGCGAGGTCACCGAGGGTCTGCTCAACCACATCGAAATCGCCATCCGCGCCTTCGATCCCTGCCTGTCCTGCGCCACCCATGCGCTGGGGCAGATGCCGCTCGAAGTCGCGATAGTCGACGCCGGCGGAACGGTGATCGATTCCGCCACGCGCGACCAGCGCGGCCTCACTCACCACATCCCTTGACCGCGCCGACACTGATCTTCGGCTGGGGCAATCCCAGCCGCGGCGATGATGCGCTGGGCCCGCTGTTCGTAGAACATTTCGCCGAACTCGCACGCCGCCATCCGGAATGGGGCGAGGTCGAATGCCTCACCGATTTCCAGCTCCAGGTCGAACATGCGCTCGACCTGCAGGGACGCCGCCGCGTGCTGTTCGTCGATGCCAGCCTCGACGCGCCGGCGCCCTGCTCGCTCGCCCGCATCGAAGCCGTGCGCGACGACAGCTTCACCACCCACGCCATGAGTCCGCAGGCGGTGCTCAAGGTCTACACCGATATCGAGGACGGCCCGCCGCCGCCGGCCTGGCTGCTGGCGATCCGCGGCGAACGCTTCGAACTCGGCGAAAGCCTCAGCGACGTCGCCCGGCATTCGCTGCAGACTGCACTGCAACGTGCGGCGGACTGGATGGATGGCGAGTAAGGCATTTCGGCAATTCGTCTGGCGTGCACTTCAGGCCGAAAGAGTTACTTCAATAGTGATGATCTGCCTTACAGGACTTCGGCCAGGGCTTGTTAGTCCAAAGACTCAGTACGGCCAAGTCCGGTCATTCGAGGCACGGAAAATCCCGCAACTCGAATGACCGGTAACTCATCCGGAAACTGACCAAGGATGACGCCACCCTAGATACCACAGTTCAGCCAAAACCGACCTTGTGGTCGCAAGCCGGAAAGGTTCTGAATACATCGTCAGCCCCTGCTTCCGCCTACATTCTCAATCGTCAGGTTGTTACTGAACAAATCTCCAACGATGATCCCAGCCGAGGATCCGGGTGGCCTTTTCGGTCAACACTGTGCCATCGTCCTCAGCGACGTTGTAGATGCCCGGTGCCGCCCTTGTGATAGAAAGCTGTGCGCCCTTCGCTGCGGCGCTGACGTGTACGGACCCTGGAGCGATGGGCAGGTCAAACCCGGTGCCGGGACCGTAAAACAGCCCATATCTGAGAACAATTCCATCGAGCGGAGCGTTGAGTACCTGCCGCTCAAGGCTCGCGACGCCCTGTACCGTTTCACCATAGACCGGATGCGTTTCTGCCAGAAATGGATCCTCCTCGCGGTGTGGCGTGGGACCTTCTGCATAAATGAAAGAGATGCTCTGGGCGATAAGCCGCTTTGCGCCGGCAAGGACTGCTGCCTCAACTAGATTGCGCGTCCCTTCGTCCCGCAAGCGGGCGTTGCGCGCCAGAGCTTCAGTCATCTTGCTGGCTTCCAGCGCGTATGGAAGATCCGTGAGCTGGTGAATAACAATCGCTGGCTGGCAGTCGGACAGTGCGCTGCGCAGCGAAGCCGCATCAAAAACGTCAACGATAACCGGCTCAACACCCATGTCGCGCAGCAGTGGTGCCTTATCTGCGGATCGTGTCGTGCCAATGACGCGCCAACCATCCGCAATGAGAAGAGGCGCAAGTTGCCTACCTATAGCGCCGGAGGCTCCCGCGAGAAAAATATTCTTGCGTGCGAATTGGGTAACAGTTTGAGTTTCTTGGGTCATGAATGAATTCCTTTGGACAACATCAACACAGAGACAACAGATTGCAACGTTTTAGCCACGATTGGAATTACGCAAACGTTCGAATTCGCCATCCATAGCAATTAATTCTGGCAGGGCGTTCATTTAGCTAGGGGTACAAAAAACTCTCGGCCAGACTTGATTACAAAAATAGCCAAGACGCTGGCAGGTTTCTTGGCGCTGGTGTTTTTTAGCAAAGAATGAAGTACGTTGCGGGGTTCGTGAAACATCGACCCTGCGCTATAGATGGATTTGCGTCCATCCAGTTCGACTTCAACATCGCCTTTCAATACGTAGACAAAAGTATCTGCGTCATGGCGGTGCGGAGCAGGGTCGACGCCACCAGGGACAATATCCAGGCGAACGGCAAGCATTTCGTACCCTTGCAGAGCCGAATCACTCAGCGCCTGTTGAATAACAGGCGTCAGGGTATAAGGAGGCTTGGTAGTGCCGGAAGCCCCAACATCGTGAGCAACAGCCGCAACGGAGTACAAACAGGTGAGTAAGATCAGCAATCTGGATAAAGACATTTCGGTTCCTTTTGGTTACGAGAATGAAAACCTGACGAGTGCTTTTAGTGCCGTCGAATATCTGATTTCAATGCAAGACCGTCAGAGGGTGGCAACATGCCAAATAGCCACTAGGGGCTGGACGATTTTTTCGAACGAGAAGCAGCGCGTCCGCTGGCTCTTTCGTTCAGCCAGCCCCGAACTTCGATGGGAAAGCTATTCGGTGCTTTGCGTTCAACCACGGCGGCTATGCTTGCCAGCGTTTCCTGCGCAAGACTCTCGCGCATAGCCTTTTCGGCGCGTAGCATCGCGGCATGAATCGCACATACCCCATTTGTTGCCCAATTAGGTGCGTCGCCGTCAAACACGGCGCAACGGTCACGAATTTCTTGGCAATCGAACAGCGGTTTGTTGCCTTCAATCGCATCAACGATATCTAGCACCGTAATATCTGCCGGCGCCCTAGCCAAGCGATACCCGCCGCGTACGCCCGCCGCCGCCTGGACTATGCCTGCCTTCTCCAACTTGGGGAAAATCTTGGCGACGAACGAGGGGGAGATCCCTTGCAATTCCGCAAGGTCACGACTACTGGGTTGCCCGCTAGCTGGATCGACCAACCAAAGAAGACAGTGAATACCGTATTCGACGCTGTTAGTTATGTGTGCCATAACACGGACAATACTACTCCGCGTTATAAAATGCAAATCAATGTTATGGTCTGGCCAAGGATAAGACCGCCGGTCTTCAGGATCTACTGGCAGCTTGTTGATCATAGAGCCGCCATAGCTCTTGCCAATGTCATTTGACGGCAATGGGCACAAAGCAGTAACGCGCCCCCCCCTATCACCTGCCAACCGCCGTACCGCCAGCGCCGACTTTTCAACTGACCGGCCTGACTGCACCGCCGTCACGGCGGACTGGATCGTTAATGCCGATTGAGCGATGATCCACGCATGTTCGACCACGCCGCCACCCTCCCCCTCGCCTTCTGGCTGCTGGCCGTCATCGCCACCCTGCTGTTCGGCATGTCCAAGGCCGGCTTCGGCGGCGCCGCCGGCAGCCTCGGCGTGCCGCTGATGGCCCTCGCCGTGCCGGCGCCCTTCGCCGCCGCCGTGATGCTGCCGATCCTGCTGGCGATCGACCTGATCGGCCTGGTGGTGTTCCGCGGCAAGGCCGACACCGCCAACCTGCGCATCATCCTGCCCGGCGCCATGCTCGGCGTCGCCCTGGGCTGGCTGACCTTCAGCCACGTCGATGCGCGCTGGATCAAGCTGCTGATCGGCATCG
>JADYZH010000360.1 GCA_020853215.1 Sulfuritalea sp. | reverse complement strand
TCGCCCCTCGCCAGCGCCGGCTTCCGCATGTTGCCGGCATCGATCGCGCCCTCGGCCTTGCCGGCGCCGACCATGGTGTGCAGCTCGTCGATGAAAAGGATGATGCGGCCTTCGTCCTGCGCGACTTCCTTCAGCACGGCCTTGAGCCGTTCCTCGAACTCGCCGCGGTACTTGGCGCCGGCCAGGAGGCCCGCCATATCGAGCACCAGCACGCGCTTGTCCTTCAGCGTCTCGGGCACCTCGCCATTGACGATGCGCTGCGCCAGGCCCTCGACGATGGCCGTCTTGCCGACGCCGGGCTCGCCGATCAGCACCGGGTTGTTCTTGGTGCGCCGTTGCAGGATCTGGATCGCACGGCGGATCTCGTCGTCGCGGCCGATCACCGGGTCGAGCTTGCCCTGGCGGGCACGCTCGGTGAGGTCGAGGCAGTATTTGTTGAGCGCCTCGCGCTGGCCTTCGGCATCCTGCGAACCGACGTTTTCGCCACCGCGCACGGCCTTGACCGCATCGTCCAGCGCCTTGCGGTTCACGCCGGCTTCCTTCAGCAGACGCCCCGTCTCACCCTTGTCCTGGGTCAGGGCGAGCAGGAACATCTCCGAGGCGATGAACTGGTCGCCGGCTTTCTGCGCTTCCTTGTCGGTGAGGTTGAGCAGGTTGGTCAGGTCGCGGCCGATGCTGACTTCGCCGCCATGGCCTTCGACCTTGGGCAGTCGCTCCAAGGCCTTCGCCAGCGCCGCCTTCAGCCCGCCGACATTGCCGCCGGCGCGCTGCAGGAGCGAGGTCGTGGACCCGTCGTCCTGGTTGAGCAGGGCCAGCAGCAGGTGCTGCGGTTCGATGAACTGCTGGTCGTTGCCAACGGCCAGGCTCTGGGCGTCGGAGACGGCCTGCTGGAACTTGGTGGTGAATTTGTCAAAGCGCATGGCGGTAGCCTCAGAAGGATGTCATTGCACCCAACATGGGGATTGCGCGGCCGATTTCAATCCTCGATCGCGGCGCCGGACCGACCGGCTACCCGGCCAGCAAAACCAGCAGCGCCAGCAGGGCGGGCCCGCCCTGCAGATAGAGGATTCGCCTGCTCACCGTGAGGCCGCCGTAGATCCCCGCCACGATCACGCAGGCCAGGAAAAACATCTGGATATGAACCCCCGCCGCCGCGTCCGGATAGATCAGGCCCCACAGCAGGCCGGCGGCCAGAAAGCCGTTGTAGAGGCCCTGGTTGGCCGCCAGCACCTTCGAATCCTCGGCCTTCTGCGCCGTGTTGCCAAAGGTCTTGAGCCCTTTCGGCGTGGTCCACAGGAACATTTCGAGGTAGAGGAAATACAGGTGTTCCAGCGCCACCAGCAGTACCAAAGCGATGCCGAGAACTTTCATGGTTTGCCCCTTGCCGGAAATCGGTCAGGTTTCAGTATCGGTCAGCCAACGGCTCCCGGCAAGCGGCGGGGCGGAAACGGGGCGGTTTGATTTAGGTCAGAGTCCCGTAAGCCATTGGTGGTACATTGAATCTTTCGAATCACTCACGGGAGAATCATCATGGTAGCCAAGATAGAGCAATTCACCGAGCTGCACCGCAAGAACATGGAAGCTGCCATGCGCATGGCACAGATGTCGATCGAGAATTCGCAGCGCATCATGGCCCTGCAGTCGGAACTGGCCAAGGAAATGTTCCAGAGCGGCGTCGAGAACGCCAAGGCCCTGACCACTGCGCGCGACCCGCAGACCGCGCTGCAACTGCGCACCGAATACGCCCAGGAAACCACGCAGCGCATGGTGGCCGCGGCGCAGCAGATCGCCGAGATCAGCAATGCCGCCCGCGCCGAATTCGCCCGCCTGGTCACCGAGCAGCTTGCCTCGGGTTCCCAGGACATGACCGAGTCCCTGCAGAGCTTCATGAAGAACCTGCCGGGCCAGACGCCGAACATGATGGAATCCTTCCAGCAGGCGATCGCCACCGCCAATCAGGCCTTCGAACAGATCAGCAAGGCCTCCAGCGCCGCGATGAACAGCGTCGGCGACGCGGTCAAGAAGTCGACCGGCGCCAAGCGCAAGTAACACAAGGCGTTGCCGAAAGAACGGCTGGCCGCGCAAGCGGTCAGCCGTTTTGTTTTGTGGCGTCCCAGCGACCGGCGGCGTGGTCGTCGCTCTCGCGGGCATCGACCCAGCGCCCACCCGCCGCGGTTTCTTCCTTCTTCCAAAAGGGCGCGCGGGTCTTCAGGTAGTCCATGATGAACTCGCAGGCGGCAAAAGCCTCGCCGCGATGCGCCGAGGCCACCGCGACGAAGACGATGCGGTCGCCCGGCACCAGGCGGCCGACGCGGTGGATCACCCGCACGCCGTGGATGTCCCAGCGCCCGCGCGCTTCTTCAACGATGGCCTGCAGCGCCTTTTCGGTCATGCCCGGATAGTGTTCCAGGCTCATCGCCCGCACGGACGGCGCAGCGTCGGCGCCGGCCCCGGCCTGCTTGTCGGCCCGCACCAGGCCGACGAAACTCGCCACCGCGCCGACGTCCTCGCGCCCGGCCGACAGCGCCGCGACCTCGGCGCCGGCGTCGAAGTCGGCCTGCTGGACGCTGACGCTCATTTCAGCCCCCCGTCACCGGCGGAAAGAAGGCGACTTCGTCGCCGTCCTTGACCGCCGCGTCGAGACCGACCATCCGTTGGTTCACCGCGACCCGCAGATTCTTCATCGAGGCCAGCGCGCTCCACGCCTGGCCGCGCGCGGCAAGATGGTCGCGCAACGCGCCCGCCGTGGCGATGCCCGCCGGCAGGGCCAGCGATTCCGAAGCCGCGCCCAGCGCCTCGCGCAAGCCGGCAAAGAAAAGTACCTTGACCATGGATTGACTATAGCAGCTCGGAAAACGGCAGGAAGCGCACCGTGTCGCCGTATGCGATGGCCCGGCGCGGCGGATTGTCGATCAGGCCGTCGGCCCAGGTGCAGGACGTGAGCACGCCCGAACTCTGGTTGGGGAACAGGTCCAGCCCGCCGGTATCGTTGATCCGGGCGCGCAGGAACTCGCGGCGCGGATCGCCCTTGAAATCGAAGTCCGCCTGCAGCCCCCGTGCCCTCGGCCGCAGCTCGGTGGCGCCCTGGCACTTGAGGATGAAGGGCCGCACCAGCATGACGAAGGTGACGAAGCTCGACACCGGGTTGCCCGGCAGCCCGATGAAGGCGGCCGCGCCTTTGCCTGCCGTGTCGCCGGCGCCGAGATTTTCCCCGACCCGGCCGAAGGCCAGCGGCTTGCCCGGCTTGATCGCGATCTTCCACAGGTCGAGCGCGCCTTCCGCCTCGACCGCCGGCTTGACGTGGTCCTCCTCGCCGACCGAGACGCCGCCGCTGGT
>JADYZH010000359.1 GCA_020853215.1 Sulfuritalea sp. | reverse complement strand
TAGATCGGTACGTCGACAATTCGCTCCAGCCATGCCGGCGAGAAAACGTACTCGATCCGGGCGCCGTCATCGGCCGGTTTCCCGTTCTTGTACAGATCGCGCCGTTCCGTTGCAAATTTGGCAATGGCGGCGGCAATGCGAACCGTGCGTTCCGCGCCGGTCGGACCGGAGGTCGCTGTTGCGGGCGGGTAGAGCAGGCGCGAAAAGGCGGCATAGTCGAGGCCGACGAAGTAGGCCCCTGCGGCGAACACGCGATCGACGAAGCGCTGCATCTGCAGCGGTCCGCCCATCAGCGCGAGGGCTACCTGCACGCCACCGGCGTCCTGGACGACGAAGTCGGGCAACAGTATCTCGCCGGAAACCAGGTTGGCGACCGAGCCGATTGCCGAGGCCGGGTCGGGCGCCGGCGCCGGGAGCGAACTGCCGGTTTTGTCTTGTGCCGGGATGCTCTCCATGGCAGCCGGTCCGATGGCAGGCGTGTTCATTTGGCATCCCTGGAGTAGCTGTCCGTAGCCACGGCCAGCAGGACCTGCTCCTTGTATTCGGCGGAGATGGGCAGCGGTGCGATCAGCGACTGCTGGGTTACGCCAGGAATCAGGTTTTTGATGGCGACCAGGTCGGCGGGGATGGCGGGGTTTTCCGGATTGGTAGTGATGTGCCGGGCGGTATCCTCCGCGATCCGGGCGATGTTGGCGCGCAGCGTGTCGGAACCACGAATCAGCATGGTGATCAATCTTGGCAGCGCCCATGCTTCGACCAGCGCCACGGTCATCTGCTTGAAGCTGAAGCCCGTCGCCTGGTGCTGCGCCTGCACGCTGCGCAGCGCCCGTCCGGAATGCAGTTCATCGAGGGCCTTTTGCGGCAGTTCGGGTGCGACATGCCACAGCAGCAGTTCGCCGGACTCCGCCAGCAGCGCGGCGAGGGCTATCTCTTCCGCGGAAATGTCGGCACGCATCGAGGCCCAGCAGCGGGCGATATGGGAGGCGAGGACGGTGCGCGTGACGGAATCCCTCATTCCCGCGAGCGAGTCGTTGGCAAGCGGGCCGCTATCGACGATCCGCACCAGGTCGTCTACGCCGGCCTGCAGCACCGACGCCAGGGCCGTGGTGGTTTCATGTTCCAGCATGGTGGAATGGCGACCCTCGACCCTGCGCAGCAGTTTCAGAGCCAGGAAGGGATCGCTGAAAACCACGCCCGCCAGTTCCTTCGGTGCGAGCAGGTCCTGCTGCTCCTCGCGCAGCGCCGCCAGGCGAACACGCGTCTCCGGCAGTACCGGAATCTCCTTGTCTTTCAGATAGGCGACCCACTGGTCGATGCCCCATCGAAGCTGGAAGGGAGTAAGCATGGTCGATTCGCTATGACAAGTGTTGCGCAGGTGCCGACAATCCAGAATTCAGCGACGACCCAGCGAAGTCACCGGAGCCGGACATCCGACCGCAACAAATCCTGGCCTGATCCGGCACCAACAGCCTTCCGCGGGCCGGGGCTTGATCCTCCGCCGAATCGGACTGGGCGCGCCTTGGCAGTCGTGGATGGATCGAGTACGGAAAATCCCACTGTACGGAATCGAGTATCCCCGACCACCCCACCCCAGTCAATGCGTGGGCAGTCCGTAAAGATACGGATGCCAATTCGCGTCTTCTCCATGTAGGATGCGGCGCCACACACATCCGTCGGGATCGGGACAAGGCGCCCGCCGTCGCTGGAATTCCGCAAGCGGGACGCTTCCCTGCCGAAACCGGGCGACCGTTGCGGCATTGCCGGCGTCGGGCGGGGTATCATTCCCGCTGACTTGTGAATGGGCATCCGCGTTGAAAATCCCTCTCCTTGAACCCGGCACCATCGGTCCCTGTCCGGTGGCGCCCGATGCCCTGCAGGGCATCGTCCGCCAGCAGACCAATGCCGCGCGCTGGAACGGCGCCGGCTGGCCGGACTTCGTTGTCGCGCTGCGCGCCGCGGGCATCGACGTGGCGGAAAGCACCGCGACACGCGGCATCTTCGCCACGGATGCCGGTGGCACAGCCTACGGCCTGCCGCACGGGGTGGTTGTCGCCCGCAGTGCGGCGCAGATCGCCAGCCTGTTGCAGGCGGCGCAAGTGCATCGCGTGCCGGTCACGGTGCGCGGCGGCGGCCTCACCACCGAGGGCGAATCGGTGGCCTACGGCGGCGTGCTGCTCGACATGACGGGCATGAGCCGGGTGCTGGCGATAGATGCGGATGCGCTGACCGTGCGCTGCGAGGCCGGCATCTACTGGCACGGCCTGGCCGAGGAATTGCGCCGTGAAGGGCTGGACTACCTTTCCGCGCCGCTCAACATGACCTCTTCCGTGGGCGGCACCCTGGGCGTCGGCGGCATCGACGTAAATTCGGCGCGCCTGGGTTGCAGCGCCGACCAGGCGCTCGCCTTGCAGGTGGTGACGCCGACCGGCGAGATCGTCGAATGCTCCGACGACCTCAACCCGGAACTGTTCCGCCGCGTGATCCTCGGCTACGGCCAGTTCGGCGTGATCACCGAGGCGACGCTGAGGATCCGGCCCTACACGCCGCTCTCGATGCACTATTACTACTACTCGACACTGCGCGAGGCGATCGAGGACCTGCAACTGCTGGACCGCAACGACGCCAGCGATTACTCGGGCATCCTGACCATCCTGGACTGTGCGGTGAACCTGCTGGTGGCCTTCGATTCCGCCGAGCGCGAAGCGGCCTTCAAGGCGAACTGGGCAGGACGCCTGCGCGGCCATGGCGAATCCGGCTTCGCCCTGTGCATGCTCCGCCACTACGCGCTGCGACCGTGGCGGCTGGGCGAGGCGCTCTATCTGCTGCAGCGCAAGCAGGCGGTGTTCCCCGAGTTCCGCCGCCCCGAGTTCCACCGCGACGGCCGCATGGAGGACCGCACCGTGGTGTTCTCGCGCGCGGTGTGGAAGCACTGGGGTTCGCGCACCATGGTGATCCCCGACCTGGCGACTTCGGCCGACAAGTTCATCGAGGCCGTGGAGCGCGGCAATGCCGTGTGCCGCAAGTTCTTCCCGCACTACACGCTGTATTGCGTCGGCATCAAGCTGCGCGCCGACCATGCGCCGCACTACGAGATGAGCTGCGTGCCGCCCGGCGCCGAGGGCTGGGCCTACGGCTGCGAGTTCGAACCGATGATCGAGGGCGAGGTGTACAGCCGCGACCACTTCCAGTCCTTCAAGAACGCCATCTACGACATCGGCGTGGACATGGGCGCCAGCTACTACCGCTTCGGCGGCATGATGAAAGGCTACATCCGCCGCGTCTTCGGCGACGCGCTGGTGGACCGGCACCTGGCGATGAAGCGCGCCGCCGACCCGGCCATGATCCTCAACCGCGACGTGATCTTCTGATGTATTCGACCGCCCATCCCCGCGATTACCCGGCGTGCAATGGCTGCAGCCTGTGCCGCCTGGTCTGCCCGATGTGGCGCGCGCGGCGCGATCCGCGCTACAGCCCGGAAGGCATCGCCAAGGCGCGGCAGAACGGCGCTGCGGCCGGGGAACTCGGTCTCGTCCTCGATGCCTGCGTGCTGTGCGGCGCCTGCGATCCGGTCTGCCCCGAGGACATCGCGCTGAGCGGCATGATCCTGGACTTGCGCCGCGAACTGGTCCGCGATCTGCCACCGGCCGTTGCACCCGTTGCCGAACCGGCCCCGGCCGGCGCGCTGCTGCTGGCGGGCGCCGACTTGCGCGCCGATCCCGCCTTGCTGGCGCGCGTGCAGGGTCTGCTCGGGTTGCGTGTCGCCAGCGACGACGGCGCCGACATCGCGCTGGCGCTGGAAGCGGGCGGCACGATCGATCCCGCCCGCCGGCGGCGCTTCCTCGACATGCTCGGCGGCCGCACGCTGGTGGTCGGCGACGGCCTGCTGCTGCGCTGGTTGCGCGACAAGCTCCACGGCGCGCGCCTGCAGGGCCTGGGCGAGGCTCTGGGCAACCTGCCGGCGCTGCGCCGCCGTGTCGCCGGCGCCGACTTTTACGTGATCGAGGCGCGTGCCTACCATGCCGACCATGCGCGGCTCGTCGCACACTACGACGACCTGCGCAAGGAAACCGGCTGCGCCATGAACCTCGACCTGCAGCGCATCGCGATCCCGGCCTGCAACGAGGCCGAGGCGCGCTGGATGCTCAAGGGCCGCCGCCCGGCGCGCATCGTGGTCGAGAATCCGGCCGATCGGGACATCCTGCGCCGCGTCGCCGATGTGCCGGTGCTGCATCTGGCCGAACTGAACGGGGAACCCGCCCATGCGTGATGTCGATGTCGTCATCGTCGGTGCCAGCCTCGCCGCCGCCGCCGCCGCCAAGCGCACGGTGGATGCCGGACTGGAAACCGTGGTGCTGGAGCGCAAGGAACTGCCGCGGCACAAGATCTGTTCCGGCATCCTCTCGCCGCGCGGCCACCGCTTCCTGCTGGAGAATTTCGGCCCGCTGCCGCGCGAGGTGCTGCACGAGCCGACCTCCTGCCGCGGCGTGACCTTCCATTTCCCCTGTCGCGTCGAAATGCCGATGGATTTTTTCCACGGCACCACGCCGCATCTGCACCGCAAGTATTCCGACCACTGGGCAATCCAGCGCAGCGGCGCCGAGGTGCACGACCGGACCTCCTTTGCCGGTCTGGAGGATCGCGGTGATCATGTCCTGGTCCGTGCCGTGCGCGGTGGCGAACCGATCGAGTACCGCGCGAGGCAGGTGATCGGCGCCGACGGCCCGAGCTCGCTGGTGGTGCGCTCCGTGTATCCGGATTACACGAAGCAGATCCCCTGGTTCTTCGTCGGCCAGAAGTTCCACGAGATCATCGACTGCCCGTTGTCCCCGGATTACTTCCACTTCTGGTTCCATCCCGGGCTCGGCCACTACACCTGGAGCCATGCCCGCGACGGGCGGCAGATCGTCGGTGTCGGCTTCAAGCGCGGCGACAACTTCGCCAGGAAGCATCAGGTGGTCGAAGCCTACCTGCGCGACAAGCACGGCGTACAGCTGAAACCTGCCGACGACGACCACGAAGGCTGCGCCGAGAACTTCGGCCCCTCGCTGATCAACCGCTACGTCTTCGGCCAGGGCAACGTGCTGGTCACCGGGCAGGCGGCGGGTTTCCTCAACATGATCGGCGAAGGCATGAGCTGCGCGTTGCATTCCGGCGCGATTTCGGGCGAGGCGATCGTCGAGGCACAGCGCCGCAATCGGCCGGTGCAGGAGATCTACCGCAAGATGATCGCCTCCGAGGTTCGTCGTTGCAGCGACCAGTGGAACCCGCTGAAGATCGCCTTCGACCGTCCGCACGAGGCGGATTTCCCCGAGGCGCTGCTGAAGCTGTCCTGGCGCGAGCGCAAGCTGGTGCTGCGCGACATGTGGAACTTCATCGTGCTGTTCAAGGAATTCAAGTGGGGCCGCCAGATCGCGGCGGCGGCGCTGCAGCGGCCGCTGTTCGGCGGCTACCCGATCCAAAAATGGCTGTAGGATGCCCGCCGCACGCCTGCTGCGAACGCTGAAGGCCTGGCTGCGGCGCAAGCCGAAGCTGCCGCGCGAACTGCAGGCCGGCAAGGAGGTGGTCGACGCCATCGACGCCGGCGGGCTGCCGCTCGATGCGACGCGCATCAACCGCATCGCGCGCGAACTGGGGCTGGAGGTATCGTCGCAGGCGCCGGTCGGGGATACCGTCGTGCGCCTGCGCGCCGCAGTCCTGCGCGGGCTGCAGAATCTCGCCATGCAGGATGCGGCGAAACCGAAGAAGGGGAGAAGGAAATGAACATCCGTACCGTTGCCGCCACGCCTTTCACCGACCAGAAGCCCGGCACCTCGGGCTTGCGCAAGAAGGTGGCCGTGTTCCGGGCGGCGCACTACCTGGAGAACTTCGTCCAGGCCGTGTTCGACACCATTCTGGAAAATGCGGACATCCCCGCCGATGCCACGCTGACCCTTGGCGGCGACGGCAGGTATCTGAACCGCGAGGCGATCCAGGTCATCCTGCGCATGGCGGCGGCCAATGGCTTCGGCAAGGTACTGGTGGGGCAGGGCGGCATCCTGTCGACGCCGGCCGCCTCCTGCGTGATCCGCAAGTACCGGACCTTCGGCGGCCTGATCCTTTCCGCCAGCCACAACCCGGGCGGACCCGACGGCGACTTCGGCATCAAGTACAACACGCCCAACGGCGGCCCGGCGCCGGAGAAGGTCACCGACGCCATCTTCGCCCGCAGCAAGGCGCTGGCAAGCTATCGCATCGTCGATGCCGATGACATCGACCTCGATCGCATCGGCACGCAGGCGGTGGGCGACATGGCGGTCGAGGTCATCGACCCCGTCGCAGACTATGCGGAGCTGATGGAATCGCTGTTCGATTTCGCTGCGATCCGCGATCTGATCGCCGGCGGCTTCCGGCTCTGTTTCGATGCCATGCATGCGGTGACCGGGCCCTATGCCAAAGAGATCATCGAGCGGCGGCTCGGCGCGCTCGCCGGCACCGTGATCAACGGCATGCCGCTGGAGGATTTCGGCGGCGGCCATCCCGATCCCAACCTGACCTACGCCGACCAGCTGGTGGCGACCATGTACGGCAAGGATGCCCCGGATTTCGGCGCCGCCTCCGACGGCGACGGCGACCGCAACATGATCCTCGGCCGCGGCTTCTTCGTCACGCCGTCCGACAGCCTGGCCGTGATCGCCGCCAACGCGAGGCTGGCGCCGGGCTACGCCAAAGGGATCGCCGGCATCGCGCGTTCGATGCCGACCAGCGCCGCGGCGGATCGCGTGGCGCAGAAGCTCGGTGTGCCTTGTTATGAAACGCCGACCGGGTGGAAGTTTTTCGGCAACCTGATGGATGCCGGCAAGGTCACCCTATGCGGCGAGGAAAGCTTCGGCACCGGCTCCAGCCACGTACGCGAGAAGGACGGCCTCTGGGCCGTGCTGTTCTGGCTCGACATCCTGGCCAAGCGCCGGCAGTCGGTCGAGCAGATACTCGAGGATCACTGGGCCATCTTCGGTCGCAACGTTTATTCGCGCCACGACCATGAGGCGCTGCCGACCGCTGTGGCCAACGGCATCATCGAGCAGGTGCGCGCCGCCTGCGCCACGCTGCCGGGCAGGGCCTTCGGCAACTACACGGTGAAGGCCTGCGACGATTTCAGCTACACCGATCCGGTCGACGGCAGCGTGTCGACCGGGCAGGGGCTGCGCATCATTTTCGAAGACGGTTCGCGCATCGTCTTCCGCCTGTCCGGCACCGGCACCGAAGGCGCGACCCTGCGGGTCTACCTGGAAGCCTTCGAAGCCGACCCGGCGCGCCAGCGCGGCGACGCGCAACTTTTGCTGGCCGGGCTGATCGCCATCGCCGACGATATCTCGGGGCTCAAGGCACGCAGCGGGCGCGAACGGCCGACCGTGATCACCTGACGATTCAGTGGGTTACGCCAAGCAGCGAGCCGCCGCCGTGGGTGGTGTCGCGAGCTAAAGTTTCTCCACCGCATGCCGTTGACTGTATGTGGCGTCACGGCGGAATAGCCATACTTGCTCAGTGGGCTACGCCAGGATAGTTGGCCACGCATTGGACCGGGTGATGCAGATGACCGAAACGCTGGTGGAAATCGAGACATGCCGGGTCAGGCCCGGCATGTTTGTACACATTGATCTGGGCTGGATGGATCATCCGTTTCCCTGGAACCGATTCAAGGTTCGCAGCGAGGACGAAGTTCGCATCCTTTGCGATCTGGGTCTGAAGACGGTGCGCTACTGCCTGCAACGCAGCGAGACCGGGCCGCTGGACGCTGCCGTGCCGGTCCTCGGGACGGATGTTGCCGGGGCGGCACCGACCGTGAGCGCCGAAATGGCCGCCGCGATCGAAGAGAAGCGTCGGCGCCACGAGTATCTGGAGCGCTATCGCACCATGATGGCGAGTTCGCGCAAGGCACTGGCCTCGGCCGCGCAGGCGGTGCGCGACATCCATGGTGACCTGTACGCGCGTCCGGCGCAAAGCCTGCTGGCGGCGGGCACGCTGGTCGATGGGCTGGCGGCAACGCTGCCGGAAGCGGCCGACACGGTTCTCTACGCGATCAACGACAGGACCGCGGGTGCGGCGATCTACGACCATTCGGTGAATGTGGCGATACTCGCGCTGCTGCTGGGGAACAAGCTCGGACTGTCCCCCGAGGCTTTGCGCCTGGCGGGCCTCGGCTCAGTGTTCCACGACGTGGGCATGACGGAGGTCCCCGCTCGGGTACGCAACAAGGTCGAGGGCCTGACGGCGGCGGAAAGGTCGCTGGTCGAAGGTCACTGCCTGGCCGGCGAGCGGATACTCCAGGCCATGGCTCTGCCATCCGATGCCATGGACATTGTCAGGCAGCACCATGAACTGGTCGATGGCAGCGGGTATCCGCAAGGGCTGCGAGGCACGTCAATAAATCCGCTGGCGCGCCTGGTGGCGATCATCGAACTCTACGAACAGTTCTGCAACTCGCCCAACCCCAGCCTCAGCCTTACCCCGCACGAGGCGATGTCGCAGCTTTTCGCCAGGTATCGCGCCCGGCTGGATGCGTCCATGCTGCAGGCCTTCATCCACCTGATGGGCGTCTACCCACCCGGCAGCATCGTCGCCTTGAGCAACGACAGCTTCGGCAAGGTGCTTTCGGTGCACCCGGAACGGCCGCTGCATCCGGAGCTGCTGCTCTTCGACCCGGAAATTCCGCGCGAGCATGCCGTGCCGATCGAACTCGCGATGATGCCGAATCTGGCCATTGTCCGTGCCGTCCGCCCCAACCTCCTGCCGCCAGAGGCATTCAGCTACCTGGCGCCGCAGCGGCGCGCCATCTACTATTTCGGTCCGGCGAGGCTGGTCCCATGACGGCGGCGCTCGAGATCGCCGATGATCTCGGCCGCATCCTGGCTGACCAGGCTGCGGAAATGCTGTTCCTGGTGGATCCGGCGTCGCTGCGCGTGGTCCGGGCAAATCCCGCCGCGTCGGCCCGGCTCGGCTACGCGCCGGAACAACTGGCCGCAATGCGCATCGACGAGCTGGATTGCAGCCTCGTTGGCAGCATATTCTGGCGCGACCTGGCGCAATCGGCGCGCGATGAGTGCGAACATCGCGATACCGAACTTCATTGTGGCGACGGCAACTGGCTGCCGGTGGAGCGCCGGGTAAGACGCATCGAGCACGACGGCAGGCACTACCTGATCGTGTCTGCCATCGATTCCGGCGCCATGCGGGTGCTCGAGCGCCGGCTCGACGACGTGACCGGGCAGCTGAACTCGATCCTGGACTGCACCTCGGACGGCATCCTGGCGCTGGACCTTGCCGGGTGCGTGCTGGTGATGAACCGCGCCTTCGCCGACATGTGGCATATCGACTGGCTGCGCCAGAACGGGGACCAGCCGGCCCTGCTCGATCGCCTGGTGCGGGCGGCGAGCAACGGCCCGGCCGTGGCGTCATTCCTCGATGGCGAGAACTTCGCGACGGAGGCGGCGCAGAGCATGATCGCCGAACTCGATGGCAGCACAGTGTTGCGCCTGAATTCGACCCCGCTGAAAATCGCCGGCGCATTGGCCGGGCGCGTCATCTCCTGCAGCGACATCACCGAGCGCACGCGCTACGAGGCCGAACTGGCGCGGCACAACGAAATGCTCGAAGCCACCGTCGCCGCGCGCACCGCCGACCTCAGCGCGGCCGAGGCCGGCACGCGCCTGATCCTCGAATCGACCGCCGACGGCCTGATCGGGCTGGACCGCGAGGCGACCATCACCTTCGTCAATCGCGCCGCCTGCGAACTGCTGGGCTGCCTGCCGGAACACCTGATGGGCCGGAACGTGCATGAGGCCATCCATCGCGCCCACGACGACGGGTCGCCGTCAGCGGGCGGCGAGTGCGAACTGGTGCGCGCGGTGCGCGAGGGCCGCGCGCTGCGTGACGAAGGCGAGGTTTTCCGTTGTGCCGATGGTGGCTCCCTGCCGGTGTCGATCGCGGTGCACCCGATGCAGCGGGGCGATACTGCCGTCGGCGCGGTGATGAGCTTTTCCGACACAAGCCTGCGCCGCGACACCGAAAACGCGCGCGACGCGGCACTGGCGGAAGCCAGGCGGCTGGCGCGGATCAAGAGCGAGTTTCTCGCCAACATGAGCCACGAGATCCGCACGCCGCTCAACGGCGTGATCGGCATCGCCCGCATCGGCCATCGCAAGAGCGAAGGGCGCAACGAAGCGCGGGACTACTTCTCCAAGATCATCGATTCGGGCAGCCTGCTGCTCGGCATCATCAATGACATCCTCGACTTCTCCAAGATCGATGCCGGAAAGCTTCAGCTCGAACCGCGCCTGGCCGATCCGGTCGATTGCCTGGAACGCTGCATCACCCTGGTCAGGCCGCAGGCGGACGCCGGCAAGGTTGACCTGGTGTTCAAGCTCGGGCCGGAAATCCCGCGCGCCTGCATGATCGATTCGCTGCGCCTGGAGCAGATCGTGATCAATCTGCTGTCGAATGCGATCAAGTTTACCGAGCAGGGCAGCGTCACGCTGGGCCTGCGGCGGGATGCCGGATCCATTGTGCTGAGCGTGACCGACACCGGAATCGGCATGGATGCCGCGCAAGTCGCGCGCATCTTCGAACCCTTCGAACAGGCCGACGGCTCGACTACCCGGCGCTTTGGCGGCACCGGGCTGGGTCTCAGCATCACCCGGCACCTGGTCGAACTTATGCAAGGGCGCATCGGCGTCGATAGCACGCCGGGCACAGGCAGTCGGTTCGAAGTCCATTTGCCGTTGGTCCTGGCCGAGGGCATGGCGTCCGTCGTCGGCACTCCGCCGAATGCCGCGGCGCCGGGCATGGGCAGCGGCGATCGTCTTGCCGGACTGCGCATCCTGGTCGCCGAGGACAACGAGATCAACCAGTTCGTGATCCGGGAAATGCTGCGTGGCGAAGGGTGTGAGGTTGCGCTTGCCGCGGATGGCGAGCAGGCGGTGGCCCTGGCGACGGGGCCGGGGCACGGCAGTTTCGACCTGATCCTGATGGACGTGCAGATGCCGGTGCAGAACGGCTACGAGGCGACGCGCCGTATCCGCGCACACCTGCCGGACTTGCCGATCGTTGCCCTGACCGCCCATGCCCTCGCCGAGGAACGCCGGATGTGCCTGGCTGCCGGCATGGTCGACATCGTCAGCAAGCCGATCGATCCCGAGCGCCTGCTTGCGGCGATACGTTGCCGCGTTGGACTGGCCGCTCCCCGCGATGAAACCGAGGCCGGCAATGCCGCCGCCGGCGCGCCGGGACAAATCGGCATCGAGGAATTGCGGATCCGCTGGCACAGGTCACCCGACATGCCGGCGCGCCTTCTGGCCATGTTTATGGATACGCATGAGGATTCCGCGCGGGTGCTGCGGGAAGTCGCCGCCACCGGCGACCTGGAACGCTTGCGCACCCTCAGCCACGCCCTGAAGGGCGTGCTCGGCAGCATTGACGCCGCGCACGGAACCATGCTGGCCGACGATGCCTATCAGGCGGCGACCGCCGGCGAACCTGCGGCGCTCGAGTTGGCGACGCGGCTGGCCGAAGAGTTGGAACGACTGGGAACGCGGGCGGCGGAATTGCTGCCGCGCTGAACCGGTGCCGAGGGAAGCACGACGGCGCGGGCCATGCCGTCGACCCCCGCTTTACACCGCCGCCAGCGCCTGCTCCAGGTCGGCCTTGATGTCGTCGATGTGCTCGATGCCGATCGACAGGCGCACCATGTCCTCGGAAACGCCGGCCTTCTTCATCTCTTCGGCCGACAATTGCCGATGCGTGGTCGACGCCGGATGGCAGGCCAGGCTCTTGGCATCGCCGATGTTGACCAGGCGCGTCACCAGCTTCAATGCATCCTGGAAGCGCGCGCCGCCCGCGGCCCCGCGTTTCACGCCGAAGGACAGGATGCCCGAGGCACGGCCGCCCATGTACTTCTGGATCAGGCCATGGTCGGCATGGTCGGGCAGGCCGGCGTAATTGACCCAGCCCACCTTGGCGTGGCCCTTGAGGTAGTTCGCCACCGCCAGCGTGTTCTTGCAGATGCGGTCCATGCGTAGCGCCAGGGTTTCGATGCCCTGCAGGATGAGGAAGGAATTGAAGGGCGAGATCGCCGCGCCCGTGTTGCGCAACGGCACCACGCGGGCGCGGCCGATGTAGGCCGCCGGGCCGAGGGCCTCGGTATACACCACGCCGTGGTAGGAGACATCCGGCGTGTTGAGGCGCTTGAAGCGCTCATTGTGTTCTGCCCAGGGGAATTTGCCGGAATCGACGATCACGCCGCCGATGCTGTTGCCATGGCCGCCGAGGTATTTGGTCAGCGCATGCACGACGATGTCGGCGCCGTGCTCGAAGGGGCGGCAGAGGTAGGGCGTGGGCACCGTGTTGTCGACGATCAGCGGCACGCCGGCGTCATGGGCGACTTTCGCCAGCGCGGCCAGGTCGACCACGTTGCCCAGCGGGTTGCCGATCGACTCGCAGAACAGCGCCTTGGTGCGGCCGTCGATCAGCGGCTTGAAACTTTCCGGATTGCGGTAGTCGGCGAAGCGCACCTCGATGCCGTATTGCGGCAGGGTGTGGGCGAACAGGTTGTAGGTGCCGCCATAGAGCGTGCCCACCGAAACGATGTTGTCGCCGGCCTCGGCGATGGTCTGGATCGCGTAGGTGATGGCCGCCATGCCCGAGGCCACGCCCAGCGCGGCGATGCCCCCTTCCAGTTCCGCCATGCGCTTTTCCAGCACGTCGGTGGT
>JADYZH010000358.1 GCA_020853215.1 Sulfuritalea sp. | reverse complement strand
CGCCGGCGGAGAGCGCCTGCTTCTTCTTGCCCTCGAACTCGTCGAACAGCATCGAAGGCAGCTTGCCCAGCGTATTCACCAGCACGTTGAGGCGGCCGCGGTGGGCCATGCCGATGACCATTTCCTGCACGCCGATCGTGCCGGCGGTGCGAATCAACTGGTCCATGGCCAGGATCAGCGCTTCGCCGCCCTCGAGAGAGAAACGCTTCTGACCGACATATCTGGTATGCAGGTAGCGCTCCAGTGTTTCCGCCTGGGTCATCTGGATCAGGAAGCGCTTTTTCTCTTCCGCGGTATAGGCTGGTGTCGAGCGGATCGGTTCCAGCTTGCCTTGCAGCCAGCGCTTCTGGCCAACATCGGAAAGGTACATGAATTCGGCGCCGATGCTGCCGCAGAAGGTCTGCCGGCAGGCTTCCAGAATTTCGCGCAAGGTCGCCGTTTCCGGTACCGCGGCAAACGATCCGGTCTGGAACTGCTGGCCCAGGTCGGCCTCGGTGAAACCATAGTGGGATGGTTCCAGTTCGGGAATCGAAGGCCGTTCGCTGCGTTTCAGCGGATCCAGTTGCGCCCAGCGATTGCCAAGGAAGCGGTAGGCATTGATCATCTGCAATACCTTTATCTGCTTGCCATCGGACTGTGCCGTGCTGCGTCCGGCCTGCAGTGTGCCATCCTTGGCGCGCTGGGCGAAGGATGAGATCACCGGATAGTGAGCCACGTCCGGCCCGGTGTAATTGCCGGCGCCGGGCAGTGTGCCCAGTTTGTCGAAATAGTCGCGCCACACCGGCTCGACGGAGGCCGGGTTGGCGAGGTAGGCGTCGTACAGCGCCTCGATGTACGGCGTGTTGGTGCCGAACAGATACGAGTTGGCCAGCATCTGCTTCATCATTGCGTCACCTGCTCATGTTTGGGGAAAAAAATCGGGGAGCGTCATTCCGCTCCCCGTCTTGACCGCAACCGGATCAGCGCTGCGCCAGCGCCTTGACGTCGCGCCTGGCCGCGCCGGTGTAAAGCTGGCGCGGACGGCCGATCTTGTATTCCGGATCGGTGATCATCTCCTCCCACTGCGTCATCCAGCCGACAGTACGCGCCAGCGCGAAAATGCAGGTGAACATCGAGGTCGGGATGCCGAGCGCCTTCTGCACGATGCCCGAGTAGAAATCGACATTCGGGTACAGCTTCTTCTCGACGAAATACGGGTCTTCCAGGGCGATCTTTTCCAGCTCCTTGGCCAGCTTGAACAGGCGGTCGTTTTCCAGTCCAAGTTCGCCCAGCACGTCGGCGCAAACCTTGCCCATCAGCTTGGCGCGCGGATCAAAGTTCTTGTAAACGCGGTGGCCGAAACCCATCAGCTTGAAGCTGTCGTTCTTGTCCTTGGCACGCTTGATGTACTCGCCGACGCGCGAGACGTCGCCGATCTCTTCCAGCATTTCCAGGCAGGCCTCGTTGGCACCGCCGTGTGCCGGACCCCAGAGGCAGGCGATGCCGGCCGAAATGCAGGCAAAGGGGTTGGCACCGGAGGAGCCGGCGAGGCGCACGGTCGATGTGGACGCGTTCTGCTCGTGGTCGGCATGCAGTGTGAAGATGGTGTCGAGCGCATGCACCAGCACCGGATTCGGCTTGTATTCCTCGCAGGGGGTGCCGAACATCATGTGCATGAAGTTGGCCGTATAGTCGAGGTCGTTGCGCGGATACATGAAGGGCTGGCCGGTGTTGTACTTGTAAGCCATCGCAACGATGGTAGGCAGCTTGGCGATCAGCCGGTTGAACGAGATAGTTCGATGCTCGGGGTCGGAAAAGTCGGTGACGTCGTGGTAGAAGGCCGACAGCGCGCCGACCACGCCGACCATGACCGCCATCGGGTGCGCGTCGCGGCGGAAGCCCTGGTAGAACTTCACCAGTTGCTCATGCACCATGGTGTGGTTCTTGATCGTGCTTTCGAATTCGGTCTTCTGCGCGGCACTCGGCAGTTCCCCGTGCTTCAGCAGCCAGGCAACTTCAAGGAAGTTGCATTTCTCCGCCAATTGTTCGATCGGGTAGCCGCGATACAACAACTCACCCTTGTCACCGTCGATAAAAGTCACCTTCGACTGGCAGCTTGCTGTCGACAGGAAACCGGAGTCGTAGGTGAACAGTCCTGTCTTGGCGCCGAGGGTGCGGATGTCAATCACGTCCTGGCCGTGGGTGCCCACCATCACCGGGAATTCCACGGTCTTGCCGTCGATGGTCAGGGTTGCGATGCGATTCGTACTCATGATCAGATCCTCTTTCAGGTCCGTTGGTTGCCAGTGCTACTCGAAATTGGCTATGGGTGAAATTTCCCGTAACCGCTCAATCATTGCCGCCATCCGTGGATCGCCGGTGATCTCTCTTCCACTCACCAGCGCCCAGAGATCGTGGTCTTCCAGTTCCAGCAAACTTTCCAGTGCCGCTTCCCCTTGCGCGTCGAGCGTCTCTTCGTAGCGCTCCCAGAAACGGTCGAATACCAGGTCCAGCTCAAGCAAGGCGCGCCGGCAATGCCACTTCAGGCGATTGATGCGTGCCCTGCGATCCTCACTCATCTCCACTTCCTCCCTCCAAATCGGGAGCCGCGCGAGCGGCTGAACCAAAATCACCCCCTTCCTCGGGAAGGGGGCTGGGGGGATGGCAAACAATTTCCATCAAGGAGATGATGGTTAGACGGCACGTCTAACCATCATCTCCTTGATCTTGCCGATCGCCTTGGTCGGATTCAGGCCCTTCGGACAGGCATCGACGCAGTTCATGATGGTGTGGCAGCGGAACAGGCGATAAGGATCCTCGAGATTGTCGAGACGCTCATTGGTCGCCTGGTCGCGCGTGTCGGCGATGAAGCGGTAGGCCGCCAGCAAGCCGGCCGGGCCTACGAACTTGTCCGGGTTCCACCAGAACGACGGACAGGCCGTCGAGCAGCATGCACAGAGTATGCACTCGTAGAGACCGTTGAGTTCCTCGCGGTCTTCCGGCGACTGCAGGCGCTCGCGTTCCGGGGGAGGATCGTTGTTGATAAGGTAGGGCTTGATCGAGTTGTACTGCTTGAAGAACTGCGTCATGTCGACGATCAGGTCGCGGATCACCGGCAGTCCGGGCAGCGGGCGCAGCACGATCGGTTTGCCTTCAGGGAAGCTGTCCATCG
>JADYZH010000357.1 GCA_020853215.1 Sulfuritalea sp. | reverse complement strand
TTCAGGTACTAGCGCTGCGAGGCGTGGGGGTTCGAGTCCCTTCCTGGGCACCAAGCATGTGATGCGACGACGAAAAAAGCAAGGGCCGCCGGGTTTTACCCAACGGCCCTTGGCTTTTTGTGCGGCTGGTCACAGAAACGGATGCCGCAACACGATGGTCTCCTCCCGGTCCGGTCCGGTCGAAATCATGTCGATCGGCACCCCGCACAGGGTTTCCATGCGCTTGATGTAATTTTGCGCCGTCTTCGGCAGCCCGTCGAAGGACTTGACGCCCACCGTGCTTTCGCTCCAGCCGGGCATCGACTCATACACCGGTTCGCAGCGCTCCAGATCGTCCGCGCCCACGGGAAGGATATCGGTGAACTTGCCGTCGAGTTTGTAACCGGTGCACAGCTTCATTTCCTCAATGCCGTCGAGTACGTCGAGCTTCATCACGCACAAGCCGGAAACGCCGTTGATCTGTATGGCGCGCTTCAGGGCCGCCGCGTCGAACCAGCCGCAACGGCGGGCACGACCGGTGGTAGCGCCGAATTCGTGGCCCTTGGTCGCCATGTGTTTGCCGACCGGGTCCTGCTTGTCGAGTGCGTCATAGAGTTCCGTCGGGAACGGGCCGCTGCCGACGCGGGTGGTATAGGCCTTGGTGATGCCGAGCACGTAGTGCAGCATGCCCGGGCCGACGCCGGCGCCGGTCGACGCACCGCCGGCCACGCAATTCGAGGAGGTGACGAAGGGATAGGTACCGTGGTCGATGTCGAGCAAGGTACCCTGCGCACCCTCGAACAGGATGTTGGCGCCACCCTTGTGGGCCTCGTATAGCGATCGGGGCACGTCGGCGATCATCCTGGTAAGCCGCGGCGCCAGGGCCATGGCGCCGTCGAACACCTGCTGGAAATCGACGGGATCGGCACCGAGATAATTCTTCAGCGTGAAGTTGTGGTAATCGAGGACTTCGGCGAGCTTTTCGGCAAAGCGCTTGGGGCGCAGCAGGTCCTGCACACGCAAGCCGCGCCGCGCGACCTTGTCCTCGTAGGCAGGACCAATGCCGCGCCCCGTGGTGCCGATCTTCTTTGCCCCCTTGGCCGCCTCGCGTGCCATGTCGAGCGCCTGGTGGTAGGGCAATATCAGCGTGCACGCCTCGGAAATGCGCAGGCGTGCGTCGGCATCCACCCCCGCCGCCTTGAGTTCGTCGAGTTCCTTGGTCAGCGCATCGGGAGACAACACCACGCCGTTGCCGATGTAGCAGGTGACGCCATCGCGCAGGATGCCGGACGGCACGAGGTGCAGCACCGTCTTCTTGCCACCGATGACCAGGGTATGCCCGGCATTGTGTCCGCCCTGAAAGCGCACCACGGCCTGGGCATGGTCGGTCAGCCAATCCACGATCTTGCCCTTGCCTTCGTCGCCCCACTGGGTGCCAACGACGACCACGTTCTTTGCCATTTCAGCCTTCCTTGAGGGATTCAATGATCCAGTTGTCGCCGCTGCGTACCAGAATCCGGTCGCAGCCAGCTTCACGCCATGTCCCGTCGTGACCGGGCAGGGCCAGCACCACACGCTCGCCCTGCGCGCGCAAACGCATGGCCTCGGCGTGCATTGCATCGTCCTCGGGCCAGGGGGCCAGAATCGCGCCGCGCGGTTCACCATCCGGTGAAAGGCGCGCGAGTTCACGCAGGTCCATGGAAAAGCCGGTGGCCGGCCGGGCGCGCCCGTAGGAGCGGCCGAAATCGTCGTAGCGACCGCCCAGGGCCACGGCACTCGGATTGCCGGCGCAATACGCGGCAAAGGCAACTCCGCTGTGGTAGTGGTAACCGCGCAAGTCGGCCAGATCGAAGCTCAGCGGCAAGTCGGCGAGCGCGTCCGCCAGACGCTGCAGGTCGGAAAGCGCGGCAGCGATCTCGGGCAGGGCAGGCAAGGTCTTTGCCGCGCGCGCCAATATCTGCCGGTCGCCGTAAAGTTCGGGCAGGACCAGCAACGCCGAGCGGACCGGATCGGCCACCGAGGTCAGTAGTTCGCGTGCGGCGGGCACGTCCTTGCCCTGCAGGGCGCCAAACAGTTCTTCTTCAGCCTCGGGCGTCAATCCGGCCAGTTTGGCGAGGACGCGAAAAACCGCAACGTGCCCGAGGTCGAGACGCGAAACCTTGATGCCGCAGCGGCCCAGGGCCGCAGCAAGCAACCTGATCACCTCGATGTCGGCCTCCAGCGCGACGTGCCCATATAGTTCGGCACCGATCTGCAGGGGTTCGCGCGTGGCATTGAAGCCCGCCGGCAGAGTGTGCAGGGCGCTGCCGCAATAGCACAGACGGGTTACGCCCCTGCGATTCAGCAGATGGGCATCGATGCGTGCCACCTGAGGCGTGATGTCGGCGCGCAGGCCCATGCTGCGCCCGGAAATCTGATCGACCAGCTTGAACGTGCGCAAATCGAGGTCATGGCCGCTGCCGGTAAGCAGCGACTCGACGTATTCGAGCAGCGGGGGGATGACGAACTCGTAACCGTTGCCAGCAAACTCGTCGAGCAGGGCCCGGCGCAGCGCCTCGATACGCGCGGCATCGCGCGGCAGCACGTCTTCGATCGCTTCGGGCAGAAGCCAGCGCCGGTTTGTCATTATGGTCAGCGGAAGATGGTGAGCAGAACCACGCCGACCAGCATCGAGGACAAACCGATGAACCGGATCTGCCCGTCACTCAGCTCCGTCACGCGGCGAAAGGTTTCGCGCCACACGCGCGGCGCAAGAAAGGGCAGAAGACCTTCGATCACCAGCATCAGAGCGAAAGCCAGCAGCAGGAGATTGAGCATCGCAAACCGGTACCGATCCTGCTTACTTGCCCTTGCCACTGTTCTTCAAGTATTTGAAGAACTCGGAATTGGGCTCGATCACCATGAGGTCGCCCTTGTTGCGGAAGCTGCCGCGATAGGCTTCGAGGCTGCGATAGAAGGCATAGAACTCGGCATTCTCACCAAAGGCGCGGCCATAGATTCCCGCTGCCTTGGCATCGCCCTCGCCCTTGATCTTCTGCGCATCGCGATAGGCCTCGGCGAGGATAACCTCGCGCTGCCGGTCTGCATTGGCCCTGATTTTTTCGGCCTCGGCGGCACCCTCCGCACGCAACTCGCTAGCCACCCGCTTGCGTTCGGTTTCCATGCGGCGGTAGACCGACTCGGAAACTTCCGGCGGCAGGTCGACCCGCTTCAGTCGTACGTCGACGATTTCGACACCGATCGAGCGCATCTCGGTATCGGCCTTCTTCTTCACCACGACCATGATGTCGTCGCGCGCACCGGAAACCACGTCATGCACCGTGCGCCGGCCGAACTCTTCGCGCAGTCCCGCATTGACGGTCTGCGCCAGGCGCGTTTTGGCCAGGGCTTCGTCACCGCCGACCGACACGTAGTACTGCTTGACGTCGTGGATGCGCCACTTGACAAAGGAATCCACCAGTACCGGCTTCTTCTCGGCGGTCAGGAAGCGCTCGGGCTCGGGGGAATCGAGGGTCAGGATGCGCTTGTCGAATATCCGGACGTTCTGGATCAGCGGCCACTTGAAGTTGAGACCCGGCTCGGAAACGACTTCCTTGATCTCGCCGAGCTGGAAAATGATGGCGAACTGCCGCTGGTCGACGGTAAAAATCATCATGGCGAACAGCGCCAGCAGGCCGAAGGCGAACGAGGCAACGAAAGAAAGATGGCGCTGCATTATCGTTCTCCCCTTTCACGCGAGCCCAGGTTGCCGCGCGTGCGTACATCACCCGGCGCCGAACGCTCGCTCTGCGGCGGCGCATCGGGCGTGGCAACCGCCGCTCCCGGATTGACGCGCGGTAAGGGGGCTGCCTCGACCGTCGCCGGTGCGGCAGTAGTTGCAGCGCCTGCCGCCTGCATCAGCTTGTCGAGCGGAAGGTAGAGCAGGTTACCGGATCCCTTGGAGTCCATCATCACCTTGCTGGTATTGGCGTACACCTGTTGCACGGTTTCGAGATACATCCGGCTGCGCGTTACTTCCGGTGCCTTGCTGTATTCGGCAAGGACCTGCTTGAAGCGCGACGCATCACCCTCGGCGGTGACGATGATGCGCTGGCGGTAGCCGGTGGCCTCCTCCATCAGTCGCGACGCCGCGCCGCGCGCCCGCGGAATCACGTCGTTGGCGTAGGCCTCGCCTTCGTTCTTCTGCCGCTCGCGATCCTGTCCCGCCTTGACCGCGTCATCGAACGCGGCCTGCACCTGTTCCGGCGGCTGGGTGCTCTGCATATTGACCGAGCGTATCAGGATGCCGGTCTTGTAGCGATCGAGGATGTCCTGGATCAGCTTCTGGGTATTCGCGGCAATCTGGTCGCGCCCCTCGTAGAGCACGAAGTCCATCTTGCTCTTGCCGACCACTTCGCGGATCGCGGTCTCCGCCGCCTGCATCACAGCGTCATCGGGATGGCGATTGTTGAACAGGTAGGCCTGCGGATCCGACAGCAGGTACTGCACGGCAAACTGCACGTTGACGATGTTCTCGTCGTCGGTCAGCATCAGGGCTTCCTTCAGCACCTTGTTCTTGTCCGAGCCGCGATAGCCGACCTCGACCGTGCGCACCCCGGTGACATTGACGATCTCATGGGTCTGGATCGGCCACGGAAGGCGCCAGCGCAGGCCGGGGTCGGTGGTTTCCTTGAAGCGGCCGAACTGCAACACCACACCGCGCTGCGAGGCGTCGACGATGTAGAAACTGCTGCCCAGCCACACCACCGCCACCAGCGTCAGGACGATGCCGATGCCGCCGCCGAACTGCCTGGGGCTTATCGAGGGCATGCGGGTACCCCCGCCATCTCCACCACCGTCACCGCCGCCGTCGCCGCCACGGCCCTTGCTTCCGAACAAGCCGGACAGGCGGCGATTGAAATCGCGCCAGAGTTCTTCGAGGTCAGGAGGGCCTTGGTTGCCACCACCGCGCTTGCCGCCACCGGGTTGATTGCCCCAGCCGTGGTCGTTGAGAGACATGAGTATTCCGGCTATCACGTGTATATGTTCTGGGTAGTTAGAAAAAGAGAAGCGGCAAGGGAATTCTCAGGCTGCGACCGCTGGCAGATCATGATGTCGGACTGCCGCCTCGGCCAGGGCAACGCGCAGCAATGACAGCCCTGTTCCACTGTGGGCACTGAGTCGAACGGCGGAAATGTTACCACAGTCATCACGCTCGATTGCGGGGCTGGCCGCGGTCAGGTCGATCTTGTTCCACACCGTGATCTGCGGCACCTGGAGCGCCCCGACTTCCGCAAGCACCACGCCCACGGCATGGATTTGCTGGTCGCGGTCCGGACTGGCGGAATTCACCACGTGTAGCAGCAAATCAGCCTGTGCCGTCTCTTCCAGCGTCGCCTGAAACGCCGCCACCAGGGCATGCGGCAGGTCGCGGATGAAACCGACCGTATCAGACAGAACGATCGTTCCGGCACCCTCGATGAATACCCTCCGCGAAGTGGTGTCCAGGGTGGCGAACAACTGGTCGGCGGCATAGGCGCCCGCCCGGGTCAGGGCGTTGAACAGCGTGCTCTTGCCGGCATTGGTGTAACCGACCAGGGAAACAGCAAACACCTCGCCGCGCGTGCGTGCGCGACGGCGCACGGCGCGCTGGCGTTCCAACTGCCCGAGGCGGTCCTTGAGCAGGGACACCCGCTTGCCGAGCAGACGCCGGTCGGTTTCGAGCTGCTTTTCGCCGGGACCGCGCAGGCCGATGCCGCCTTTCTGCCGTTCGAGGTGGGTCCAGCCGCGCACCAGCCGGGTGGCCAGATGCTGGAGCTGGGCCAGTTCGACCTGCAGCTTGCCCTCATGGCTCCTGGCGCGCAGGGCGAAGATGTCGAGAATCAGGCTGCTGCGGTCGACCACGCGACATTCGAGGGTCTTCTCCAGGTTGCGCTGCTGACCGGGGGACAGTTCATGGTTGAAGAGGACGACATCCGCTGCATGCAGGCGGACGGCATCGCCGATCTCGGCGACCTTGCCCTTGCCGGCAAACAGCGCCGGGTCGGGTCGTGCCCGCCTCCCCGATACTACCGCCAGCGGTTGCGCTCGCGCACTGCCGACCAGCAGCCTGAACTCGGAAAGGCGTTCGGCAAAGTCACCTTCGCCAAAATCGAGCTGGACGAGAACCGCTTTTTCGCCGCTGGCGGGACGCTCAAACATCAGGGCAATTCCCTCCCGGCCATCACCGGCAGCGAAACGGGGTGGTCAATCGGCGTCGGTTTCCGAGGCAAAATTGACCGGGCGCGCAGGGACGACCGTGGAAATGGCGTGCTTGTAGACCATCTGGGTCACCGTGTTCTTGAGCAGAACCACATACTGGTCGAAGGATTCGATCTGCCCCTGCAGCTTGATGCCGTTGACCAGGTAAATGGAAACCGACACGTGCTCGCGACGCAGCGTGTTCAGAAACGGGTCTTGTAACATTTGCCCTTTATTGCTCATGGTGGTGATCCTTTGGAGATTGTTGGTTTTTTGAGTGAATTACTGTAATCGATTTTGCATTGCCGTGCCACCGGCGCCGACTTTTTGCGTGTAGACACACGATCCGGCAGGATATACCTTGAGCGCCGCCGGCGCGGAGGCAATAACGCCACGGACAACCGTGGCGTTTTCACAAGGCAGGCGCCAAAAAAATCAGGTCTTCAGCGCCACCAGTACCTCGTCCAGCATCTTCTTCGCATCGCCGAACAGCATGCGGTTGTTCTCCTTGTAGAAGAGCGGATTGTCCACGCCGGCGTAACCGGAGGCCATCGACCGCTTCATGACGACCGAGGTCCTGGCCTTCCAGACTTCCAGCACCGGCATGCCGGCGATCGGGCTGGTCGGGTCATCCTGCGCCGCCGGATTCACGATGTCGTTGGCGCCGATCACCATGGCCACGTCGGTATCCGGGAAATCATCGTTGAGCTCGTCCATTTCCATCACGATGTCGTAGGGCACCTTGGCTTCGGCCAGCAGCACGTTCATGTGGCCGGGCATGCGGCCCGCCACGGGATGAATGCCGAAGCGAATGTTGACGCCCTTCTCGCGCAGGTGTTTGGTGATTTCGTACACCGTGTGCTGGGCCTGCGCCACGGCCATGCCGTAGCCTGGAACGATGATCACGCTCTTGGCCTCCTTCAGCAGTTCGGCGGTCTCGGTAGCGCTGACGGGCACCACTTCGCCGGCCGGCTGTGCCGCCTCGCCCTTGGGTGCAGGTGCGCCGCCGCCGGTGCCGAAGCCGCCGGCGATCACGCTGATGAAGTGGCGGTTCATCGCCTTGCACATGATGTAGGACAGGATCGCGCCGGACGACCCCACCAGGGCGCCGACCACGATCAGGAGGTCGTTCGACAGCATGAAGCCGGTTGCCGCCGCCGCCCAGCCGGAATAGCTGTTGAGCATCGAGACCACCACAGGCATGTCGGCGCCGCCGATCGCCATCACCATGTGGATGCCAAACAGCAGCGCGATCACGGTCATGATGATCAGCGGCGTCATGCCGTCACTGATCGAATGGGCGGCGATGAACTTGCCGCCGAACCAGATCACCACCAGGAGGCCCGCCAGGTTCAGCCAGTGGCGCGCTGGCAGCAGCAGCGGCGCGCCGCCGATCTTGCCGTTGAGCTTGCCGAAGGCGATCAGCGAGCCGGAAAAAGTCACCGCGCCAATCAGGATACCGATGTAGATTTCCAGCTCGTGTATGGTCTTCTCGGCGCCGGTCAGCGGCGCCGACGCGTCGATGTAGCTGGCGAAGCCGACGAGACAGGCGGCAAGGCCGACCAGGCTATGCATCAGCGCGACCAGTTCGGGCATCTGCGTCATCTTGACGACTTTCGCCGCGTAGAGGCCGATGGCGCCGCCGGCCACCATGGCGCCGATGATCCAGGGGTAGCCTGCCGCCGTCACGCGCGGCCCGAACACCGTGGCCAGCACGGCGATGGTCATGCCGATCATGCCGTAGAGGTTGCCGCGGCGCGACGTCTCGGGATTCGACAGCCCGCCCAGGCTGAGGATGAAGAGGATGGTTGCTCCGATGTAGGAGACGGTTGCCAGATTTCCGGACATTTCGATGTGTCTCCTATTTGCGGAACATGTCCAGCATGCGCTGGGTCACGGCGAAACCACCGAACATATTGACCGCCGTCAGCGCGATTCCGCCGACCGCCAGCCAGCGTATCCACGTATCCGGCGGCGCCCCGCCCGCCAGCGGCGGCGCGATCTGCACCAGGGCGCCGATGCAGATGATGCTGGAGATGGCATTGGTCACGCTCATCAGCGGCGTGTGCAGGGCCGGCGTCACGTTCCACACCACCATGTAGCCAACGAAGCAGGCCAGCACGAAGACCGTGAAGTGGGCGAGGAAGGCCTGCGGCGCGTTGGCGCCGACGAACCAGAACAGGCCGGCGGCGACGGCGAACATGGTCGCCAGCGTACCGGCCGCCATCGGCTCGGAGGGCGCGCCATGGCCGTGGCCGCCTTTCTTCGCCGCGGGCGCGGCAGTAGCCGCAGGCTTGGCGGGGGCAGCGGCCGGCAGCTTGGGCGGCGGCGCCGGCCAGGTCACTTCGCCCTCCTTGATCACCGTCAGGCCGCGGATCGCGTCGTCTTCCATGTTGACGTTGACCACGCCGTCCTTGGTCTTGCACAGCTCCTCCATGAGGCGGAACAGGTTGGTTGCGTAGAGCGTCGAGGACTGCTTGGCCAGGCGCGAGTTGAGGTCCGTGTAGCCAACGATGGTGACGCCATGCTTCACCACCGTCTTGCCCGGTTCGGTCAGCTCGCAGTTGCCGCCACGCTCGGCCGCCATGTCCACGATCACGCTGCCGGGGCGCATCGACTGCACCATCTCGGCGGTGATCAGCCGCGGCGCCGGCTTGCCCGGAATCAGTGCGGTGGTGATGATGATGTCCACCTCGCGCGCCTGCTTCACGTACATCTCGCGCTGCGCGGCCTGGAAGCCCTCGGACATGACTTTGGCGTAGCCGCCGCCGCCGGAACCTTCCTCCTCGTAATCGACCTTGACGAATTCGCCGCCCAGCGACACGACCTGGTCGGCCACTTCGGCGCGGGTGTCGTTGGCACGCACGATGGCGCCCAGGCTGGCCGCCGTGCCGATCGCGGCAAGGCCGGCGACGCCGGCACCGGCGATGAAGACCTTGGCCGGCGGCACCTTGCCGGCGGCGGTGATCTGGCCGTTGAAAAAGCGGCCGAAGGCGTTGGCCGCCTCGATCACGGCACGGTAGCCGGCGACGCCGGCCTGGGACGTCAGCGCGTCCATCTTCTGCGCCCGGGAGAGTTGCCGCGGCAGGGCGTCAATGGCCAGTACGGTGGCCTTTTTCCCGGCCAGCTGCTGCATGAGATCCGGGTTCTGCGCCGGCCAGACGTAGCCGATCAGGGTGCCACCTTGGCGCAGCAGGCCGACTTCGTCGCTGGTCGGCACGCCGACCTTGAACACGATGTCGGAGGCGGCCCACAGCGCCGCGGCGCCGTCGATGATCTGGGCGCCGGCCGCGCGATAGCTGTCGTCATCGCAGTTCGCGGCATCGCCGGCGCCGGATTCGACCGCCACGGCGAAGCCCAGCTTGATCAGTTTTTCGACGACTTCCGGTACGCTGGCGACGCGTTTCTCGCCCGCCAGCTTCTCGCGCGGGACTCCAATTGTCAGTGCCATGATTCTCCCATTTCCATGTTCATTGATTCAGATGCACGGATCCATCTTGCTCTCCGCGACTTGCCCGCACCGGAGTCTGTTTTGTCTCGCACCGGTCGCAGACGCTGCCGACGCAAAAGACGTGCGGCGGCTATGATAGCGCCTTTAGCCTGAGCCTGCCCCCCGATGCCCCCCCAGCCCAAACGGTCAAGCGCACGCAAAGTCCGCCGTATGTCGCAGGCCGCCAAGGTCGGCCTGGCGCCCGGCGCGCTGATCCACCTCGGTGAGCGCAAGACCGAGCAGCCGACGATCACCCTGATCGAATATGGTGAAGCCGAACTGAGCGAACACCTATTCACTTCCCTGGCGGAGTCGCAGGCCTATCAGCCCAGTCTGCCGGTACGCTGGCTCAATGTGCATGGCCTGCACGAGCCCGAGG
>JADYZH010000356.1 GCA_020853215.1 Sulfuritalea sp. | reverse complement strand
CTCAACACCCATTCGCCGATCGGCACGATGAGCCCGGTTTCCTCGGCGATCGGAATGAATTCGACCGGCTCGACCAGGCCGCGTTCCGGATCGTTCCAGCGCACCAGCGCCTCCATGCCGCATACGGTGCGGCGCGACCAGTCGATCAGCGGCTGATAGCGCAGTTCCAGGCCGCCGGTCTCGACCGCCGTGCGCAGCCGGTTCTCCAGCGCAAAAAAATGTGTCGCCTGGTCGTTCATCTTGCGCGCGAAGAACTGGAAGTTGTTGCGTCCGGCTGCCTTTGCCTGGTACATCGCCGCGTCGGCGCACTTCATGAGCGCGATCGCCTCGTCGCCGTCATCGGGGAACATGCTGATACCGATCGATGACGTGGCGCGCAACGAATGACCGGCAATATCCACCGCCGGCGCCAGGGCGCCAAGGATTTTCTCCGCCACCTGGACCACGTCGTCAGGCGAGGACATCTCGTGCAGGACGACGACGAACTCGTCACCGCCCAGGCGCGACACGGTATCAACCGCCCGCACCACGCCCTTCAGGCGCTCCGCCACATGCTTCAGCAACTCGTCGCCGATGGCGTGGCCCAGCGTGTCGTTGACGGTCTTGAAGCGATCGAGGTCGAGGAACATCACCGCCACGCGATACCGGCCACGCTGCGCCTGCGCCAGGGCCTGCCTCAGCCGGTCATGCAGCAGGGCGCGATTGGGCAGGCCGGTCAGGCTGTCATGATGGGCGATGTGCCAGACGCGCTGCTCGGCCCGCATGCGCTCGAACACTTCCTCCTGCAACTGCGTATTGGCGCTGGCCAGTTCGGCGGTGCGCTCGACGACGCGCTGCTCGAGTTCCTCGTGGGCGCGCAGCAGGGCCTCCTCGGCCTGATGACGCTCGGTGACATCCTCGAAAATCCAGGTCAGGTCGAAACTTCCGATCTGGCCGGCGACACGCCGCCCGGTGGCCCGCACCCAGAATGCGGTGCCGTCCTTCTGCCGCGCCCGGGTTTCGCCGATGTACGTCTCGCCGGCCATGAGTACCGGAAGCATTTTGGCGCCGTGGCGCTGATAGTCGGCTTCGCTGAGATAAAAGACACGCGTCGATCGCCCGGCCAGTTCCTCCGGCCGGTAGCCGAAAATTTCGGCCAGCTTGCGATTGCAGCGCAGCACCGTGCGGTCCCGCGCGAACAGGATGCCCACCGCCGCATTGTCGAAAATCAGTTGCTGTTCGTCGAAGGCCTGCCGTGCCCGCTCCTCGGCCTCGCGCGTCGCCGTGATGTCCTCGACCAGCCAGACCGACTCGGCCTGCGGACTTTCCGGATCAAGGGCGCTGCCGCTGATCCGATGCCACACCACCTTGCCGTCGGCACGACGGAATGTCTGTTCGCGGCGATGCCGGACGCCGGCCGCGAACTCGGCGCGGACCTGCGCGTCGATGCGCTGGAATTCCTCGTCGCTGTCGAAAAATCGCCTTGTGGCCTGGCCCGCCAGCGACCCTGCGGGCAGGCCGAGCATTTCCTCAAGGCGACGGTTGCAGCGCGTAAAGACGCCCTTGCGCACCACCGCTATACCCAGCGAGGCGGAATTGAAGATTGCCGAGAGCTCGCTGGTACTCTGCGCAAACGCCTCCAGCATCGAGCGGTCGGCCGTGATGTCCTCGATGATCCACAGCGTGCCGTCGCGCGGATGCTCGGGATCGATGGCCTTGGCCGAAACGCGGCACCAGAACAGGCTGCCGTCGCGGCGTTTGAGCCGGGTTTCGGCCCTGAACGATTCGCCGCGTGAAAGCACCGGGCCGGCCTCGTGCCCGAACGCCGAGTATGCCTCCGGACTTTCGTAGAGGATCAGCGCCGACTGGCCGAGGAACTCGGCTAGCTTGAAACCGAACATTTCCGCGCACAACCGGTTGGCCTGCATCAGCTTGCGATTGTGGGTAAACAGGATGCCGACGGTCGCATTCTCGAAAATCGCGTTGAGTTCGAGCATCGCCTTTTTCGGCGCGATCATGGTGGGTACGGAGTTCATTGCCGCCCGGCCGCCTCCAGTACCTGCAGCAGGGACGCCGTATCCCGCACACCCATACCCTGCGCCATCAGGGCGTTCAACTGCTGCCAGACCGCCGCCGACACCGGCAGCGGCGCGCCGATACGGCTTGCCTCGTCCATCAGCAGCGCGTAATCCTTGTGATGCAGCCGCGCTTCGACGCCGGGGGTAAAGTCGCGTGCCGCCATACGCCCGCCGAAAGCGTCAAGCACGCGCGAACCGGCGGAGCCGCCGAGCATGGCTTGGCGCACCAGGACGAAATCGACCTCCGCCGCTTCCGCCAGGCGCGCTGCCTCGGCGCAAGCCTCGATTGCCGCCACCATCACCATCTGGTTGCAGGCCTTGGCCACTTGGCCGGCACCCACTTCGCCGACACGGACGATGGTCTTGCCCAGTACCGAAAACAGCGGTTCGAGGCGTGGCGCCAGCGCCGAGTTTCCGCCCCACATGATGGACAGGTTGGCGTTCCGGGCGCCGCCGCCGCCGCCCGAGACCGGCGCATCGACGAATTCGACGCCGCGCCTGGCATACAGCGCCGCGATGCACCGTGCCGCCGAAGGGGCAATGGTGGAGAAGTCGACGTGCACCGCCCCCGGCACCAGGCCTTCGACGAGTTGCGTCGCGAGCCCTTCGACATCGCCGCTGGCGGTGACGTTGGTGCAGACGATTTCGCTCGCGGCCGCCACCTCCGCCGGCACGGCGCAACGCCGCGCACCGCGCTCCACCAGAAAATCGGCGCTGGCGGCACGGCGGCTCCAGACATGGAGGGCATGCCCGGCCTGCAACAAATGTCCGGCCATCGGCGCCCCCATGGTGCCGAAACCGATGAAGCCGATGTTCATGGGCGGTCCGCGCTCCGCATCATTCGTCCTTGCCGCTCATCTTTTCGAGCAGCTGCAGGGCGGTGACCGAATCGTTCTCGCCCATGCCGCTGCCGACGATGGCATTGAACACCTGCGCCGTGGCCGCTGCCGAGGGCAGCATGAGGCCCATGCGATGCGCCTCTTCCATGACGATGCGCAAGTCCTTCTGGTGCATCCAGGCCTTGAAGCCGGGCTTGAAGTTGCGGTCGAGCATGCGCTGGCCGTGGTTTTCCAGGATCTTCGAGTAGGCGAAGCCGCCCAGCAGCGCCTCGCGCACCTTCGCCGGATCGACACCGCTTTTCGCCGCGAAATTCAAGGCCTCGGCCACCGCCACGGTGCCGACCCCGGTGAGGATCTGGTTGCAGGCCTTGGCCACCTGTCCCGCGCCGGAACCGCCGATAAGCGTCACCGACTTGCCCATTTTTTCCAGCAGGGGCTTGACCTTCTCGAAGGCGCCCGCCTTGCCGCCGACCATGATGGTCAGCGCGGCATTGATCGCTCCGGTCTCGCCGCCGGATACCGGCGCATCGACGAACTCGATGCCCTTCTCGGCCAGGCGCAGGCCGATGCTGCGCGCCGCATTCGGGTTGATGGTCGACATGTCGACCACGATCAGGCCGGCCTTGCCGCCCGACGCCAGGCCATCGGCACCGAGGCAGACCGTCTCCACGTCCGGCGCATCGGCCACCATGACGATCACCACCTCGGCATGCGCCGCCACCTGTGCCGGCGTGGCATGGGTTTTCGCATTCACCGCGGCAAACGGCGCCAGCGACTCCGGCCGCCGCGCCCACAGGTGCAGCATGTGGCCGGCCCGCTCCAGGTGCAGCGCCATCGGGCGGCCCATCAGGCCGAGGCCTATGAATCCGACGTTCATTTCCTCTCCTCGTTGATTGCTTTCAGGATCAGCGGCACCAGCGGTTCCGGCAGTTTGATGCCGCCACCGGTGGCAAAGGCGTGGGCGCGCTCCGACATCTTCTTCCAGGTCTTGCGCACGATCTCGAGCCATTTCTCTTCGCTGTAGTCGGCATGCTTGCCGGCAAAGTCGAGCATGTAGTGCTCGAGGAAGACCAAGTCGGTGACATCTTCCATCATCTGCGTATCGAGATTCACCTTCAGCTGGCGTTTGCCGACCGCCATCTGCACCTGGTCGACCATGTCCTGCCCGTAGCCGGCCTGCCGCATCAGTTCCCCCGCCGTCTCGGCGTGGAACTTGTACAGACCCGTGCGCCAGGCGTGGTAGCCCTCCTTGGTCATCGGGTAGCTGCTGCGCGGCACCGTCCAGCGCCTGATGTGCTGGGCACGCACGGCGAGCTGCGCGACTTCGCTGGCGTCCGGCGCATAGCGGACTATCATCCCGGTCATGCGCCGGGCGTAAAGCAGTTCCTTGGGCTGGCCCTGGTCCTGGTTCGGGTCCTCGGCATTGGCGGCATCGAACAGGGCGATGGCGCGCTCGAAGCGGGCCTGGTCGGCAATGGTCATGGTGTCCTCAGGAACGGTAGTCGGCGTTGATTTTCACGTAATCATAGGAGAAGTCGCAGGTCCACACCGTCGCCGCGGCACTGCCGCGACCAAGGTCCACGCGCACCGTGATCTCGGCATTCTTCATGATGCGCGAGCCGTCCTCCTCGCGGTAGCTGGCGGCGCGCCCACCGTTCTCGGAGACCAGCACTTCTTCGCTGCCCGAACCCAGCCAGACGCGCACGCCGGCGGCATCAAGGTCGTCGATGCCGGCATAGCCGATCGCCGCCAGGATGCGGCCGAGGTTGGGATCGGAAGCGAAGAAGGCCGTCTTCACCAGCGGCGAATGGCCGATGGCGTAGGCCACCTTGCGGCACTCCTCCGCCGTACCGCCGCCGCCGACTTTTACGCTGATGAACTTGGTCGCGCCCTCGCCGTCGCGCACGATGGCCTGCGCCAGTTCCTGCGCCACGGCGATCACCGCATCGCGCAGCGCCGGCCAGTGCGGAGAGGCGGCATCGACCTCGAGCCCCGCAGCGCCAGTGGCAATGACGACGAAGGAATCATTGGTCGAGGTGTCTCCATCGACCGTGATGCAGTTGAAGCTCTGGTCCGCCGCGTCCTTCGCCAGTTGCGCCAGCAGGCCGGCCGGAATCCCTGCGTCGGTGGCGACAAAGCCGAGCATGGTCGCCATGTTGGGCCGGATCATGCCCGCGCCCTTGCTGATGCCGGTGACGGTGATGGTCTTGCCACCCAGTTCGATGCGGCGCGAGGACGCCTTGGCCACGGTGTCGGTGGTCATGATGGCGTGCGCCGCCGCGTGCCAGTGGTCAGCCGCAAGATCCGCCTGCGCAGCCGGCAGGCCGGCGATCAGGCGCTCCACCGGCAGGTGCTCGAGGATCACGCCAGTGGAAAACGGCAGCACCTCGCGCGCCGAACAGCCGAGCAATTTGGCCGCCGCATCGCAAGTCTCGGCCGCCGCGCGCATGCCCTGCTCGCCGGTCGCGGCATTGGCGATGCCGGTATTGATCACCAGCGCGCGCAGGCTGCCGTCGCCCGCCAAGTGCTCGCGGCACAGCGTGACCGGCGCCGCGCAGCAGCGGTTCCGGGTAAACACCCCGGCGGCCCGGCTGCCGGGCGCCAGTTCGACCAGCGTCAGGTCGCGCCGGTCCTTCTTGCG
>JADYZH010000355.1 GCA_020853215.1 Sulfuritalea sp. | reverse complement strand
GGTGTGCAGGTTGAATTCCTTGAGCAGCTCTTCCTTGATGCGGGCGCAGACGCCGTCGCCGAAGAGGGTGCCGTTGGGCACGACCACGGCGGCGCGCGCCGGTTTGCCGGCCTTGGTCGGCTGGCGGCGCAAGCGGCGCATGATGAGCTGGAGGAAGAGCAGCGCAGTTTCCGCCGTCTGCCGATCCTCGGGGAAATTGCCCTGGATGCCCTTCTCCTCTTCGCCGCCGAAGGGCGGGTTGGTGAGGATGACGTCCACGCGGTCGGCCTCGCCGATCTCGGAGAGCTTATAGCGCAGGGCATTGCCGGGGTCGATCATCGGCCGCTCCAGGCCGTGCAGCAGCAGGTTCATCTGGCACAGCAGATAGGGCAGGGGCTTCGGTTCGAAGCCGTAGAGGGCTTCGTCCTGCAACTGCCGGTGCTGCGGAACGGTCTTCACCTGCGCGAAAAGATGGTTGTAGGCTTCGACGAGGAAACCGCCGGTGCCGGCGGCGGGATCGAGTACCGTCTCGCCCAGGCGCGGGTCGGTGACCTCCACCATGAAGCGCACCACGGCGCGCGGCGTGTAGAACTCGCCCGAGTCGCCGGCCGCGTCGCGCATCTCGCGCAGCAGCGATTCGTAGAGGCTGCCGAGGGTGTGCAGCTCCTCGCTCGCCGTGAAGTGGATGGCGCCGACCTTGTTGATGACGTCGCGCAAGAGATAACCGCTGACCATGCGGTTCTGCACGCCGCGGAACACAGTGCCGATGACGTCGCGGCGGTTGTCGCCGTTGGCGCTGGTGAGCGAACGCAGGTAGGCGAACAGCCCGGCGCCGCGCCGGCCATCGGGGCCGACGGCCTCGTCCTGACCGATGAAGGCGATGAGGTCTTCGCCCGTCATGCCCTGCGGGTCGGCGGCCCAGTCGCGCCAGCGGTAAGGCGCCTCCACGGCCGGACGGAAGCGCTTGCCAGCGAGCGCCGCCTCGTCCTCGCGCTGGATCTCCAGGTCGTCGAGGAACTTGAGGAACATGATCCAGGTGAGCATTGGCAGCCGGTCGAGGTCGCCGTTCAGGCCCTTGTCCTTGCGCATGATGTCGCGCGCGGATTTCAGCAGGCTGCCGAGGGACTGGGCGGTGGTGAGCGGGGTGGCGGGTTTCTTAGAGGAATTACGCGGCATAGAGAAGGTTCTGCAGTTCGGTCACGGCGGCGCGCAGCTTATCAGCTCCGCCGAAAAGCTGGATGATTTCCGAGATGTTGCCGTGGGTGGAGACGGGCGGCACCTTGAGCACGTCGGGAATGACGAACTGTGCGGCGCCGTGCTCGGCGTACTTTTCCAGCAGCTCGTCGAGGATGGCGCGGGCGTCGGGGCCGAAGCGCTCGAAGAAGTCCTTGCGCTCGGCGCGCAGGCGCTGGGCGCGCTCGCGGCGGGTGCGCAGCGGCGCGTTGAAGGCGAAATGGCAGAGCAGGTCGAAGGGATCGGCCTCGGGTTGCTGTGCCGCCTCGGCCAGGGCGTCGAAGCCGATGCCGCGCTCGGCGAGGCGCTCGATGATCTCGGCGCGTTGTGCAGGGTCGGCCCAGCGGGCGCGCAGCTCCGGTGCGCTGGGGCAGAGGGTGCGCACCTTGTCGGCGGCGTAGTCGGTGTAGCGACTTACTGAAAGCTGCTTGCCGTCCGGATCGAGTTCGTAAACGATGTGGGCGGCGATTTCGACGCGGCCGCCGTCGAAATAGAACTTGCGGCGGTCTTCGGCGGGCGGCTCGTTCACTTCCGGCGCGACGTCCTCGGGTTCCTTGGCGATGGCATATTCGACCAGCGCCTTCGTTTCGCCGTTCGCCAGCAGCTCTTCCTCGGTGATGCGCGCCGGGTCGCCGTCGAACTCCGGGTCGGCGAACAGGCGCGTGGCCGAGCCGGTGTAATCGACGATGTTGAACCACAGCTTGCCGTAGTCGTCGCGCACGCGGGTGCCGCGGCCGATGATCTGCTTGAAGTCGCTCATCGAGCCCACCACGCGGGCCAGCACGACGTTCTTGCAGGTGGGGGCGTCGACGCCGGTGGTGAGCAACTGCGAGGTGGTGAGGATCACCGGCGTGCGCGTCTCCACGTCCTGGAAGCGGCCGAGGTGGCCGCGGCCGATGTCGCCCTCGTCGGCGGTAACGCGGCAGGCGTAGTCGGGGTGCTGTTGCACCAGATCGGCGTTGAGGTTGTTGAGTGCGCGGCGCATCTCGTCGGCGTGCTCCTGGTCGACGCAGAAGACGATGGTCTTGGCGTAGCGGTCGGTCTTCTTGAGGAACTCGGTCAGGTGGCGGGCGATGATCTCGGTGCGGGCGCGCAGGGCGACGATGCGTTCGAAGTCCTTGGTCTGGTACTCGTCGTCGGGGATGGCGCGGCCGTAGCGGTCTAGCTCGTCGCGGCTCGGCCGCCAGCCGGCGGCGTCCCATTCGGTGACGACGCGATGCACGCGGTAGGGTGCGAGGAAGCCGTCCTCGATGCCCTGGCGCAGGCTGTATTCATAGATCGGGTTGCCGAAGTAGAGGTAGGTGTCGCGGTTGTCCTCGCGCAGGGGCGTGGCGGTCATGCCGAGCTGGTAGGCCGGCTCGAACCAGGTGAGGATTTCGCGCCAGTTGGAGTCCCCGCGCGCACTGCCGCGATGGCACTCGTCCACGATAATCAGATCGAAGAAGTCCGGCGCGTATTCGCGGTAGAGGCCGGGCCGGCGCTCGTCGCGCGCCAGCGCCTGATAGATGGCGAAATACATC
>JADYZH010000354.1 GCA_020853215.1 Sulfuritalea sp. | reverse complement strand
GGCTCAGTTCGCATTAGTTGAGGACGGCGCGACTGTTGAGGGCCAAAGCCAGCAATGAAGCGGGTTGCAAGCCAGGAGAGGATGACCGATCGAGGGTGCGGAACCACCCGAGGTAGGAATCGAGGTACTTGGTTGCAACACCGTTGAAGCGGCGAATCCAGTTCTTGAGCCGGCTATCGAAGGCATTGACGTTCTGGATGTGATAAACGCCGGCAATGACGCGCCGACCGGCGGAAACATTCACCGGACGATGGGTCACGCCGATCTCTTTGACGGCGGCGGCCAAGACACTACTGCCGTCGGTGCAAAGGATCGTGTCCGAGGGCAGCAAGGGCTTGAGCGCGGCCACCAGATCCACCTTGCCGTCGGCCGCCAGAATGATGTTGGCCGTGGCACCCGAGCGATCCCGAGCGACCAGTACCGGTACTTGTTCCTTGGACAGCCCTCGCTTGGCGGCTCGGCCGCCGCGCCGGCGTGGTTTTCGGTCCAGGCCACGCTGCCCCTTGCGAGAATGCAGGAAAAACGTCTCGTCAGCCTCGGCAATCCCCGCCAGTGACTGAGCCTGAATGGTCTTGGGTACCGCCATGAATCGATGGCGCCAGCGGAATGCGGTGCTCCGCGCGACCTTCAACCGTTTGGCCGCCTGCGTGATGGTCATCCCATCACGCAACACCTCGGCCTGCACGATCCACTTTGACTTCTGGCGCAGGCGGGCCAGCGGCGTTCCGGTCAGGGCGTTGAAGGTCCGGCCGCAAATCCGGCACTTGTAGCGTTGCAGACCGCTGGCGCTACCGTTCCTGACCACGTGCCCGTTGCCACAATGCGGGCAACCGGCCTCTTTCCCCTGGGCCTCGATGATGCCCACTGATGCCGCTGCCTCAGCATCGGTTCCCAACTCATCCATCAGCTCCCGGCGCTGCGCGAAGGTGAGCTTCGCCACCATCGCCTTCAGCCTCTTCAACTCCCGTTGCCTCATTTCGCCCTCCAGGTCACTCGTCGATGCGACCAGTCTGGCAATGCCGAGGCTCAGGGCGCGAGCCTGTCACTACTTAATGCGAATAGAGCCAAAGGAAAACCCTCTGCCCGTTTTGATCCAATGTCATTTCGGAAAAGGCGGCGAGCCTTCCGTTCCATCCCCACGAGACAGCTTCAGAGCCTGCCTTGGGTTCCGCCCAGCGACAGTCCAACATCAAGGCCCCGCACTCTTTTGACGCTCTCAATGTTTTCTCTGACGCGAGAAAGAGATTGCGGTTGTTGTTGTGAAATATGTCCTCCTGCGTCATGCGGGCCGCCTCGATGTCGAAGGTCTTGAACACCCAGCAGAGCAACCCTCCTTGATTCCGATAGAACACTCTCCGTTGGGCAATGACGTGGAGAAAAGTCGTGGAAAGTTGTACCTCGAAGGCGACACGGATTTTGTTTCTCCAAACCGCGGACACGTCTGGCTTACGCCAGGTCGCCCGTTCCATGCCTTTCCATACCTTCTCGATTTGCAGGTCCGAGAAGTCAGGATCGCGGGAGATGCTCTCGGCGAGGATTTCCTTCATCCGGATGTGGGCACGGCTCTCCTTGGCTCCGTTGTATTTCCGAGCCTCGATTTCCTCCTTGGACAACGGCTCGCGGGTGACTGCGGGACAGTTGCCTATCTCGACCCGGTGCCTAAAGTAAAACCGCTTCTCGTCCCCTCTGCGTCTGCAGACCAGATAGACGCCAACGCCGCAGATCGGACAGGTGTATTTGTCCTCGCGTTCCTCACCAGCCTCGGCCAAGTTCATCCGCAACCGGATTAGCCTGTCTTTGTCAGCGCCGATGACATCTTGCACCGTCAGGATGGCCCCGGAGTCCATATCCTGAACCTCTTTGATTTCGGGATCGTCGACGCAGTAGTTGTCGGGAACTCTCTCCATGGTGAAAGAATAACCCTCTATCAAGGGGGCGAGGCTCGAATTGAGTTCTCTGCTCGAAAAGTCGGCGCTGGCGGGACGGCGATCAGGCCGCCTTGGTAATCAATCCCCGCTGTCTTCATAGCGACGCCGGAATCGCTTGGCCGCCATCCGGATCAGTTATTAACCGTGGCCAGGATTCTTTCCAGATCCGCCGCGGAAAGTCCTTCACCGTAGAGTTCATTGACCTGCCAAAGGCCGCTCTCGCGAATCTTGTCCTTGGGCGATGACAAGCCAAGCCATCCCGCCGAAGCGCCACAGTCGCGACAATGCGACACCGTCGAAACCATCCTTGCCTCAAGACTTAGGCGAGCAGATTTCTCGGCCTCGCCTATCACCACGAACTCGAATCGTTCCTGGATGTAGTCTGACACCTGCCGTTCCACCTCGGCCTGCTTTCTGAAATCAACCAGCGGCCCCAGCTCGTCCTTTGCCTTCCTCGTGGTCAGGTCGAATTCCCATTCGCGAATGAATGGGTCGTGATTGCGGTTCAGCAGTGCGCGACCGATATTCTTGCGAAAGATGCTGCGATCCTTGCTCGGCGTGATGAAGTGCTGCTTGAGGCGGGATCGCAGTTGCGCTTCGCCGGTGTGTGTGCCAATGCGCACGATGCGATCACCGCCGTGACCGGTCTCGCCTTTTTCGAACAGCACATAAAGTCCATTCAACGGAATTCGCTTGGCGTCGAATGGGAAGCGATGCCGCTCCAGCACCCTCAGAGCCCGATGCAATTGGGCGCAGATGTCGCTCATGTTCGCCTGCTGAGGAACTGGAGTTGCCGGCCGATGGTGAGGCCGTCCATCGGCACTTCGAAATGCGCCAGATGCGGAACCAGAAACTTCCGGTACTTGTCCCCGGCCAGAAAAACGAAAAGGTCATGCTTCAAATCAGCCACCGCTGCAAGCTGCGACACCACCCCGCTGGCCCAAGCCCTGATCTGCCCGGTTCCCATAGTGTTGAGCGTCAGTTCGTAGGGTTCGATCTGATCGTCCAGCGGCAGCAGGCCGTGCTTTGCTGAGAGCACGTAGATCGCGTCAGGCTTAAGCGATTCGGCGTACGCGAGGTTGAGCCGAAACAAGGGGCTGACATAAATGTCTCTCACCTTGGCCGCATGTACCAGCTTTTTGCTCACGCACGAAATCAGAACGATTTTCCTCATTGCGCTTCATCCCCTTGAAAAATTGACTTTGCGACACGGTCGACAATCCAGCCAACAAAAACTGCGGCCGGGAAAAGCCACCACAACCCGCGGAGCGACGAAATGATCACGCTGAGAATGATAAGTCCCCACATAATGCCCTTCAGAAAGCTGATCATTGCGCACCTCCGTAGGTATATCGAATCGTCACCGGAGATCGCAATCTACGCCTGCCGAAGCTCACTGGATGAGCCAGCCCGAATCAAATCGGCTGTACCGGAATTGGAGGAAATCAAAGGAGTCGAATTGAATTCTCTACCCAAAAAGTCGGCGCCGGCGATACGGCGACAAGGCCGGCTCCGGCTAGTCCGAGGCGGAGGAATCAAAAATCTGACGGAGCCACGGGCCTGCCGGTGACGGCCGGGGCAAGCGATCAAGCGGCTTCTGGCAGTTCCAGCGGTTCGATCTTCGCCAGCACCTTCTTCAACGCTTTTTCCGACGCAGCGAGATCGTACCGCGCCTGCATGTGCAGCCAGGATTCCGCGCTGCCGCCGATCGCAGCGGCAAGGCGCACCGCCATGTCTGCGCTGACGCCGTTCCTGCCGTTCAACACCTTGGAGAGCGTCACCCGCGTGACGCCGATGCGCCGCGCGAAGTCGGTGACGGTAATGCCGGTTCCGGTGAATAGGCCGTCCTTTAGAACTTCGCCGGGATGCGGCGGGTTGTGCATGCGCGTCACCTCTTTGCTGCCGGTGGTAGTACCGATGATCCACCGGCACGGCGCGTCGCCCTGCCGCGCGCCGACAGCGCCGGCTTCGACCGGGCAGAGGCAGACAGCAAGAGTTCCTTCAGCGAAGGGCGCGCCGCGTTGCGCAACCGTTTCCATTCGGGGACAGAAACCAGCACGGCCGTTTCAGCGCCGCGCCGCGTGATGACCTGCGGACCTTCTGTGACGCAGGCATCCAGCAGTTCGCTGAAACGCGCTTTGGCGTCTTGCACGGGCCAAGCCTTCATGGTGGATATTTTCTCGATCACAGGAGGTCGGCCAAGTAGATTCGCCGTCACGCAAACACCACCGAAACCAGCCCGGCCGTTTGCTTCTTCCTGGCTTTCGGCCGCACGACGATCTCGACATCCATCCCCAGCTTCGTCAGGAAACCGATCAGCCTTTCCTGCGAATAGCCCTGGAAATGCCCACGCAACAGCGCGGACACTTTGGGCTGGTCGATGCCCAGCAGTTCTGCCGCCTTGGTCTGGGTCAGCTTGCGCTCCTGGATGATGCGCGCGATTTCGCTCACTATCCTTGCCTTGGCCAGCATCTCGGCCGAGTCGGCAAAACCGAGATCGGCGTAGACGTTGCCGGAACCGACTTCGTAGTCTATTTTGTCTTTGCTGGTCTTGCGGGTCATGTCATTCTCCTTCGGCCAGACGTTTGGCATCGTCGAGCCGTTTGCGTATCAGGTCCATGTCGGGTTTCGGGGTTTCGATACCTCTGGTCGATTTCTTCTTGAAACAGTGCAGCACATACACGGCGGTGGCGAAGCGCACGGTATAAACGGCACGATAGGTGTCCGTCGCGAAATCCTCGACGACTTCCAGCACACCCGCCGAGCCGAAGCCGCGCAGCACCTTGGCGCCCGCGTGCCTGCTGCCGATCTGCGCCAGATGCAGCGCATAGCCAAACTCGCGCTGCACCGCCTTCGGCATGGCCGCAAGATCCTTGCGCGAGCCTCCGAGCCAGATCAGCGGTTTCTCATCATTG
>JADYZH010000353.1 GCA_020853215.1 Sulfuritalea sp. | reverse complement strand
AGTTGATGACCGAGTTCGCCATCACCGGCGCGGCGCTGGGCAACCTCTCGGCCTTCTATTTCTATTCCTACGTGGCGATGCAGATCCCGACCGGCATGATCGCCGACCGCTGGGGTCCGCGGCGGCTGCTCACCGCCGGGGCGGGCGTGGCTGCGCTGGGCACGGCGCTGTTCGCATTTGCGCCGACCATCTTCTGGGCCAACATGGGGCGACTCCTGATCGGCGCATCGGTGGCGGTGGCTTTCGTCTCAATGCTGAAGCTGGCCAGCCACTGGTTCGCGCCGAAACAATATGCGCTGGCCTCGGGCATGGCGCTCCTGATGGGCGTGGTCGGCGGCGTGGTGGCGGGCGTGCCGCTGCGTTTTCTGGTCGAGGCTTTCGGCTGGCGTCCGGTGATGGGCGTTTCGGCGGCGCTGACGGCCATCCTCTGCGTCGTCACCTGGCTGCGCGTGCGCGACGATCCGATCGAGCGCTGCTACGCCAGCCATTACCAGGGCGAGCACGGCGCGCATGGCTCGCAATCGGTGCTGCGCGGCCTGATGGAGGTGCTCTCCTACCGCAACATCTGGATCCTGACCGCGGTGCCGATCGGCTTTTCCGGTGCGGTGCTCACCTTCGCCGGGCTCTGGGGCGTGCCCTTCCTGCGCCAGGTGCACGGCCTGGACCCCAAGGCCGCGGCGGCGATCACCTCGCTGCTGTTGGTGGCGTGGGCGCTGGGCGGGCCGTTGCTGGGCAGCTGGTCGGAGCGCATGCAGATGAGGAAGCCGCTCTACCTGATCGCCTCGGGCGTGGCCCTGCTCGGCTGGTCGGCGATCATCTTCCTGCCGCTGCCGCTGTGGGTGCTGGTCGTGCTGCTGGTGCCGACCGGCTTCGCCTCGGGCAACATCATCATCGGCTTCGCCTGGGCCAAGGAATCCGTGCCGCTGCGCCTGGTCGGCACCGCCTCGGGCTTCTGCAACATGGGGCCGCTGCTGGGCGGCATGCTGCTGCAGCCGGCGATGGGCTGGATCCTCGACCAGCGCTGGAACGGCGCGCTGGCCGGCGGCGTGCGCATCTACGACGCGGGCGCCTACCGCGCCGGCTTCACCCTGCTGTTCGCCACCATGGTGCTGGCGGCCTTCATCCTGATCCTGGCGAAAGACAGCCACTGCAAGCAGATGCACGACTAGGCTGAAGCCCGACGCCTGTTGCCGGATACGCCGCGGGTGTTTGGCGGTAGAGAACCTTGGGCATGCTTCTACTTTTCAGACTATCGCCGTACCGCCAGCGCCGACTTTCGATGGCTAATCAATTCGATCCTGGCCTGTTGTCCGGCGTTATCCCGGAGAAAGCAACGATGCGAAACGAAAAGCGAAATGACTCTGACCCCTTTAGCTGAACGAAACGATGTGGAGGGACGCAGCATGAACATTGCTCGATTGACCTATATGGGTGCCTTGGTTCTTGCTTGCACGACGTTCACGGTACAGGCCCAATTTGGAACGTACAAGGATGAGGAGGTCAGCGCCGGTGGGGCGACTACAACCCGTTCGGCACTATATTCAGGTTGCAAGAAAAAGCTGTGGAAGGACGACCTCGAACCGAAGGAGCGGGAGCAGTGCCTCAAGGTTCTCGATGCACGTGCCAGGGAGACGGTGAGCGGAGGTGGTTTCACGACCCTGAAGGCAGACCTGGAAGATGAATGCTTGCGCATGAGCATGACGACGGAGGAAGTCGCGTCTTGCTTCAAGGTACAGGCGGCGCTCCTGCCACCGCTGGACACGACTCGGCGGGAAGAGTTCGGGGAATCCTACGACCCCGAAAAGTACCTGGACTGTCGCATGAAGAACAAGCCGGGACTCGACGACTGCAATCTCTATCGCCTGCGTCGCAAGCCCCACCCCGAATACTGGCCGGAGCCGAAGCTGCCGCGTCCGGTGATTCCGGACGGGGACAAGAAGGTGTATCGGTCGGGGATGAGCAGCGAGGAGTACTTCAAGGCGCTGTGCGAGGCCGAGGCCGGCGAGTTCATTTACAAGACGGTCGAAGACGTCGAGGCGGTGTATCAGATACGGCCGAGGGAGGAACCCAAAGGCCGGGAGGGCCAGGATCGGTATGTGCTGGAGGCTCCGTATTTTTTTGAAGGTCATACCGAGCGCGCCGAGAGCTATTTTCACGGTCCAAGGCCGACTCAGTATCCGATCTTCGAGAAGCCGAATCTTGGAAAAAATGGCGAACTGAAATCGCCGCCATTCCTTCGTTACGAAGGATTCGGTATCAAATCGCCGTATGGTTTCACTATCGAAAGGTCGCAACCTCCGCGTGAGACCGCTGAGCTGCAGAGCCGTTATGCCTTCTATTGGTACGGCATCAAACGAGAAATGGATCGGCAACTGGGCGTGGCTGGAGGAGATCTCGTGGTGGTAGATCTTGAAACCAACGAGGTGCTCGCCCTAAAGCGAGGATTTGCGCTCGCAGTAACCAAGAACTGGGGCAAGAGCTATTCGCCAACTGGCATCTCTTGGAATGTGGGTGGCGTTTGCCCCGGAACGGGAAAGCCTCCATATCCATACATGCCGGTCCCGTATTCCGACACAACATTTGTAAACCGCGTACTCAAGCCCAAAAATCAGCACGCCAAGGAGAATTGAAATGAGCGATATCGCCAGATGGTATGAAATGGCACTGCACGCAATCGCGGCAGAGTCACACCACGACATTAAGCCAAACCTTATAGAGGCACTGTCAGACGGAAACAACCGTTTTCTTCCAAGTGATCAACGATTCAAGGAACTAAAGCAAGGAACTAAAGGGGTCAGAGTCATTTGACTTTCCGGGCACCTGATGCCTGCCGCCTTTGTTCGACGACCGGACAACGACTCGTGCAACAATTCCTGGATTCCGGCATGCGCCGGAACGACGGCGTGAAGCCGGTGCCCGATCGAAAGTGCCCATGAAATCCGACATCCTCTGCCAACGCGACGGCGCCATTGCCACCGTCACCCTGTTCAATCCCGACAAGCTGAATGCGCTGAATGCCCTGATGTGGCAGCGCCTGCGCGAAACCATGACCGGGCTGGCGGCAGACGATGCCTTGCGTTGCGTGATCCTGCGCGGCGAGGGCGCAGCCTTTGCCGCCGGCGGCGACCTTGAAGAGTTCAAGACCGCGCGCGCCAACGTCGATCTGGCCTTGGCCTACCACGAGGCAGTGGGCGAGGCGCTGGCGGCTATCGAGTCCTGTCCGCATCCGACGCTGGCCGCGATCCTCGGCCCCTGCGTCGGCGGGGGGCTGGAAATCGCCTGCGCCTGCGACCTGCGCATCGCCGGCGAGGGCGCGAAGTTCGGCGCGCCGATCATGAAGCTGGGCTTCTCGATGTATCCGGGCGAGCTGGCGGGTTTTCTCAAACTGGCCGGGCCGGCGGTGGCGAAGGAAATCCTACTCGAAGGGCGCCTGCTGAATGCCGCCGAGGCGTATGCCAAGGGTTTGCTGACGCGCGTCGTGGCGGACGACACGGTGGCGGCCGAAGTGCAGGCGACTGCCGCGCGCATTGCGGCGGGTGCGCCGCTGGTGGCGCGCTGGCACAAGCAATGGATTGCGCGCCTGCTGGAGGACCGGCCGCTGACGCCGGAGGAAAAGCGCGCCTCCTTCGCCTTCCTCGACACGCAGGATTACGCCGAAGGCCTTGCCGCCTTTCTCGAAAAGCGGCCGCCGCGCTTTACGGGTCGTTGAATGCGGCTTTGCCCCCTCCCCCTCCCAGCCTCCCGCTTGACGGGGGAGGAGCCGGGTCGCCGTCCCCTTCGAGGAGCCATCGTGGTTGCGGCCAGCACCCGCGCGTATGATCGGCCCACTTCATTCCGGTAACGTGCCATGTCCACCTATCTGATCCTCGGCCTCGTGCTTTTCCTCGGCATCCATTCGGTGCGCATTTTTGCCAACGACTGGCGCGACGCGCAGCTTGCTCGCCTCGGCTTGTTGCCGTGGAAGGGCGTGTATGCGCTCATTTCGGCGGTCGGACTGGGGCTGATCATCTGGGGTTACGGCCTGGCGCGCGTCGACCCCGTCGTGCTCTGGTTGCCGCCCGTCTGGACGCGGCATCTGGCCGCGCTACTGACGCTGCCGGCCTTCATCCTGCTGGTCGCGGCCTACCTGCCCGGCAGCCACATCAAGGCGAAGATCGGCCATCCGATGGTGGCGGGCGTCAAGATCTGGGCGCTGGCCCATCTGCTGGCCAACGGCAATCT
>JADYZH010000352.1 GCA_020853215.1 Sulfuritalea sp. | reverse complement strand
CGCGGATTTCCTTCATGGTGCCATCCTCGCCGAAAGCCGCACTATAGACGCCCGACACGGTCTGGTTGGTGGCGCGGTGGCGGCCGTAGATCTTTTCCAGCGCGTCGGAAACCTCGCCCACCGTGGCGCGCAGGCGGATTGCCTTGATGCCGAGGTCGAGCAGGTTGCCGGTCTTGTCGCGCGCGGCGGCGGTCAGGGCGTCGAGCGCCGCCTGCACCGCCGCGCCGTCGCGGCTGGCGCGGATGCTCTTCAGCCGCGCCACCTGGGCGTCGCGTACGGCATGGTTGTCGACATCCAGCGTGTCGATCGCCGCCTCTTCCTTGAGCTTGTACTTGTTCACGCCGACGATCACATCCTGGCCGGTGTCGATGCGCGCCTGCTTCTGCGCGGCGCAGGTTTCGATCTGCAGCTTGGCCCAGCCGCATTGCACGGCCTGGGTCATGCCGCCCATCTTGTCCACGTCCTCGATGATGCGCCAGGCTTCGTCGGCAATGTCCTGGGTCAGCTTTTCCATCATGTAGCTGCCGGCCCAGGGATCGATGACATTGGTGATGTGCGTCTCTTCCTGGATGATGAGCTGGGTGTTGCGCGCGATGCGCGAGGAGAATTCGGTCGGCAAAGCGATGGCTTCGTCGAGCGAGTTGGTGTGCAGCGACTGCGTCCCGCCGAACACCGCCGCCATCGCTTCGATCGTCGTGCGCACCACGTTGTTGTAGGGGTCCTGCTCGGTGAGCGACCAGCCGGAGGTCTGGCAGTGGGTGCGCAGCATCAGCGACTTCGGGTTCTTCGGTGCGAACTCGCTCATGATGCGCCACCACAGCAGGCGCGCGGCGCGCATCTTGGCTATTTCCAGATAGAAGTTCATGCCGATGGCCCAGAAGAAGGACAGGCGCCCGGCGAAGGCATCGACGTCCATGCCGGCAGCCAGTGCTGTCTTCACGTACTCGCGGCCGTCGGCCAGGGTGAAGGCGAGTTCCAGCGCCTGGGTCGCGCCGGCTTCCTGCATGTGGTAACCCGAGATCGAGATCGAGTTGAACTTCGGCATGTTCTGCGCGGTGTAGCCGATGATGTCGGCGATGATGCGCATCGACGGCTCGGGCGGGAAGATGTAGGTGTTGCGAACCATGAACTCCTTGAGGATGTCGTTCTGGATGGTGCCGCTCAACTGTTCCTGGGAAACGCCCTGCTCCTCGGCGGCCACCACGTAGCCGGCAAGGATCGGCAGCACGGCGCCGTTCATGGTCATCGACACCGAAACCTTGTCGAGCGGGATGCCGTCGAACAGGATCTTCATGTCCTCCACCGAATCGATCGCCACGCCGGCCTTGCCGACGTCGCCGGTGACGCGCGGGTGGTCGGAGTCGTAGCCGCGGTGCGTGGCCAGGTCGAAAGCCACCGACACGCCCTGGCCGCCGGCGGCGAGCGCCTGGCGGTAAAAGGCATTGGAGGCCTCGGCGGTGGAAAAGCCTGCGTACTGGCGGATGGTCCACGGCCGCACCGCGTACATGGTGGCCTGCGGGCCGCGCAGAAAGGGCGCGAAGCCGGGCAGCGTATCGGTATAGGGCAGGCCCGCCACATCGGCTTTGGTGTAGAGCGGCTTGACGGTCAGACCTTCAGGCGTCACCCAGTTCAATTTCGTTACATCGCCGCCCGGCGCCGACTTGGCGGCGGCCCGGGTCCAGGCGTCGATCGTTGGAATGCTGACTTCGGGGGCTTTGCTCATCTCGGTTCCTTTCTCGAGGCGCTTGACTTCCAGGCAAGAACGCATGATACTGCATTCATAATTATGAATGCAAGACCCTCTTCCAAAATACTTGCGGCCCCTGCCCTCTACGAACAGGTGGCCGAGCGCTTGCGCAGCCGCATTTTTGCACACGAGCTGCCACAAGGCGGCTGGATCGACGAGCAAGCGCTCGCGCTGGAGTACGGCATCAGCCGCACGCCGTTGCGCGAGGCGCTGAAGGTGCTGGCCGCGGAAGGTCTGGTGGTACTCAAGCCGCGCCGCGGCTGCTATGTCACCGAACTGTCCGAGCAGGACATCGACGAGGTCTTCCCGGTGATGGCCATGCTCGAAGGTCGCGTCGCGGAACTGGCGGCGCGCCGTGCCACCGGCGCCGACTTTTCGCGCCTCGCCGCGATTCACCTGGAACTCGAGGAACATGCGGCGACCAACAATGCCGACCGCTTCTTCGAGGCCAACCAGCGCTTCCACACCGCCTTGCAGGAAATCGCCGGCAACCGCTACCTGGCGCAACTGATCGACGACGCGCGCAAGCTGATCAAGCTCACGCGCCGCGATTCGCTGCGCCTCGACGGCCGCCTCAAGCAATCATTGCAGGAACACCGAGAAATCCTCGACGCCCTGCGCGCGAAGGATGCGGCGCTGGCGCGGCAGGCCATGCACGACCACCTGCTGTCCGGGCGCGCGGCGCTGGCGAGGCTGGCCGGCTCGAATTAGGCCGCAGCCGATGGCGCAGACGGCGCGGTAACATCGGCCATCCGCCGGCCCCATCCCCTGCCCCATGACGCTGCTGCGCGACGCGCTCGACCGAACCCTGCTGGAATCCCGGTGTGCCTCACGCTGGCATGGTCTCGCTGCGGCCTGGGCGAACACGCCGGATCCGGCAGCACGCCGCTCGGTGCTGGAAACGTTGCG
>JADYZH010000351.1 GCA_020853215.1 Sulfuritalea sp. | reverse complement strand
GATGTTCTATAGAGAAAATGGCCAGTTCAAGACCACCTACAAGGCGGACCAGCAGGCCTTTGCCATACCGCAGGATCGCTGGGCGATTGTTGCGCTCGTGGCGTTTGCCTTCATCGGGATTCCGTTGCTGGTCGACGAGTACATGTTCCGCGCCATCATGGTGCCGTTCCTGATCCTGTCGCTGGCGGCCCTCGGCGTGAACATCCTGGTCGGTTATTGCGGCCAGATCACCCTCGGCGCGGGCGCTTCGATGGCGGTCGGTGCTTATGCCGCCTACAATTTCATGGTTCGCGTCGACGGCATGCCGGCGCTGGCCGCAATCTTGTTGGGCGGCGTGATTGCGGCCGCAGCGGGTATCGTGTTCGGCATTCCCAGCCTGCGCGTGCGGGGTTTGTATCTCGCCGTGGCGACCTTGGCGTCCCAGTTCTTCTGGGACTGGGCCTTCCTGCGCATCAAGTGGTTCACCAACGATTCCTCATCGGGTTCGGTTTCGGTGCCTGACATCAATCTGTTGGGCTGGACGATCAATTCGCCGACCGACAAGTACCTGTTCTGTCTCGGGTTCCTGGTCGTCTTCACCGTCATGGCGAAGAACCTGCTGCGTGGCAACATGGGCCGGCAATGGATGGCGATTCGCGACATGGACGTGGCGGCCACGGTGATCGGCATCCGCCCGATGTACGCCAAGCTGACGGCCTTCGCCGTCAGTTCCTTCTACCTTGGCGTTGCCGGGGCCTTGTGGGGTTTCGTAAACCTCGGCTCCTGGGAGCCGGCGGCGTTTTCGATCGACCGTTCCTTCCAGTTGCTGTTCATGGTCATCATCGGCGGCATGGGGGCGATTTCCGGCAGCTTCTTCGGCGCGGCCTTCATCGTGATCCTGCCGATCTTCCTGAATCAGATGCTGCCCCTGATAGGCGGTCTGTTCGGACTGGAAGTCTCGATCGCGCTGGTGTCCCACGTCGAGATTATCATCTTTGGTTCGCTGATCGTGTTTTTCCTGATCGTCGAACCGCATGGCATCGCCCGGTTGTGGGCGACCGGGCGGGAGAAGCTGCGACTGTGGCCTTTCCCCCATTGAGAGACAGAGGCGAAGCCGGAGGGTAATATTCCCCGGCATCGCAGATCTGGTTTATTGCAGGCGAAACACCACACCATCCTAGGAGGAGAAAAAATGAAACTACGCAAACTTGCAGTCACCGCTTCGCTTGCAGCGATCGGTCTGTCCGCTGCCCTTACCGCACCGGCGACATATGCGGCCGAGGAGCAGTTCTTTCCGGTACTGGCCTACCGCACCGGTGCCTACGCCCCCAATGGCGCGCCCTGGGCCAACGGCTATGTCGACTACCTGAAGCTGGTCAATGCGCGCGGCGGCGTCAATGGCGTCAAGATAATCGTTGAAGAATGCGAAACCGGCTACGCCACCGACCGCGGCGTCGAGTGTTACGAACGCCTGAAGGGCAAGCATGGCGGTGCCACCGTGGTGCAGCCGCTGTCCACCGGCATCACCTTCGCCCTGACCGAGAAGGCACCCGTCGACAAGATTCCCCTGGTTACCGCCGGCTACGGCCGCAGTGAATCGCAGGACGGTTCCGTGTTCGCCTGGAACTTTCCGCTGATCGGCACCTACTGGATGGGCGCCGACGTGCTGGTGCAGCACATCGCCAAGAAGGAAGGCGGCTTCGACAAGCTGAAGGGCAAGAAGATCACGCTGGTCTATCACGACAGCCCTTATGGCAAGGAGCCGATCGCCCTGCTGCAGGAGCGCGCCAAGATGCATGGCTTCTCGGTGCAGTTGCTGCCCGTCGCGCATCCCGGCGTCGAGCAGAAGGCCACTTGGCTGCAGATTCGCCAGAACAAGCCTGACTATGTCTTCCTCTGGGGCTGGGGCGTGATGAACTCGACCTCGATCAAGGAAGCGCAAGCCACCGGCTATCCGCGCGACAAGATGTATGGCGTATGGTGGTCGGGCGCCGAGCCCGATGTCAAGGATGTTGGCGAAGGCGCCAAGGGTTACAACGCGCTGGCCATGCAGCATGGTGCCGAGCCGAACTCCAAGGTGGTCAAGGAAGTCCTCGAGAAGGTGCATGCCAAGGGCCAGGGCACCGGTCCCAAGGAAGAAGTCGGCCAGGTGCTGTACATGCGCGGTCTGATCTCCGCCATGCTTTCTGTCGAGGGCATGCGCGCTGCGCAGGGGCGCTATGGCAAGGGCAAGCGCATCACCGGCGAGCAGATGCGCTGGGGCCTGGAGAACATCAACCTCGACCAGAAGACCCTGGACAGCATGGGTTTTGGTGGTGTGATGCGCCCGGTGCAGACCTCCTGCCTCGACCACATGGGCTCGGCGTGGGCGCGTGTGCATACCTGGGACGGCAAGAAGTGGAACTTCTCCTCCGACTGGTATCAGGGCGACGAGAAGGTGCTGCGTCCGATGGTGATCAGTACCGCCGGCAAGTATGCCGAAGAGAAGAAAATCGTGCGGCGCACTGCGGACGACTGCAAGAAGTAAGCAGCACGTGACCTGAGAGACCTTCCGGACGGGGTGTGGCTTGCCCCGTCCGGAACCGGTTTCCGACCATGGCCATTGCCATTCGAAAGCACACATGACTACCGCCAACATACTTCTCAACGTCAATAGCATCGAGGTAATCTACAACCACGTGATCCTCGTGCTCAAGGGCGTTTCGCTGTCCGTATCCGAAGGCAGCATCGTCGCCCTGCTGGGCGGCAACGGCGCCGGCAAGACCACCACCCTGCGTGCCGTCAGTAACCTGCTGCACGGCGAACGCGGCGAAGTGACCAAGGGTTCGATCGAGTGTCGCGGGGAGCGCATCGAGGCGTTGACGCCGGCCGACCTGGTCAAGCGCGGCGTGGTCCAGGTCATGGAGGGCCGCCACTGCTTCGGCCACCTGACCATCGAAGAAAACCTGATGACCGGCAGCTATACGCGCACCGACGGCAAGGCCGCCGTGGCACAGACGCTGGAGAAGGTTTACAACTATTTCCCCCGCCTGAGAGAGCGGCGCACCAGCCAGGCGGCCTATACATCCGGCGGGGAGCAGCAGATGTGCGCCATCGGCCGCGCGCTGATGGCCAACCCGACCATGGTCCTGCTCGACGAACCGTCGATGGGCCTGGCGCCGCAAATCGTCGACGAGGTTTTCGCCATCGTCAAGGACCTCAACCAGCGCGAAAAGGTCACCTTCCTGCTGGCCGAGCAGAACACCAACATGGCCCTGCGCTATGCCGACTTCGGCTACATCCTCGAAAACGGTCGCGTCGTGATGGAAGGTGCTGCGTCGGAACTCGCCAACAACGAGGACGTCAAGGAGTTCTACCTCGGCATCTCCTCGGGCGAGCGCAAGAGCTTTC
>JADYZH010000350.1 GCA_020853215.1 Sulfuritalea sp. | reverse complement strand
CCTCCAGGTCGGTGCGCAAATGGATTTCGGGAGACTCGGGTGCCTCGTAGGGGCTGTCGATGCCCGTGAAATTCTTCAGCTCGCCGCGCCGGGCCTTGGCGTAAAGGCCCTTCACGTCGCGGCGCTCGCACTCTTCCAGCGGCGTGTCGACGAATACCTCGACGAACTCGCCTGCGGCGAACAGGTCGCGCGCCATGCGCCGCTCGTTGCGGAACGGCGAAATGAAGCTGACGAGGACGATCAGGCCGGCATCCACCATCAACTTCGCCACCTCGGCAATGCGCCGGATGTTTTCCACCCGGTCCGCCTCGGTGAAGCCCAGGTCGCGATTCAGGCCATGGCGAACGTTGTCGCCGTCGAGCAGATAGGTGTGCTTGCCGTCGGCGTGCAGGCGCTTCTCCAGCAGATCGGCGATGGTCGATTTGCCCGACCCCGACAGCCCGGTGAACCAGATGCACTTGGGCTGCTGGTGCTTCTGCGCGGCGTGCGCCGCCTTGTTCAACTCCAGCGCCTGCCAGTGGATATTGCTGGCGCGACGCAGGGCAAAATCGATCATGCCGGCGCCGACCGTCTCGAAGCTTAGCTTGTCGATCAGGATGAAGCCGCCCAGCCTGCGGTTGACGCCGTAAGGCTCGAACACCAGCGGCGCGCTGGTGGACAGGTTCACGGTCGCAATTTCGTTCAGGTTGAGCGTCTTCGCCGCGAGATGGACGCCGGTGTTCACATCTTCGCGATACTTGATCGCGGTAACGGTGGCCGTCACTTCCTTGCAGCCCAGCTTGAGCAGGTATTGGCGGCCCGGCGACAAGGCGTGTTCCGCCATCCACAGCAACCTGGCCTCGAACTGGTCCGCCACTTCGGGCGGCGCGTCGCCGGCGACGAGGACATCGCCGCGACTCGCGTCGACCTCGTCCGTCAGGGTCAGCGTCACGGCGTCGCCGGCGTGGGCCTCGCCCACCTCGTCGAAGCCGGCGATGATCGCCTTGACGCGGGTCTGCACGCTGGACGGCAGCACCCGCACGGTGTCGCCGGGGCGTATCGATCCGCCGCAGATGCGGCCACAGAAGCCCCGAAAATCCAGGTTCGGGCGATTCACCCACTGCAACGGCATGCGGAAGGAACCGGGCGCCGCACCGGCCTCGTGTGCGGGCTGCACCGGAACCGAGTCGAGATAGTCCATCAGGGTCGGCCCTTCGTACCAGGGCATGCGGCGGCTGGGGTGCAGCACGTTGTCGCCCTCCAGCCCGGACAGCGGAATGGCCTGGATGCTGGCGAATTCGAGGCCTGCCGCAAAGTCCCGGTAGTCCGCCACGATGGCGTCGAAGACCGCCTGGTCGCACGCGGCGAGATCCATCTTGTTCACCGCGAGGACCACATGGCGGATGCCCATCATGGCGGCGATGCGGCTATGGCGGCGGGTCTGGACCAGCACGCCCTTGCGCGCGTCGACCAGGATCACCGCCAGGTCGGCGGTGGACGCGCCGGTGGCCATGTTGCGCGTGTACTGCTCGTGGCCCGGCGTGTCGGCCACGATGTAGCGGCGCCGGTCGGTGGCGAAGAAGCGGTAGGCCACGTCGATGGTGATGCCCTGTTCCCGTTCCGCCTGCAATCCATCGACCAGCAGCGCCAGGTCGATCTTCTCGCCCTGGGTCCCGTACTGGCGCGACTCGCTTTCCAGCGCCTGCAGCTGGTCGTCGAAGATGCTCTTGCTCTCGTACAGCAGCCTGCCGATCAGGGTGCTCTTGCCGTCGTCGACGCTGCCGCAGGTGATGAAGCGCAAGGTCTCCTTGTCGCGCTGGCGTTCGAGAAAGGCCGCGATGTCCTTTGCGTGCAGGGCGTCCATCAGAAATAGCCCTCCTGTTTCTTCTTCTCCATCGAGCCGGGCACGTCGGAATCGATCAGGCGGCCCTGCCGCTCGGAACTGCGGGCGTTGAAGGTTTCCGCAATCACGGCCTCCAGGGTGTCGGCGTCGCTTTCCATCGCGGCCGTCAATGGCCAGCATCCCAGCGTGCGGAAGCGCACCTTGCGCAGGACGGCCGCTTCGCCCTCGGCAAACGGAAAGCGCTGGTCATCGACCATGATCCATTGCCCGCCGCGTTCGACCACCGGGCGCGTGGCGGCGAGGTAGAGCGGCACGATGGGAATGCTCTCGGCGTGGATGTATTGCCAGATGTCGAGTTCGGTCCAGTTGCTGAGCGGAAACACGCGGATGCTTTCGTCCGGCTGGATCCGCGTGTTGTACAGGTTCCAGAGTTCCGGGCGCTGCGCTTTCGGATCCCAGCGGTGGCCGGGCGCGCGGAAGGAAAACACGCGCTCCTTGGCGCGGCTCTTTTCCTCGTCGCGGCGGGCGCCGCCGAACACCACATCGAAACCGTGCGCATCCAGCGCCTGCTTCAGGCCCTGGGTCTTCATCACGTCGGTGTGGTAGTTGCTGCCGTGGCTGAAGGGCCCCACGCCCGCCGCCAGTCCTTCCGGGTTGGTGTGGGAAATCAGCTTCATGCCGCTCTCGGCGACCATGCGGTCCCGATGCAGGTACATGGCCTGGAATTTCCAGCCGGTGTCGATATGCAGCAGCGGAAACGGCGGCGGCGCGGGGTGGAAGGCCTTGCGCGCCAGGTGCAGCATCACCGACGAGTCCTTGCCGATCGAGTACATCATCACCGGCTTGCGCGCCGTGGCCACGGCCTCGCGAATGATTTCAACGGATTCAGCTTCCAGAGCATTCATGACGATATCTTGATCCCTGTAGAACAAAGAAAACTTCCGCGGGAAGGCGTCCGCATCCCCCGCTGCCAGGCGCGTGGCTCCCGCCGCCGCCTTGCGTCGCTCCCCATCGGAAAGCGACAGCATAGCGCATCGACGCCATCCGACGGCAACCGCAAGGCGTCCGTGCGACTGGCGTCGGGGGAATTTTCGAACACGGTCACCGTGTCGCCAGCGCCGACTTTCCGCGATCGGGTCGGCCGGGTGCCGCGCCTGACACCCGCGGCCGGCGTCGTCGGCGCCGGCTGCGCGAGGCGCAACGATGCCACACATGAATCGCGAGCTCCCGGCCTCCTACAAGCGCGCGGAAAGATCGGTCACGTACCAGTCGATCGCCTCGCGCAGGCCGTCTCCCACGCGATGGGTGGGTTGGTAATTACTCACCGTCACCGGTCCGCCGGTCAAGGTTGCCAGACCTTCATCTCGGCGTGCGCGAGGTCCGTCGCATCGAAGCAGGACTTGATGTCGATGAAGCGGCATCCTTGCAGAGAAACCGGATACGGCCGGGAGACCGTCAGCAAGCGGCGATTCGGCGGAAATAGTCGATGGCGCGCGGCAGGCCGTCATCGAGCGTGATCTTCGCGTTCCAGCCGAGCACGGTCCTGGCCAGGGTGATGTCCGGTTTGCGCTGGACGGGGTCGTCGGCCGGGAGGGGAAGCTTGACGATCGGCGACTTCGATCCGGTCTTGGCGATGATTTTCTGCGCGAGTTCGAGGATGGTGAATTCGACCGGGTTGCCGAGGTTGACCGGGCCGGTGAATTCGTCGGGGGAATTCATCAGGCGCAGCAGGCCGTCCACCATGTCGTCGACGTAGCAGAAGGAGCGCGTCTGCCGGCCTTCGCCATAGACGGTGATGGCTTCGCCCTTCAGCGCCTGGACGATGAAGTTGGAAACCACGCGGCCGTCGTTGGGGTGCATGCGCGGGCCATAGGTGTTGAAGATGCGCGCGACCTTGATCCTCAGCTTGTGCTGGCGGTGGTAGTCGAAGAACAGGGTTTCGGCGCACCGCTTGCCTTCGTCGTAGCAGGAGCGGACGCCGATGGGATTGACGTTGCCCCAGTAGCCTTCGGCCTGCGGGTGCACTTCCGGGTCGCCGTAGACCTCGCTGGTCGATGCCTGCAGGATTTTGGCCTTGACGCGCTTGGCCAGGCCCAGCATGTTGATCGCGCCATGCACGCTGGTCTTGGTGGTCTGCACCGGATCGTGCTGGTAGTGGATGGGCGAGGCGGGGCAGGCCAGGTTGTAGATTTCGTCCACTTCGACAAAGAGCGGGAAGGTGATGTCGTGGCGCATCAGCTCGAAGTGCGGGTTGCCCAGCAGGTGGAGGATGTTGTCCTTGGTGCCGGTGAAGTAGTTGTCGGCGCAGAGGACGTCGTGGCCTTCGGCGAGCAGGCGCTCGCAAAGGTGCGAGCCGAGAAAGCCGGCGCCGCCGGTGACCAGGATGCGTTTGCGGGTTGAGTAGGAGCGCATGGTGTCGGGGCAAGGTGTTGGTGAAGGGGTGGCCGGACGGCGGCTTGCCGGCGATTCGTCGCCGGCGTTCAGCCGCCCTTGCGGCGTGACAGGGGGTGACGCGGCACGTCCGGATGGCGGCGCGCCGGTGCGGCTTTGCCGGGTTTGGCCGGAGCGGCAGGCGTCGGTCGGCGTGCCGCCAGCGCCGACTTTTGCCGGCTCTCTGCGGTATGGGCCCTTTCGCCGTGCGCCAACGACGCCGCTCCCGTACCGGCCGGCTGCCAGGCCGGGACCAGATGGCGCTTGCCCGGCCCGATCAGGTCGGCGCGGCCCATGGTCTTCAGGGCTTCCCGCAGCAAGGGCCAGTTTTCGGCATCGTGATAGCGCAGGAAGGCCTTGTGCAGTTTTCGTTGCCTTGCGCCGCGCACCACGGCGACGTTTTCCGATCCCGGCGCAACCTTGCGCAGCGGGTTCTTCTCCGTGTGCCACATCGCGGTGGCCAGCGCCAGCGGCGTCGGCAGGAAGGTCTGCACCTGGTCGAGGCGGAAGCCGTTCCGCTTCAGCCACAGCGCCAGTTCCAGCATGTCCTCGTCGGTGGTGCCGGGATGCGCGGCGATGAAGTAGGGAACCAGGTACTGCTCCTTGCCGGCTTCCTTCGAGAACCTGTCGAACATCTGCTTGAAGCGTTCGTAGGCGCCGATGCCCGGCTTCATCATTTTCGACAGCGGGCCTTCCTGGGTGTGCTCGGGCGCGATCTTCAGGTAGCCGCCGACGTGGTGCGTCACCAGTTCTTTCACATATTCGGGCGAGCGTACCGCGAGGTCGTAGCGCAGGCCCGAGCCGATCAGGATCTTCTTGATGCCGGGTAGCGCCCGCGCCTTGCGGTAGAGCGAGATCAGCGGCGCGTGGTCGGTGTTGAGGTTCTCGCAGATGCCCGGGTAGACGCAGGACAGCCGCCGGCAGGAGGACTCGATCTTGGGGTCCTTGCAGGCCATGCGGTACATGTTGGCGGTGGGCCCGCCGATGTCTGAAATGACGCCGGTGAAGCCGGGCGTCTTGTCGCGGATCTCTTCGACCTCGCGCAGGATCGAGGCTTCCGAGCGGCTCTGGATGATGCGGCCTTCGTGCTCGGTGATGGAGCAGAAGGTGCAGCCGCCGAAGCAGCCGCGCATGATGTTGATCGAAAAGCGGATCATCTCCCAGGCCGGAATCTTCGCATCGCCATAGCTCGGATGCGGCGCGCGGGCATAGGGCAGGCCGAAGACGTGGTCCATTTCTTCGGTGGTCAGCGGGATCGGCGGCGGGTTGAGCCAGATATCGCGCATGCTGGCGCCTTCCCCATGCGCCTGGACCAGCGCGCGCGCATTGCCCGGATTCGATTCGAGGTGGAAGGTACGCGAGGCGTGGGCGTAGAGCACCGGGTCGTCGCGCACCTGTTCGTAGGAGGGCAGGCGGATGGCGGTGTGGGCGCGTGCCGCCTTGTGCTGCGCCAGGCGTTCGGCACGGCTGACGACGCGCACGATTGCCGTGTCGCCAGCGCCGACATTCTGGCTCTGCTTTTCCGCTTCCATTGCGTAAGGATCGGGATGCGGATGCACAGCTCCCGGCGTATCCACCGTCGTCGATTCCGCCGCGCTCCATTCCGGTCCCGGCAGCCAGCCGTGCGGCACCATGAAGGCCGTGCCGCGCAGGTCGCGGATGTCGGCAATTTTTTCGCCTTTCGCCAATCGGTGGGCAAGGTCCACCAGCGCGCGCTCGGCATTGCCGAAGATCAGCAGGTCGGCCTTGGAATGCGGCAGGATGGAACGCCGCACCTTGTCCGACCAGTAATCGTAGTGCGCGATGCGGCGCAAGGACGCCTCGATGCTGCCGATCACCAGCGGCACGTCGGCGAAGGCCTCGCGGGCGCGCTGCGCATACACGATCACCGCCCGGTCGGGGCGGCGGCCGGGCGCGGCGTCGGGCGTGTAGGCGTCGTCGGAGCGGATCTTGCGGTCCGAGGTATAGCGGTTGACCATGGAATCCATGTTGCCGGCGGTGATGCCGAAAAACAGCTTCGGCCGGCCCAGGCGCCTGAAATCATCGGCCGAATGCCAGTCCGGCTGGCTGATGATGCCGACGCGAAAGCCCTGCGCTTCGAGCAGGCGCCCTACCAGCGCCATGCCGAAGCTGGGGTGGTCGATGTAGGCGTCGCCGGTGACCAGGACGATGTCGCATTCGTCCCAGCCCAGCGCCTCCATTTCGGCGCGCGACATCGGCAGGAAAGGCGCGATGCCGAAGCGCTGCGCCCAGTACTTGCGATAGGAGGTGAGCGGCTTCGCCGCGACCGGCATCATTGCGGGCTTGGGCGGACTAAGCCGCGCGTACGCGGCTTTGCGACGGCACGTGGCGGGCGAGGAAATCCATCTGGTCGGCGAGGATGTTGCGGTTGCAGAGGATCAGGTATTCCGCCTTGTTCGGCACATAGGGCGCATAGACCAGTTCCATGCGCGCCTGTTCCGGGGTGCGTCCGCTCTTGGTCTGGTTGCAGTGGCGACAGGCGGTGACCACGTTCATCCAGGTGTCGCGCCCGCCCTGGGACACCGGCAGCACATGGTCGCGCGTCAGCTTTTGCGAGGAAAATTCGCGCGCGCAATAGGCGCAGATGTGGCGGTCGCGATGGAACAGCTCGCGGTTCGACAGCGGTGGCGTGGGGTGCAGCGACTTGCCCGTGAGGGCCTTGCCGCGGATCGCGATGATGCTGCTGGTGGCGAGTTCGGAGCGTTCGCCGGTGACGCGGTTGGTGCCGCCGTGGAAAATGAACTGCGTGTCGCCCGCATCCCAGGCGACAAGATCGCGTGCGACGTAAATGCAGGCATGCTGCCAGCTCACCCAGCGGTGCGGTACACCGTGCTGGTCGAGGGTAAGGATCAGCGGATGGCTTTTCATCTCTATAGAATCCCGTATCGGAACGAATTTAGCAGAGCGCAATGACTTTTCATAGCTTCGATATGGGGGGGATTGGGGCGCGACGGATGCGATTCGCGGTCCTGGCCTCCCTGGTTGTCCATTTGCTGCTGCTGTGGCCGGACCTGCCGCGACTGCCGGACCGGGAGTCCCTGCTGCTGCAAGCCACCTTGCGCTCGCCGGCGCCGACCCCCGCCCCGGCACCCGCTGCGACCGCAGAAGCCCCGCCGCCGCGCGCCGTGACGCCGGCACCGACTATTGCCCCGCGCCCGCCGGTGCTGGCGACAAAGCCATCGGACCCGCCACGGCCGGCCCCGGTTCCCGAAGCGCAGGCGATTCCCCCCGTCCCGGCAGCGGCCCCGGCGCCCGCGCCGACCCCCGCTCCGGTACTGGCACCGGCGGCTTCCGCGGCGGCTTCCGCGGCGGGTTCCGCGTCAGGGGTGCTGCTGACCCAGGCCAATGCCACGGGCCAGGCGCTCGACGGCCTGCGCGGCTACCGGCTGTCCGTGGCCGGCGAGGCGCGGCGCTTCAAGCGTTATCCGCCGCCGGCCATGGCGGCGGGTTGGGCCGGTACCGCGGAAGTGCGCCTCGAAGTCGGCGACGACGGCCGGCCGCGTCCGGCAACGGTCGGCCGTTCCAGCGGCCACGACGCGTTGGACCGGGCGGCGCTGTCCATGATCGATGCCGGCGCACTGCGCGCGAGTCTGCCCGAAAGCCTGCGCGGCAAGTCCTTCGCCGTCGTGCTGCCGGTGGTGTTCAACCTCGACGACGAGTAGCCGCAAACCGCAGTGCCGTTGTAGCGCGCTGTAGGGCGGACTTCAGTCCGCCATCCACGCTGCAGTCCGCCAAACCTACCCGGCGGACCGAACCCCGCCATACAATCCCGAACTGTGTCCTACGACAATCTCCGCAAAGGACGTCATTCCGCCCCCGGCCAGATGTATCTGGTCACCACCGTGACGGCAGCCCGCCGGAAATTGTTCGCCGACTTCACGACAGCGCGGCGCGTCATCGCCGAAATGCGGCGCATGCATGAAGGCGGTAATGTCATATCGATGGCTTGGGTCCTGATGCCCGACCACCTTCACTGGCTTTTCCAACTGGGCGAAAGTCAAACGCTGGCAAGGACAATGCAGGGTTTCAAGGGCCGTTCGGCCCGCGCCATCAACCGGGACGCGACACTGCAACTTGAAATCTGGCAGCGTGGCTATCACGACCACGCCCTGCGTACAGAGGAAGACGTCCAGGACGTCGCTCGCTACATCGCCGCCAACCCCCTTCGCGCCTCCCTGGTCCAGCACCTCGGCGACTACCCGCACTGGGACGCGGTCTGGCTATGACAGAGTGATGCAGGGCGGGCTTCAGTCCGCCAAAGCGGTTCGCCCGGCTGAAGCCGGCCCCACGAAAACCCCGCAATGCCGGAAGCGGCTGCAGGGCCGACTTCAGTCGGCCAGGGTGGATGGCGTGGTAGGGCCGACTTCAGTCGGCCAGGGTGGATGGCGGACTGAAGTCCGCCCTACGTCCGCCCTACGGGCGATTTTCCGCAGCGAGTGATTGGTTCAGCGCGGTGCCGGCGCCGCAATGTCTTCGCTATGGAAGCCGTAGCGCCCGCGGCTGCGGTCGGCAAAAAAGTGCCGCAGGGTGATGGCGATGGTGCGGAAGGCGATTTCGTCCCAGGGGATTTCGTCTTCGGCGAACAGGCGCAATTCCAGTGTCTCCGCGCCGGGTGCGAAATCCAGGTCGAGCAGCCGCGAACGGTAAATGACATGCACCTGGTGGATGTGCGGTACGCTGATCACGGTGTACATCGCGCCCAGTTCGATTCGTGCGCAGGCCTCCTCCATGGTTTCGCGCATGGCCGCGGCGGCCACGGTTTCGCCGTTTTCCATGAAGCCCGCGGGCAGCGTCCACTTGCCGTGGCGCGGCTCGATGGCGCGGCGGCATAGCAGCACGCGGTCTTCCCATTCGGGCAGGGCGCCGACCACCAGGCGCGGATTGCGGTAATGGATCGCGCCGCAACCGCCGCACACATGCCGTGGCAGCGAGTCGCCCGGAGGTATCTTCAGCGCAACAGGGGCGCCGCAGGCAGTGCAGAAATTCATCGCCGGGTCCATGCAAATATTGTAGCCTGCCCGCTCGTGCCGGCGGCATCGTCGGCGTGCATCGAATCCCGATCCAGTCCAGCCGACCATTCTGAACATGACCGGCCAAGCCATCCACACACTGTCCGATCCCGGGGTCCGTGCGCGAATCGATGAAATCATGGAAATGGAGGATTGCCCCAGGCCCAAAGGTGCGGCGAACGCGCTGATCCGCCTGACGCAGCGGGAAGGCACTTCGCTGGCGACGAGTTCATGGTGATCTGTCCGGCCACCTCGCTGGACGCCGCGCTGGCGTGTGCCGAGCGCATGCGGGCCGCCGTCGAAACCCTGCCCGTGGTCGCCGGTGAGTGGGCCGTCCACGGCAGCGTCAGCATCGGCGTCGCGATGACACCGGATGCGGATGCCCTGATCCGGCTGGCTGACCAGAGCGCCTACCTGGCCAAGCGCCGCCACAACACCGTGGCGACGGTGCAAGGGCCGACTTCAGTCGGCCAGCCACCCAAAACAGACTGAAGTCCGCCCCACGATATCCGCCGGTCGCTGCTCTCCAAAGGGCAGAAATAAGCCAATAAACAATTAATTGTGCTGCTTTTGTAATGTTTTCTCTTACAAAGCCGCTCTATCTAATTCTTACAATAGAATGGTTTTTCCGCTGATTTCTTTCTTGTCATCCTCCGTGTGATCATGCATCCGTCGCGATTCGGGCCCGAATTCGGGTCCGACCGGCGAATTCAAGGAGTGCATGATGAAATCGACCGACACCTATAACGATATAAAGGAAGTCAATCTTTCCTACCTGATGCTGGCGCAGAACATGGTTCGCTCGGATCGCGAAGGAGCCATTTTCCGTCTGGGCATCAGCGAAGAGATTGCCGACGTGCTGAGCCGCCTGACCCCCGGGCAGGTACTGAAAATGGCCAGCTCCGACATGCTGCTCTGCAGCTTCCGTTTCGATGACGCCTTGCTGCTCGACCTGCTCGCCAACCACGAGCGCGAACGCGGTGTCGGCCACCTGCACGCGGCGATCCTCGCTGCCGGGCGGCCCGTTGCCACGCTGGCCTGAACGGCCATTCTCCAGGTTCACGCAAACGTCCAGCGACGGAGGTTCCCCATGCGCAATAAATCCGTAATCATCGAGGCCAAGGACATCGGCCTCGCCATCGAACTGATCGAACTCGGCGCCCGCCTGCAGTTGCTCGAAGCGGAAACCAACCTTTCGCGCGAGCGCCTGCTCAAGCTCTACAAGGAAGTCCGCCACGAGTCGCCGCCCAAGGGCATGCTGCCCTTCTCGACCGACTGGTTCATGACCTGGCAGCCCAACATCCATGCCTCGCTGTTCATGGCCTATTACCGCTTCCTCAAGTCGCACACCCAGCTGACCGGGCTGGAACTGATCATCAAGTCCTATCGCATGTACCTGGACCAGATCAAGCGCGGCGGCATGGATACCGTGCTGTCGCTGACTCGCGCCTGGACCATGGTGCGCTTCTTCGACGCCAGCATGCTGCAGATGGCCACCTGTCGCGAATGCGGCGGCGACTTCGTCGCCCACGCCTTCGATCCGGTCAAGGGCTACGTCTGCGGCCTGTGCCACATGCCGGCCCGTGCCGGCAAGACGCGCCGCGCCGCGGAGGCGGCGGCCAGCGCCGCATTGGCCGCGGTTTAGATCCTTCCGCGGTACTCGGCAGTTCCAGCGCGCCCCTTGCGAGGGGCGCGCCGCATTTGTGGCCGACAATCCCGCGCATACCCGTTTGCTCACCGTGCCGTCGGCGCCGACTTTTGCACGGCGAGCGCGATCGGTGACGATTAGAATGTGCGCCTTTCATCAGGCGCCTCTCCATCATGTGGTTTCGCAACCTCCAGATTTTCCGGCTCACTCCCGATTGGGCCTATGACACTGACGCACTCGCCGCCGCCCTGCAGCGCGGCATCTTCCAGGGCTGCGGCGCCAGTGATCGTCAGGCGCTGGGCTGGGTGCCGCCGCGCGGCGAGGATGGCGATCTGGTGTTCAGCGTCGGGCGCCAGCAACTGATCGCGCTGGGCATCGAGCAGAAGCTGCTGCCGATGTCCGTGGTGCGCCAGTACGCGGCGGCCAAGCTCGAGCAGATCGCGGCGGCGCAGGGCTACAAGGCGGGACGCAAGCAGACGCGCGAGGTGGTCGACCAGGTCGAGGCGGAGCTGCTGCCGCGCGCCTTCGTCAAGCGCGGCCTGACCTACGTCTGGATCGATCCGGTGAATCGCTGGCTGCTGGTTGACGCCTCGTCTTCCGCCCGCGCCGACGAGGTCATGGAGCAGCTCAAGCTGTCGCTCGGCGAACTGCCGCTGACCTTGGTCAAGACACAGATTGCACCGGCCACCGCGATGACGCAATGGCTGGCCGCGGGCCATGCGCCGGGCAGCTTCAGCATCGACCGCGACTGCGAGCTGCAGGCCGCGGCGGAGGAGCGCCCGGCCGTGCGCTACGTGCGCCACAACCTCGACAGCGACGAAGTGCGCAACCACATCGCGAGCGGCAAGACGGCGACGCGCCTGGCGCTGACCTGGAACGATCGCGTTTCCTTCGTGCTGACCGAGCAGTTGCAGGTCAAGAAACTGGCCTTCCTCGACCTTCTCAAGGAAGATGCCGAGCGCCAGTCGGAGAACGCCGACGACCTGTTCGCCGCGAACTTCACGCTGATGTGCGGCGAGCTTTCACAGCTGCTGGCGCACCTGGTCGAGGTGCTGGGTGGCGAAGGCGAGTGAACATGAATACCGTACTTCCTGCCACAGAGGACACAGAGGGCACAGAGAAAAGCAGGTTGGGGTTTTCCTCTGTGTCCTCTGTGGCTAAAAAGGTTTCGAGTTTGAAATGCCGCGGGTACTGATCGCACTGCTTGCATTTGCCGCAGGCTTGCCGGTCCTTGCGGCCGACGGCGTCCAGATCGGCGAGCCTTCCGCCATGCGCAACCTGGTGCCGGCCGGCGCGCTGGAGAAGCAGGCGGCACAGCAATACGGCGAACTCAAGCGCCAGGCGGCGTCGAAGCAGGCGCTGGCGCCGGACGACCATCCGCAGGTGAAGCGCCTGCGTGCCATCGCGGCGCGCATGATCCCCTTTGCCGGCCGCTTCAATCCGCGAGCCGGGCAGTGGCAGTGGGAGGTGAACCTGATCGGCTCGAAGCAGATCAATGCCTTTTGCATGCCCGGCGGCAAGATCGCCTTCTATACCGGAATCCTCGACACGCTCAAGCTGACCGACGACGAAGCGGCGATGGTGATGGGCCACGAAATCGCCCATGCCCTGCGCGAACATGCGCGCGAACGCATGGCGAAGAACCAGATGACCCAGCTCGGCGCCACCTTGCTGGGTGAACTGGTGGGCGGCGGCCGCTACACCGGGGCCTTCCAGCTGGGCGGCAACCTGCTGTCGATGAAGTTTTCGCGCGACGACGAATCCGAAGCCGACGTGGCAGGCCTCGACCTCGCCGCCCGCGCCGGCTTCGATCCGCGTGCCGGGGTCAGCCTGTGGCAGAAGATGACGGCCGCCAACAGCCGCGCGCCGCTGGAGTTTCTTTCAACCCATCCGGCCGGCGAGAATCGCATCAGGGAAATCGAGCGGCAGCTGCCGGCGGTGATGCCGCTCTACGAGAAGGCGCGCAAGCCGGGTTGACCGTCTCAGCCCGGGTAGGAGGATTTCCCGGGGTTCGCGGCGGGTG
>JADYZH010000349.1 GCA_020853215.1 Sulfuritalea sp. | reverse complement strand
GCGCGTGCACCACGTCGCGCGCAACATGCTGCCGCGCTTCGAGATGAAGGCCAAGCGCTTTCACGTCAAGCTCGACTGAGCCACCGCCGCGTGCCGGGCGGACTTCGGTCCGCCAGGTTCAGCTGAAGCTGGCCCCGCGAAACTTAAGAACGTCCAAACACGTCATTCCGGCGTACGCCGGAATCCAGTGCTGCAAGGCATCTGGACACCGGCGTTCTCCGGTGTGACGGAGTTTTTGAAACTTCGGGATTTGGACAGAAAGTCGGCGCTGGCGGCACGGCAACTTTTCCGGCAAACCTGTAAAGCCATGAAATCGGCCGTGCCTCCTTAGTGCCCATTGCTGGCGTACAAGGCGCCAAGGGTTAAATGGCCGGTGTCTGAGTCGAGCAGTCGGTCGGAGCGGTTTCTGACGGACTGACAAGCGGCCGAAGTCGCCTCTGAGCATGCGACCTGCTTCGGTCGGCAAGACATCAGTTATCTGCCGCTCAGCCGCAAATCGCTTTGAACGTCAGTTGCTCGAATTGACGAACTGATACCCCCCCCCGAAAGCTTCGAGACCGCGCTGATGCATGCCGAGGGCGGCGCCCTCGCGGTGGAAATGGACTCGGCCGCGGAGCAGCTGTTCTCGTCGAAATTCGCCTGCCCGGCGCGCAACTACGCTCCAGGGTCTGGAACTGTGCCTGCCCGCAATGCGGCGGCCTCGGCCAATCGGTACCCGCGCGCACGAACTTGCAGCAATCTCCCGGCTCTACTTCTCGTCGAGTTCATCCTTCAGGCCGAGTTCGCGCAGCGCTCCCTTCGTTTCGTCCAACGTCTGCTTCGAGAGCCCATCTGGCGGACTGACGTCAATCTGAATCGTCAGTTTCAAGCCCGACGTACCGGCAAACCGCGAGAGGACCTTGGTGTAGAAGTTCATCCACTTCTGCGGCGGCACGTCGCCTGACCATCGGATGCCCGATATCTTGGTCGCCGCTGGCGTTGGAGCCGGCTCGGGTGTCGGCGCATCATCGGGGCTACCTGGCGTTGCCGCAGGCGGAACCGGTTCTGCATCGGACGAGCTGTTTCCAGTTGCCGCGGCGCTCGCTCCCCGTTTTTCCTGCTCAAGATATGCCGCTGCCGTCTCCGCCGTGATGACGAACATGTCGTCCGAAAACTCGATGTCGTAAGGGTTGATGCTCTCGTTGTGGGCGAACGGCAGATACTTGCCCGCCGCCGTCTTGCCGACATAGGCCAGCATCCCGCTTTCCACGCCGCGGGCAATGGTTCCCTTGATGAACTCCGCGTTGGGCACGCGCGGGTAGGTGGGCGACGAATAAAACGCATCGCGCAGCGATTTGGTGGCCCATTCCTTGAAAGCGGGCGGCCAGTTGCGCACCAGAAAGTTCGGGCTGACGCCCTTCGTCTCGACATCGCCATCGGTCGAAAGCCGATTGAGGATGTTCGAAATCGGCGAATCGGCGGCGCTCGAATGAACAAGTCCGAGATCGACGGTCTTCAAGGTGTTGTTCGTGGCCAGTAGCAGCAGATGCTTGTAGCCGCGCCAGATCGACTCCTTCAGGTCGCGTCGGGATTTCTGGATGTTTTCGGCAAGTTGCTTCTTCTGCATCTCGTCCAGCTTTAGTTCGCCCGACTCGTCGCTGATGGCTTGCCAAGCCAGGATCTTGCGGGCTTCCTCGCGCATCGGCTGCGCCGAATCGGCGACCACCCAGATCAGCGCGCTCTTGAATGTTCTCGCCGACGTGCCGCTCTCCCGGATCATCTTCTCGGCGAACGCGCGCGTCGCCTTCTCCTCGTCCATGGTGCGATTGAGGTCGGCGATCAGGACGGTCACTACCGGGCGGTCGGAAATCTGGATGCTGTTTTCCGGAAAGAAAACCCGCTCGATGAATTCCTTCGGCGCAAATATCTTCTGGATTTCGCGCTTGACCTCCTCGTCGATCTGGCCGCCCTGCACGGTCGCCCTACGATCCGAGAAGCGCTTGTTCAAGTTCTCCTTCAGGCTGAACTTGTAGCGGGTCTTCTCGACATTCAGGTAATAGCAACTATCCGTCAGCGCCTCCAGCACGGTCTCGATGTTGCCGATGTCGCTTTCCGGCTCGCCGACCGCCAGCCGGATTTCGGGGATGCTGGCCTCCTGTGCCTCCGCGCCGACCTGCCCGCCGTTGGATTCGAAGAAAATCGTGGTGGCGACCTTGCGATGCAATCGCGCCTTCTTGATGCCGTTGATGGCCTCGGCATCCAGGCGAACCGCATGCGCGTCCTTCTTGCCGGCAATGTCCGTGGTCACCGCCGCTTCGAGCAGGGTTTGGCCGAGTTGCTCGAACATGGCGGCGCGGAACATCGGGTCGTCCAGCGGCGCCGTGCCCAGCGTAATCATCGGGTCACGCTGCGCACCTTTGTATCCGGCCTGGTAGGCGCTCGACACCCATAGCGCCAGCAGTCGCAGGATGCCGCGCGTCTGCTGGAAGCGCGGCAGGCTGCGCCACTTGCGCTCGAACACCGAAATCACCATCGGGTGAAACGGATAGGTCGCGCGGAATTCTTCCCGCGCTAGGTCCGGATTGATAAGGCTGGGCAACTGCTGGCGATGCTCCTGCACCCAGTCCGCGTAGGCGCGGCAGGCGTCTTCCGCATCCTTGGTCAGGATCACGCGCCCGTCCGGCGTAAAGGCGCGCTCGTCCCATTCGAACAGGCGGCGCCGGATGATTTCCGAAGCGTCGGATTCGCTGGACAGGATCACCGATTTGCTGACCCGGTTCAGCAGGTGCTTGAGCCGCTGCTCGTCGGCCGTATCGTCCTGCGTATAGGAATAGTCGGACTTGGGCACCGAGGCGACGAACACTACGTTCGTGCGTCCGCGCACGGTTTCCGAAAGCGACTGCATGAAGTTGTACAGCGCCGTTCCATAGCCGGTCTTGCGATAGGAACTGAAAAAACTCAGCACCTCGTCCATCAGGATCAGGCAGGGCCTGTCGTGCGGCAGCATCTTCTCGATGACGTCGCCCTTGGGTTCCTGGAAATCTGCATCGTGCTTTGCCACGTGGGCAAAGGCTTCTGCGCCGCCGAGTTGCCAGGCGATTTCGCCCCAGGGCGTCTGGCGCCGTGGCGTCCCATCGTCCCCACCGCGCCCGGTTACGGAATCGAATTCGGTACCGACAAAAATCGCGATGGCGCAGTTGTCAGGCACGGTCTTGATACCCGCACGATCAAGTATCTTCGACACGCCGCGCCAGCCGTTGGCCGCCGACCCATGTTTGGCGAGGTGATACAGCATGGTCAGCGCATGGGTCTTGCCGCCGCCGAACTGGGTGGTCATGTTGAACACCGCGCTGGTCTCGGTGGTGATGCCCGAGAGTCGGCGCACAACCTCCGCCGCCATTCCCGTCAAGTGCTCAGTGAGGTAGGTGCGGTCGAAAAACCGCTGCGGAATCTTGTAGTCGTCCGGCGCATTGCCGAGCCGCACCTTGTCCAGATGGACCGCGAACTCGGAAGCATCGAGCGGCCTGCCCTCGCGCAAGTCTTCCCGGGGCTTCACCACGTCGTACCAGGGTTTCAGTTTCATCGTTGCTCTCTATAGCAGTTCATCGCTTTGGCGCTGGAATCCACTAGACCAGCGCACTCCCCACTTCACAAGCCCAGCCCCTTCTTCCGTGCCAGCACCCCGTCCACCCAGCGCTTTTCGTTGGCGCTGACCGGATAGAGCGCCGACAGGGCCTGCGCCAGGCGCCAGAAGCGCTGGTCGTTGCCGGCGCCGTCGTCCACGAGGAAACGCTTCAGGGCTTCGCCGCGTCCGGTGGCGAACAGAATCATGCTTTGATGGACGCGGTCGAGCGTGGTCTCGCCGACACGCTTCACGGTCTTTTCGCCCCATGCCGTCTCGTCAGCGCCGACTTTCGCCAATTCGCCGAAAAAGTCCATCTGGATATCCTGTTTCTTTTTGCGACCGCTGCTCGGCGCCTGGGCCTGATCCTTGCCGAACAGGTATTGCGTGCGCTCCGCAACGGGCAGCAGGCGCGCCGTCTCGCCGGAGACCTCGACAATGTGCTTCAAGTCGTCAAGGTTCGCGCCCAGTCCCTGCGCAATTTTGCGCGCCGCATCGTATTCGAGAACAAAACCACCCTTCTTCGCTTTGCCGGCCTTGCCCTTGACGTCATCGTCGTCATCCGGGTCCTCGTCTTCGTCTGCGCCGTCGGCACGACCGGCGGCCCCCGCATTGAGCGTCCAGAGCCACATCGCGGTCAGCCGCGCATCGGGCTCGAAGGCAGCGGTGTCGGCATCCTTGAACACCTGGGCCAGCGCCTCCTTGGCAACGGAGGCCCAGACGTGTTCGAGATATTCCTTTAGCGTAACGGCTTCGCCACTGGCCTTCTCGACGCGGGAATAGCGCGAGAAGATTTCCAGGGCAGGACCGAGGCAGGCGAAGATCGCGTCTGCGCCCACGACACCTTCCTCGACCAGATGCGGCATCCATTCGTGAATGCGGCGAGGCAACTCCTGTAAGACATCCCGCCAATCACCGATATCGCCGGTGCGAACGGAGCCGTCGGAATTTTCACGCGGGCGACAGACCAGGTGCACGCTTGAAGCGAGGGCTCGTTGACGTGATGCCAGCATACGGCCTTCTTTCTCCGTATCGATTGGCCAGGAGGCAGTGATAATCCATCCCGCACGCAAAAGGGCGTTAAGTAATGATTCCCATCCCTCAGTGGAAGCATGCGCAAACACTACAACGGCCACTCCTGATGGACCAACTTCGCGACGCCCGACTTCAAGCGCCTCGAATATCCGGTCTTCAAAATGCTGGCGATCTTTTTGTCCGACAGCTTGCGAATGTGGAAGGTTTTGGATCGCTTCCTTCTTCTTCGGAGTCACATCGCCACTCAGCAGATCTGGGTGAACAGGCCGGAGAAATCGCTTAAGCCATACGTAAAAAAAGTCAGAGAGTTCAGCGTAAGGAATTGCAAAATAGTACGGTGGATCGGTAACGAGAGCAGCTACGGAATCGTCTGCCAAGACCTGATCAGTCGCTGATGTATGCGCGGTTGCCCCAATTGAGTCAAAGGCTGATGAGAAACCTCTGAGGGTCTCCTCAGTGCGCTCCAATTGGTATGAAAGACCACCAACGAGCCGTTCCATCAGCGGATTAGCTTCGGCATAGTCGGCTCGCATTGGAATAGACGAACTCTGAATGAACACAGAGATCATTCCATCCGACAACCATGTGGACATAGCGCAGTTGTATTGAAGCAAGTTGCTCAAAGCCAAGCCGAGCGTAGTCGAAATGGCTGCAGCTAAGCCTTCATCGCCTTCAACAGTAGCAATCTCACGAAAAGCTCGATGAAGCAAATTGGAAAATGTGGTCCAAGCCAAATGCTGGCGACCATTGAACAGCTTTCCCCATGTATCGAAGCCGTAGTACAGGACATTTAGTCTTCGCGGCTCAGTTGAACTGAGTACTTCGTTTGGAATCACACTCATCCCGCCTGCATTTGCCTCGCTGCGAGAGAGCGAAGCGAGACGCACTGTGGCTGATCGCAACGCGCTGGCGTCCTGCTCGGAAGGATTACGGTATCTGCGAGTCCCATCAGGCAGCGACAGCACAGTACAGAAATGTCGCTCGCCCAATTGCCCCTTTTTAGATCGCTGCCGATACCGCTCGGCAGTCATTGTGAAGCCACATCGCGGGCATGTCACTTTGCCATTGGTGACAGTGCCAATGCCGAATTTCGACGCAGGAAGGTCGCACCTGATATTTGTCAGAATGGCCTGAGCCTGACAATTAAATTCAACTCCGACAGCTCGCCGTTTGGAGATGAGACGTTGGTTCATCAACGGGATTTCAACGCCGCAGCCGGGACCTTCGCAGCGAATCGTTCGCGCCCAGAGATAGGCGATGGGCGTCGCGCCGTCTTCGTCCTTGGGATAAAACTCGGCCAGTTCCTTCTCGGCTTCGCGTTTTATCCAAGCACCCCACTTGCGAACTCCATCAGCAAGGCTTTGGCCGTACTTGGGAACGTATTCAAGGGCTACCTTATTCAGCAGGACAGCGACAGGATTTAGGTCGCTCGCAAAAGCATCCGCGCCTACCCGAAGTGCTTCAAGCGGAATCGCGCCACCACCTGCAAAAGGATCCACCACCAACGGCCGAGTCCCCGCATGGCCCCCAAGCGCCTCGTGCGCCGCCTGAGTCAGCGCGCGGCTGGTGGCGAGGTATTCCTTGACCGTCGAGTTATCCCAATTGGAAAAATCAGCGATGAAATCCAGCAGCGCGTTGCGCAGTTCCATCGGGTCGTCGAAATAGGCCGGTTTCTTGCGCGCGGCTTCGAAGCGAGGCCGGCTGTCGGCGGACAGCAGAATCTGCCGCTCGTGCGAAGTCCATTCCAGCATCGCCATGCGTGCCGCCTTCCGGAATGGTTCGGGACAAAGTGAATCGACAGGATCGGGCCACAGCGCCGCGCAGATCACAGCGCGGCAGGCCGCCAGGGGGCGTCGCGCCCACCAGATATGCAGGGTCGAGATGTGCCCGTGGCGGATGCTCTTCTCGCGCCGCGAATGGGCGGAGATGCGTTTGATCGGCAGGTCGACTTCGATGAGGCGTTTGGGGTATGCAGCCATTCGTGCCTAGTGTGCGTGGTGGAGCAGGTCGCCCTGCTGACGCCCAACACGCGCTGGCGCCGTTGGTCGATGACTGATGGCCTCGACGATGCCGGCCAGGTTGGGTTGTCCGGAACGGCTGCGGCGCAGGCGGATGGCGCCGTGCTCGACCAGCCAGGAATTGCCGGCCGCCGACTCCGCGGGATCGGCATATTCGACGCAAAACAGTGGCTCCTTCAGGGCAAGCGCGGTCTTAGCCGCCTCGAAGGTGCCGCCTTCCAGGCCGGATTCGATGACGACCAGCACATTCGAAAGCCCACAGATGGTCCGGTTGCGGATCATGGCGTTATGGGCCTTCCACGGCAGGTTGGGCGGAAATTCGGACACCACCACGAGATTGCTGAAGTCCTCGCCACGAATCCACTGCCGCACTTGCTCTTTGATGCGAAAGTGCAGGATGCCCTCGGCCAGCACCACGGTGGTGGTCCCCCCGGCTTCCAGCGCGGCGCAATGCGCGGCCAGGTCGACGCCGTGGGCGTAGCCGCTGACAATGTTGATGCGGTCGGCCGACAGCAGGCGGGCGCATTCGCCGGCAACGCCGAGGCCCTTGTCCGAGGCTTTGCGCGAGCCGCAGAAGCCGACACCCGGCGCGGTCAGCAGTTCGGTCGCGCCGCGGATGTAGAGGACAGGCGGCGCCGTATCGCCGAGCATCGCGGTCAGGCGCTCCGGGTATCCGTCCCAGCCTTGCACCAGCAACTTGACGCCTTGCGCGGCAAGCTTCTCCCATATGTCGTCTTCGGCAGGCGAAGGGCAGGCGAGCTGCTTCGCCGCCACGGGGCTCAGGCCGTGGCTCGCGATCAAGGCCTGCTCGTCGAGCGCGACGAAATCCTCCGCGGACTGGCCGCGTGCGCGGATGCCCGCGAGGATTTTCCGCAGCTTTGCAGCGCCGACGCCCGGCAGTTGCTGCAGCCGGAACGCCAGATGCTCGATGGTGAGGGGGGGCGAGGAACTCATACGTTGTCGCTATCGCTCCAGGACTTGACACAGGCCAGCCCATAGACGGCCCGAGCGCCATTTTGCTTCAAAAACCGCGCCAGGGACCACAGCGTGACGCCCGACTGATAGAGGTCGTCGACCAGGACTATTGTCTTGCCCGCGACCGGCTCATGCAGGGTGAAGGCATTCATCAAAGTCTTGACCTTGTCTTCGACCGAAAGGGTCTTGAGTTTCTGGTGCTCGATCTTGGTCACGTTGAGGCCTGTGTTGCGATTCAGCAGGCCGCCGATCTGCTTCACCAGCTCGACGGGCAGGTGAAAATCCTTCGACGGACGCGGCGGAACGGCCGCGATGAAGTCCGCCCGGTTCAGGGTCGGGTGCAGCTCGATCACTTTGGCGAGAGCTTTGGCAAGGCCCTCAATGGCCTTCGGGTGCTGCTCCTCCTTTGCCAAATGCTCCGCCTTCCCAGCATTGGTGTACTCCAACGGCTGCTTGCCCTGTTCGAAATTGAAATCAATGGCATAGGCTTCGGCCAGTTCGTTCTTGAAATGGCCTTCGAGGATTTCAGTTCGCGTAATGCAGAGCAATTCTTTCAGCAATTCCAGAAATGCTACCAATCGCTCTTGCTCCTCGGGATCAATGGACTTGATGTAGGTGTAGCGAGTGCCCTTGGTGCCTTCCCTCCATCCGATATGGTCGAGATCGGGGAATGCCCGGTCGATGATGCCGCTGTAGACATCGCCGATCGGAATCTTGAACAGCAAATCCTGATCAGGTTTTTGGTCCAGGTTGTACCAGCTCAGATGAATGCGGCTCATGAGTCTTTGGGCTCCACGTTGTAATTCGCCCTCTCTTGACGCAGTTCGACCGGGCTCTTGATCGAGTTGGCGTGCAGCCGGTAATGCTCGACCTTCACTATGGGCTGCCATTCGAGCGTTGCCGGATTGCGCAGGATGTTGATCGACGGATTGGGCGAGGCGCAGTGGAACACGACATAGAGCCAGTAGTCGTTTTTCATGCGCTGCGCGGTGCGGTATTCGTTCGAGGTCAGGGCGATTTCGCCAACGTGGGAGCGGCCCTTGACTTCGATGAAGCGCACGTCGATGGCGGTCTTGGGGTCTTCGGGGTGTGGCCGGCGCGAGATCAGGTCGAAACCACGGTTGTCGCTCTCCACGCTTTCCACTACCCGCCCCTCGGCCTCTTCGTGGGCGATCACGGCCTGAACAGCAATGCGCTCGATCTCCGGGTCGCTCACCATCGGCGCGATTCCCGGCGCCTCGCGCTCTGGGTGTGGTAGCACCCAGGCGCGGCCGATGTGCTGGATGTCGCTCACGGAACACTGTATTTCCTGATCCAGCTCGCGGCGACGGCCCTGCAATCGGTGATCCAGCTCCAGCAGCTTGTCTTCCGAAATCTTGATGCGGCCCTCCAGGCCTTGTTCGCCGGAGCCCGCTTCCTTCTGCGAAATCAGATCGGCAAGCAGAAGGTTTTCGCGGTTGATGATGGCATTGAGGCTCAGCTCGATGTGCCGCGAGATCACGGATACCTCGCGTCCGCGCTCGCTGCGGGATTCCTCCAGCAGGGGATTCAGCGCCCGCTCAAGCAGGACAACCTCGACCTGGTTCCGATTCGGCAGTGCGGCGTCGTCTGGCACCGGCAGCGGCGCCTCGGCCGGTGTGAGGTCGAGAAAGATCGTCGGTTGTCGGATGGCCAATTGCCCATCCATGTCGGTTTGAACCACGAACAGGCGCTTGCTGAGAACGTTGCCGCGGCCATCGCGGATGGAGGCTCCGAACACGTCAAGGCGAAATGGCACTTTGCTTTGCAGGTCATAGAACACGGCGCCGCGCTTCAAATGTTCCGTCACCCGCGCCAGGACATCCTCCCGCACCACTTCAAACAACGGGTGGCCGGGGGTGACCCATTCCAGGGTGGCGTCCTGCCTGAGCAACTCCTTGTCGAAGACGATATTTCCGTACTCGCGGCCCAGCTTGCCGAAGCGGGGCTCCAATCGCTCGCCCGTGGGCCAGAGATTGCGGGGAATACGGCCCAGTTTGTAGGACTTGGCGCCAGCCTTTACCGGCTTGGGCGAAAGGCCGGTCATCGGCGCGGAATTGAGGAAAAAATCTTCGATCACTTCGGGAACCAGCCGGCGTTCCTTCGCTTCGGCCGATTTGCCGACGATCGCGGAGAGATTCAACTCTTTCTTGGCGAGGCCTTCGAGGGTGGATTTGGTGATGCCTTCGAATCGGCGCAGGTCGACCTGCTCGACGATGCGCTGCTTGATCAGTTCCTCGGTCATCTGGTTGTGCGAATACATGTCGCGCAGCATTTTTTCCAGTTGATTGGCCGGGAATACGTCGCCAAGAACATTGAAGATCTTGCCCGTGCGTTTCGGGTCGAGGTCGTCCTGAATCGCCTCGATGCGCTCGAAGAGCTTGTGCAACACGCGGCCTTCGCGCGTGTTGGTGGAAACGAAGTTGAAGATCAGGCAGTCCTTTTCCTGACCGTAGCGATGGATGCGGCCCATGCGTTGTTCCAGCCGCACAGGGTTCCACGGAATGTCGTAGTTGATCATCAGCCAGCAGAACTGAAGGTTGATACCCTCGCCGGCGGCCTCGGTGGCGACCAATACCTGGGCCGATTCGCGGAAATCGCGCTCGGCGAAAATGCGGGTGCCGGGGCTGTCGCGGTCACCGATTTTCATGCCGCCGTGAATCTGGGTGAGGCTCAAGCCCCATTCGCGCAACTTGCCCGTTGGCCGCCCGTCGCGGCCGTCACCCGCCAGGTAGTCCAGGGTGTCCTTGTGCTCGGTGAACACGAGCAGTTTCATTTTCGGGTCGGCGAAAACGCCTTGCGTGGTCAGCAACTCCTTCAAGGCGACGAGCTTGGTTTCGATTTCGCGCGCTTCCAGTTCGCGGGCGTGGCCGATGAGCTTGGACAGTTCGGAAATTTCTTCGCGCAATGCGATGGGATCAATATCAGCAACGACATCTTCGAGTTCGGAAATGATGTCCTGCTGCTCTTCGTCGGTCAGGTCCTCGAAGTCTTCGGGCAACCGTTTGTTCAACTGCTCCTGCCGATAGCCTTCCGGATCTTTCAAGATTCGCTCGCGCTTGTCGCGCATGCGTTCGAGGCTGCGCCGCACCGCATAGAGACTGGAGGCGAACCGGCGCTGCAGCATCGCCATGGTGAAAGCCAGTGCCCGCCCGCGAGCCGAATCGTCGGCGGCAGCCTTGATCGATTGGTCTTCGACATAGCGCGTCAGCCGGTCGTAGAAATCCAGTTCTTCCTCGGAAATCTGGAATTCGGTCGTAGTAACGTTGCGCCGCGTGAAGAGCGCCTTGACGTGGCCGGTTTCAGGTTCGGGAAAAGTGACCAGCGCTTCCTTCACGCGGCGCAGGTAGAACGGCGCCTCGTGACGATCCATTGCATCTTCCAGACTGCTGATATCGCCGTACACATCGCGGTCAAGGAGATTGAGGAACAGGCAGAAGTTCTTCGGATCGCCCTTGTGCGGCGTGGCGGTCATCAGCAAATAGTGGTCGGTCATGCCGGCCAGCGACTCACCGAGTTGGTAGGCGAGAGTCTTCTTCTCGGTGCTGTAGGCGCTCATCTTGTGCGCCTCGTCGACGATGATCAGATCCCATTGACTGCGCAGCAAGGATTCCTTGGCATCCTCCACGCGCGATACCCATGAAACCGAAGTGATGACCTGATCTTTCTCCTGCCACGGGTTCGAGCCGTAGTTGGCGCGCAGGACGTCGCTGCGGATGATCTCGAAGTTCTCGCGAAACTTGTCCTTCAGTTCGCGCTGCCATTGGAAGGTCAAGCTGGCGGGGGTGATGATGAGGACACGCTTGACCAGCCCGCGAATCTTCAGTTCCTTGATCAGCAGACCGGCCATGATGGTCTTGCCGGCGCCAGGATCGTCTGCGAGGAGGAACCGGATGCGCGGCAGCTTCATGAAATACTCGTAAACCGCTTCCAGCTGATGGGGTAGCGGATCGACGCGGGCGATGGACAGCGAGAAGTAGGGGTCGTATTCGTAGGCCAGGCCGAGCCGCATCGCCTCGATGCCGAGACGGAACTTGCGCGCCTCGCCATCGAAGGGTTCGAGCGCAGGGGAAGCCGTTAGCAGCGCAACCTGTTCCGCGCTCAGAATCGGCTCGAAGACCGAATTGGATTGAACCCCCTTGCCGACCAGCTTGACCGCCGATCCCATCGGAATCGTGACAATGACCTGTACCGGCTCCGGAAACAGGGGGCCATGCACGGTGATGTTCGGTTTCAGTTCTTCTATCAGCATTTTCTATGTTGGTCGCACGGCGGATTGAGTACCCGATCCAGTCTGTTGGGATTCCAGAGCCCAATTCTGCCTTGGTGACAGGCTCACCAGATGAGCCAGGAAATTAGATTTCTTTGCGGCAAATCGGCCTACTTGTTCATCAATGCCGGCCACGAACATGCATTTCCAGACGCAGCTTGCTGATATTGATGTTGATATTGCTCGCCTGTCCGCCATCAAGGTTGATGATATCCGACTTATCCGCTTTGGTCGGCATGTGAGCAACTGGCAGCACAGAACCGGGAGCGTGAGTGTTCATCAGGTCAGGAACCTGGCGATCATCAGCCAAGGGGCTCTAAGGTCAGCAGTCCGCCGTATTGGCTGCCCAGTGTGAGTCGACTTTCCGGCTGGTCTCGAAGTACTGCGGCCGCTCGGATGGCGAGTTTGTGGAAATGGTGTGCGGCGGCAATTGGCCGAATTGCCGGCGATCATCACCGTCACGCCAGCGCCGACTTATCAATCAGGCGGCAGCAAACTCGATATTCACTTTCCTGCCCAGGGCAGCGGCGGCGCTGGCCAGCGTGGTCAGGGTCAAGCTGGGGTC
>JADYZH010000348.1 GCA_020853215.1 Sulfuritalea sp. | reverse complement strand
CGATCCGCTACATGCGCGAGTTCTTCGCCGAGCACCAGGTGATCCCCGACGTGCGCTTCGTCATGCGCCACCTGGGCGAACGCTGCGGCGGCTCGCGCAACCTGGTGTTCGAGCTGTTCCCCTTCGGCTACGTCAAGCAGGCCTGCCGGATTGCCGGCATGAGGAAGCCGAGGAGCTGGAGCACCGGCTGAAGCCCGCCCTGGCCGCGGCCGGCCTCAGGCGCCGGCGATCGGGTGGGTCGCGAGCAGAACCACCACCAGCGCGAACAGGATCAGCGATAACAGCTTCCAGAACACCAGCGGATTGCGCTCGATGAGCGGCGGCGGGCGGTCGGACTGGAACGCCCGGTTCGGATGGCGCAGGTCGTGCACCAGCTCGGAGATCGCCTCGTAGCGCCTTTCGGGGTTCGGGTGCGCGGCCTTCTTGATCGCACCGTCGACCCAGGCCGGCACGTCGCGGCGCCACTCCATGAGCGAGGCGTACTTCAGCCTGTTCTGTTCGGCCCGGGTCCGGCATTTGGCGACACCGGTGCCGTAGGGAAAGCGTCCGCTCAGCATTTGATAGGCGATCACCCCCAGCGAATACTGGTCGGACCGCGTCGAGCCTTCTTCCCAGAGGAAATATTCCGGCGCGGCATATTGCAGGGTGCCGGCCATCTGCCTGCGTTCGCTGCGGCTTGCGGATTCGTCGATGCCGGCGACGCGCGTCGAGCCGAAATCGATCAGCTTCACCGTGCCGGCGCCGTCGATCATGATGTTTTCCGGGCGCAGGTCCTGGTGCAGCATTTCGAGCCGGTGGAAGGCCTGCAGGCCCTTCGCGGTCTGTTCGAGGATGCCGCGCACGGTTTCCAGGTCGGGCGCCGGGTCGTCGATCATCCACTGCGCCAGCGTCCGCCCCTCGATGAACTCGGTGACGACATAGATGTAATTGCGCTTGCGGGTCTGCGGGGCCGCCTTCAGCACGTGGGCGCTGTCGATGCGCCGCGCGATCCATTCTTCCATCAGGAAGCTTTCGAGGTAGGCCGCATCGCCGCCGAGGTCGATCGACGGAATCTTGATGATGACGCGGGCCCCGGACTCGCCATCGATCGCCAGATAGATGTGGCTGCGGCTGCTGGCATGCACCTCGCGGACGATCGTGTAGCCGTCGAACTCCATCCGCGGCTGGAGCAGCGGCGGCAGCGGCAGTTCGGACAGTTGCCGCGAGATTTCGCCGAGTTCCCTCACGGGCAGCGCATCGACCCGCACCAGTTGAATCGTCAGGTTGTCCGGGCTGCCGCGGCGGAAGGCGGCGTCGACCACCGCCCTGGCCGCCGCGTCCAGGTCGTTGCCATGACTGGCGATCGCATCGGCAATCAACGAGGGTTCGGCATGCTCGTACACGCCGTCGGTGGCCAGGACGAAAATGTCGCCCTGCTCGATGGGCAGGGAGCGGTAATCGATGTCGAGCTGCGAATTGATGCCCAGCGCGCGGCTCAGGTAGCTTTTGTCCTGCGCCACGATGACGCGGTGGTCATTGGTCAGTTGTTCGAGCGCGCCGTTGCGCAGCTGGTACACGCGGCCGTCGCCGACATGAAACACATGCGCGCTGGTCGATTTGAGCACCAGCGCGCTGAAGGTGCAGACATGGCCGCGATCCTTGTCGTAGCGCCCCTGGCCCTGCTGCGTCTGCGAGTACAGCCACGAATTGGTGGCGCCCAGCACGCGCAGCGCCGAGGTCTTGACCGACCAGGCATCGGAGGTGCAGTAGTAGTCTTCCAGAAAGCCGCCGACGGCGAACTCGGCCGCCGCGCGGCCGGCATCGCTGCTGCTGATGCCGTCGGCCAGCGCCACGGCGACGCCCTTGGTGCTCAACTGCGGCTCGCGTGGCAGGCAGGCGCCGTGGAAATCCTGGTTGCTTTCCTTGCGCCCCCTGTCCGAGTGCTGGCCGATCGACAGCTTGAGTCCATCCATGAAACGATCAGCCCGTTATCCGCAGATGACGCAGATTTTCACAGATTGAAGCATGGCAATTCACTGCAGCCGACGCGATCAGCGCCCAACCCGCTGGATGAAGGGGCCGGCGCGCCACTCTTGTTGATCCATCTGCGCAAATCTGCGGATAGTCCGAATTTTCCAGGCTCAGCTGAAGCTGCGCTTGGGCGCGGTCTTGATGTGCGTAGAGTAGAGCGTCAGCCCGGTGAAGGCCAGGCCGCCCACAAGGTTGCCGAGGACGGTCGGGATTTCGTTCCAGATGAAGTAGTCGAGGATGGAGAAGTTGCCGCCCAGCATCAGCCCGGAGGGGAACAGGAACATGTTCACCACGGAGTGCTCGAAGGTCATGGCGAAGAACAGCATGATCGGCATCCACATCGCGATCACCTTGCCGCTGACCGTGGTCGAGATCATCGCGCCGACCACGCCGGTGGACACCATCCAGTTGCACAGCATGCCGCGCATGAAGATTGTCATCCATCCGGCGAAACCGTATTTGGCGTAGCCGAGGGTTCGCGCTTCACCGATGTGGCCGATCTTGGCACCGATTTCGCCGGGCGAGGTCGAAAAGCCGTAGGTGAACACGAAGGCCATCATGAAGGCGACGGTCAGCGCGCCGAGGAAGTTGCCGGTAAACACCAGGCCCCAGTTTTTCAGGATCGCCCCGATGGTGACGCCGGGCCGCTTGTCCAGCCAGGCCAGCGGCGTCAGCACGAAGACGCCGGTGAGCAGGTCGAAACCCAGCAGGTAGAGCATGCAGAAGCCGACCGGAAACAGGATCGCGCCGACCAGGGCCGAGCCCGACATGACCGTGGCGGAAATCGCGAACACGGCGGCCAGCGCGAGTATCGCGCCGGCCATGTAGGCGCGGATCAGCACGTCGCGCGTCGCCATGTAGATTTTGGATTCGCCCGCATCCACCATTTTGGTGACGAACTCCGCAGGTGCCAGGTAAGCCATGATGTTTCCTTTCGTGGAATCGAATAAATGGCAAGGGGGTGGCGGCCGGAATTGCTCGCGTCGCCGAGTTCGGCGGGACGGTCTTTGCGGCACCCTTACCAGGGCAACGGTTCCTTAGCAGCGATCGTGCCACGCCTGAAAACCCCGATCCGGTAAGCCTCTTGCCGCTGCGCACGAAATCGGCGGGCGATAAACCATGGGCGTGCGCACGTTCGTGGTGCGCCGCAATACGGAAATGAGTCAATCTGGTGCGGACGCATCTCCGGTCCCCGTGGTTTGTGGCCGATTTCACGGGATTCTGCGCTGGCACACGCCTTGCTGATAGATAAGCGACGTCCATCGATCTTCGCAAAGGATGCAAGAAATGAAGAAGCAGAAACTGGTAGTGGTCGGCAACGGCATGGCCGGCATGCGCGCCGTGGAGGAGTTGTTGAAGCTCGCGCCCGACCTCTACGACATCACCGTGTTCGGCGCCGAGCCGCACCCGAACTACAACCGCATCCTGCTTTCGCCGGTGCTGGCGGGCGAGATGACCATCAACGACATCATCCTCAACCCGCTGGGCTGGTATGCCGACAACGGCATCCGTCTGCATGTCGGCAAACTGGTGACGAAGATCGACCGCACCGCGCGCAAGGTGATCGCCGCCGATGGCACCGAGGAAGAGTACGACCGCCTGCTGCTCGCCACGGGTTCCACGCCCTTCATGCTGCCGGTGCCCGGCAACGACCTGCCCGGCGTGATCAGCTATCGCGACATCAAGGACACCGACGAGATGATCGCCACCGCCGCCACGCACAGGCACGCGGTGGTGATCGGCGGCGGCCTGCTCGGCCTGGAAGCGGCCAACGGCCTCAAGCTGCGCGGCATGGATGTCACCGTGGTGCATCTGATGCCCTGGCTGATGGAACGCCAGCTGGACAAGGTT
>JADYZH010000347.1 GCA_020853215.1 Sulfuritalea sp. | reverse complement strand
TCGGCCTGTTCCTCGGGCGAGAGCTCGGTACGGTCGCGCTCGTCGAGCAGGCGCGCGATCTTCCACTGGCAATCGAGGATGCTCTTCCTTTGCACTTCGGTCGGGTGCGCGGTCAGCACGGGGCGCATCTGGGCGCCGGCGAAGAAATCGCGCAGCTTGCCGGCGTCGATGCCGGAGGCCAGCGCGCGCTGCACGGACAGGGCCAGGCTGCCCTCGCGCGGCGCGGCGCCGGCACGGGCATGGGCGCGCGTGCGGCGGATATGGTGCTGGTCCTCGGCGATGTTGGCCAGGTGGGAGAAATAGCTGAAGGCGCGCACCACCATGTTGCTGTCCTCGCGCGGCAACCGGTGCAGCATGTCATCCATCTCCTCGCGCGCGGCGGGGTCGTCGTCGCGATGCAGGCGCAGGGCGAGGCGGCGGATCCGCTCGACGCTGTCGAACAGCCCGATGCCCTCCTGCGCGCGCACGGTGTCGCCGAGCAGCCGCCCGAGCAGGCGGATGTCCTCGCGCAGGGGCTGGTCCTTGTCGGACGCGGGAGGGTTTGCATTCATGGCCGGCATCTCTTGGAAAAGTCGGCGCTGGCGGGACGGCGACCGGCGCCGTCCTCCGGCATCGCGCCCGGCCCCGCCGGAGACATGGGCGGCTTCATGCCCGGCCTTACGGATCGGGGGACTTCAGTGCGACAGGATTTTCGACAGGAACTGCTGGGCGCGCTCCGAGCGCGGCTTGCCGAAGAAGTCTTCCTTGGTGGCGTCTTCGACGATGCTGCCCTGGTCCATGAAGATCACCCGGTTCGACACCTTGCGCGCGAAGCCCATCTCGTGCGTCACCACCATCATGGTCATGCCTTCCTGCGCCAGCTGGACCATGACGTCGAGCACCTCGTTGACCATTTCCGGGTCGAGCGCCGAGGTTGGCTCGTCGAACAGCATGCAGATCGGGTCCATGGACAGCGCCCGGGCGATGGCCACGCGCTGCTGCTGGCCGCCGGAGAGCTGCCCGGGGTGCTTGTGCGCGTGCTGCTTGAGGCCGACGCGGTCGAGCAGCTTCATGCCGCGTTCGCTGGCCTCGTCCCTGCTTCGTCCCAGCACCTTGACCTGGGCGATTGACAGGTTTTCGGTGATGGTCATGTGCGGGAACAGCTCGAAGTGCTGGAACACCATGCCGACGTGCGAGCGCAGCTTCGGCAGGTTGGTCTTGGGGTCGCCGACGGAGGTGCCGTTCACGAAGATGTCGCCCTGCTGGAAGGCTTCGAGGCCGTTCACGCACTTGATCAGCGTCGATTTGCCGGAGCCGGAGGGGCCGCAGACGACGATGACCTCGCCCTTTTCCACCTGCGTCGTGCAGTCGGTCAGCACGCGGAAGGCGCCGTACCATTTGCTGATGTTCTTTATTTCGATCATGGACACGAGGAGTTCCCCTTCAGCGGACGATGGCGATGCGCTGTTGCAGTTTCCTGACCAGCATGGACAGGCTGAAGCTGATGATGAAGTACAGCACGGCGGCGACCAGGTAGGTCTCCACCGGGCGGTTGAAGTTCTTGCCGGCGATCTCGAAGCCCTTGAGCAGGTCGTAGGCGCCGATGGCATATACCAGCGAGGTGTCCTGGAACAGGATGATGGTCTGCGTCAGCAGCACCGGCAGCATGTTGCGGAAGGCCTGCGGCAGCACCACCAGGCCCATGGTCTGGCGGTAGGTCATGCCCAGCGCGTAGCCGGCGGCGACCTGACCGCGCGCCACGCTCTGGATGCCGGCGCGCATGATCTCGGAGTAGTAGGCCGCCTCGAACAGGGTGAAGGTGATCAGGGCCGAGGTTTCCGCCCCGAGGGGTTTTCCGATCACCAGCGGGATCAGCAGGAAGAACCAGAGGATCACCATCACCAGCGGCACGCTGCGCATGGTATTCACATACGCGGCGGCCGGCATCACCAGCCAGTTCTTGCCGGAAAGCCGCATCAGCGCCAGCAGGGTGCCTAGGACGATGCCGCCGATCATGGCGACGATCGTCAGCTGCAGGGAGAAGATGAATCCCTTGATGATGTAGCCGGAGATTACGTCCGGCGTGAAGAAGGAGAAGTCGAGGGCGGCCAGCATCAGTGGCCTCCCCCGCCGATCATGCCGGGAACGCGCACGCGGTTTTCGATGAACAGGGCGGCGCGGTTGATGGCGAAGGCCGAGATGAAGTAGAGCCCGGTCACCGCCAGATAGACCTCGACGCCGCGCGAGGTTTCCTCCTGCGCCTGCAGGGCGAACAGGGTGAGTTCGGAAATGCTGACGGCGAACGCCACCGAGGAATTCTTGATGATGTTCATCGACTCGCTGGTGAGCGGCGGGATGATGATGCGGTAGGCCATCGGCAGCAGCACGTGGCGGTAGGTCTGTGGCAGGGTGAAGCCCATCGCCAGGCCGGCCATGCGCTGCCCCCCGGCCAGGGACTGGATGCCGGCGCGGACCTGTTCGGAAATGCGCGCCGAGGTGAACAGGCCGAGGCCCATCACCACCAGGATGAAGCTGGGCACGCCGCGCAGGACCGGAAACAATGACGGAACGACGTGGTACCAGAGGAAAATCTGCACCAGCAGGGGAATGTTGCGGAACAGTTCGGTCCAGGCATTGCCCAGCAAGACCAGTCCGCGGTGCGGTGCGGTGCGCAGGATGCCCATCAGCGAGCCGAGCAGCAATGCCACCAGCAGCGCCAGCAAAGACACCGAGAGCGTCCAGCCCCAGGCCGAGAGCAGCCAGTCGAGGTAGGTGATGTCGCCGCCGCTGCCGAAGCAGGACGGCGCCACGTCGCCGGTTGTGGTTTCCTTGCAGAAGACCTGCCAGTCCCAAGTGCTCACGCTTCTACCTCGCGTCTTGGTTCGGACCGAAAAGAAAGAAGGCGCGGGGCCGCCATTTCAGCGCCGCGCCTTCACCCTGGTGTGCTTACTTCTTGGCGTAGTCTTCCATCGGCTTGTCGTTCGGGTTCGCCCAGGCCGCCTTGGTCGCTTCGGAAACCGCCAGGCCGATCTTTGTGTTGGTCGGCGGGATCGGCTGCATGAACCACTTGTCGTAGATCCTGGCCATTTCGCCGGACTTCATCAGCGCCGAGAGGCTGCTGTCCACCGCCTTCTTGAAGGCCGGGTCGTCCTTGCGCACCATGATGGCGATCGGCTCGACCGAGAGTACCTCGCCGACGATCTTGTAATCCCCCGGGTGCGTCGACTTGGCGATGTTGCCGGCAAGGATCTGGCAGTCCATGACGAAGGCGTCGGCGCGGCCGGATTCCAGCAGCAGGAAGCTGTCGGC
>JADYZH010000346.1 GCA_020853215.1 Sulfuritalea sp. | reverse complement strand
TGTTTTTCGTCGCCTTCCTGCCGCAGTTCGTCACTCCCGGCGCCGATGCCGCGCGCCAGCTGTGGATCCTGGCGGCCACTTTCGTGCTCATGGCGATCGTCAATGCGACGCTTTACGCCGTGTTCGCCGCAGCGGCGCACAGGATGCTCGCAACACCGCGCGCGCAGCGCGGCTTCAACCTCGCCGGCGGTTCGCTGCTCACCGCCGCCGGCGTCTGGGCGCTGCTGGCGCGCCGTCCGGCGTGACGGCCGCCATGGCCATACGCTGACGTTCAGCCTTACGGGAGCCACAGCATGGGCAATGCCTACGTCATCGGACACATCAAGGTCAAGGATGCCGAAAAATGGGACGCCTACCGCAGCGGGGTTCCGGCCACACTGGCGCCCTGGGGTGCCGAGCTGGTCTTCCGCGGCAGGAGTGCGGCGGTGCTAGCCGGGGAACATGCGCATACGGACGTCGTCGTGATCCGCTTTCCCGACCGCGCTGCGGCGGACGGCTGGCATGCGTCGCCGGCCTACCAGGCGCTGATTCCGCTGCGGCGGCAGGCGGCCGACGTGGTGCTGCTCGCCTACGACGAATAGCGGGCCGGGCGCCGGCTCCCGCTGCCGGCGACCGCGATGGAGAATCGCCCGGGGACTGCCGTACAATTGCGCCATTGCTTCCTTTTCCGTTTCCCGACTGAGGTCCCCGATGGCAAAACCCAATTATTCGTTCGAAAAGCGCCAGAGAGATCTTGCCAAGAAAGCCAAGAAGGAAGAAAAGCGCCTGCGCAAGGCTGCCGGCCCCGCCAGTCCCGAGGGTACGGATAATCCCGATCCGGCAGCCCCGCCGCCGGCAAGCGAGGTAAAAACCCGGGATTGAGTTGCGCCGCGCCCGACCTCAGCGGCCGAGCCGGTACACCGCCAGGCTGCCGAGGAAGTCGGGTTCTTCCGTGACCTGGTTCCCGGCTTCGTCCAGCACCTGCCGCTCGCGGATCACCAGGCCCATCTTGGCGCACAGCGATTCGAAGTCGAGGATGGTGAAGAAGCGCAGGTTGGGCGTGTCGAACCATTCGTAGGGCAGGTCCTCCGACACCGGCATGCGCCCGGCCATCACCGCCATGCGGTTCTTCCAGTAGGCGAAGTTGGGAAAGCTGACCACCGCCTCGCGTCCGACGCGCAGCATTTCGCTGAGGATGCGTTCGGTGTGGCGCACGGTCTGCAGCGTGCGCGAAAGCACGACATGGTTGAAGGTGCCGTCGTCAAAACCGGCCAGGCCCTGCTCCAGGTTGCCCTGGATCACGTTGATGCCGTTGCCGATCGCCGCCAGGACCTCGGCGTCTTCGAGTTCGACGCCGTAGCCCCTGGCACCGCGCTCCTCGATCAGGCGCCTGAGCAGGGAACCATCGCCGCAACCGAGGTCGAGCACGCGCTCGCCCGGCTGCACCCAGCTGGCGATCAGGTCGAAATCGGCTCTTTCCGGGGCGGCGCTCACAACTCGATTCGCTTCAGGTAGGTGTCGACTATGGCATGGTAATGCGGCTCGTCCATCAGGAAGGAGTCGTGGCCATGTTCGCTTTCGATCTCCGCGTAGGCGACGTCCTGGCCGTTATGCACCAGGGCGTTGACGATCTCGCGCGAACGGTCCGGCGAGAAGCGCCAGTCGCTGGAGAATGCGACGACGAGGAATTTCGCCCGGGCGACGGCGAGCGCTGCGGCGAGGTCACCGCCGGCGACGCGCGCCGGGTCGAAGTAGTCGAGCGCGCGCGTCATCAGCAGGTAGGTATTGGCGTCGAAGTAGCCAGCGAACTTGTCGCCCTGGTAGTGCAGGTAGGACTCGACCTCGAATTCGACGTCGAAGCCGTAGCTGCCGGCCTCGGGACGGCGCTTGCGGCCGAACTTCTCGGCCATCTGGTCCTCAGCGAGGTAGGTGATGTGGCCCAGCATGCGCGCCAGGCGCAGGCCGCGCCAGGGGTGGGCGCCGTGTTCGTAGTAGTGGCCGCCGTGGAAATCGGGGTCGGTCAGGATGGCCTGGCGCGCGACGTCGTTGAAGGCGATATTTTCCGCCGTGAGGTTGGGCGCTGTGGCGATGACGATGGCGTGGCGCACGCGCTCGGGGAAGGTGATGGTCCAGCGCAGGGCCTGCATGCCGCCCAAGCTGCCGCCCATGACCGCGGCCCACTGGCGGATGCCGAGGTGGTCGGCGAGCTTCGCCTGGGCATGCACCCAGTCCACCACCGCCACCATCGGGAAGTCCGCGCCCCAGGGCTTGCCGGTGGCCGGGTTGATCGACTTCGGGCCGGTGGATCCATGGCAGCCGCCGAGGTTGTTCAGGCCGACGATGAAGAAGCGCCCGGTGTCGAGCGGCCGGCCCGGGCCGACGATGTTGTCCCACCAGCCCAGCGTGCGCTCGATGTTGTCGGCATCGGTGTAGCCGGCGACATGATGGTGGCCGGACAGCGCATGGCAGACCAGGATGGCGTTCGAGGCGTCGGCATTGAGCGTGCCGTAGGTCTCGTAGACCAGGTCGAAACCGGGCAGCACCGCGCCGCTGCGCAGTTCCAGCGGCTGGTCGAATCGCGCGCGCTGCGCGCAAACCAGGCCGACGCCTTGTGCGGAAACCTTGCTCATGCCGCGATTATAGTTTTTCCAGTTGTTCGCCGATCTTGTCGGGCTCGTCGGACTTCAGCAGCTTGCCGACGCGCACCGCGAGTTGCGCGGTGTCGGACATCATGACCTGCTGCTTGACTTCGAGCAGCTGCGCCGGATGCATGGAAAACTCGCGCAGGCCCATGCCGACCAGCAGCCGGGTCAGCTTCGGGTCGCCGGCCATTTCGCCGCAGACCGCCACCGGCATGCCGACCCGCTGCGCGCTCTGGATGGTCTGCGCAATCAGCCTGAGCACGGCCGGATGCACGGGATCGTAGAGGTGGGCCACCGCATCGTCGCTGCGGTCGATCGCCAGGGTGTATTGGATCAGGTCGTTGGTGCCGATCGAGAGGAAATCCAGGCGGCGCAGGAAGGGGCCGAGCGCCAGCGCCGCGGCGGGAATCTCGATCATGCCGCCGACCTCGATTGCGTCGAACTTCTGCCGCGACTCGCGCAACTGGAAGCGGGCCAGCTCGATCAGGCTCAGCGCCTGTTCGATTTCCTGGGCATGGGCCAGCATCGGGATCAACAGGCGCACCCTGCCGTGGTGCGAGGCGCGCAGGATCGCGCGCAACTGCACCAGGAAGAGCTGCGGCTCGGCCAGGCAGAAGCGGATCGCGCGCAGGCCCAGCGCAGGATTGGGCGCGGCACGGTTGCCGGTGCGACTGCGCAGGGCCCGCGCTTCCTTGTCGGCGCCGATGTCCAGCGTGCGGATGGTGACCGGGCGTCCGCCCAGCGACCTGACCACGCTGCGGTAGGCTTCGAACTGCTCGTCCTCGCCGGGCAGCTCGTCGCGGTTCATGAAGAGGAACTCGGTGCGGAACAGGCCGACGCCGTCGGCGCCGACTTCGGTCGCCCGCTCGGCGTCCTGCGGCAGTTCGATGTTGGCGAGCAGCGCGACATCCTCGCCGTCGAGCGTGCGCGCCCGACCCGTCACCAGGCGCTGGAGCTTGGCGCGCTCGAGCAGGAGCTCGGTCTTTCTGAGCCGGTACTCGGCCAGCACGTTCGGGGTGGGCTCGACGATCAGCACGCCGCGCGTGCCGTCGACGATCAGCAGGTCGTCGTCCTGGATCAGCGGGCGGGCGTGCTGCATGCCGACTACCGCTGGTATCGCCAGGCTGCGCGCGACGATCGCCGTGTGCGACGTGCTGCCGCCCATGTCGGTGACGAAACCGCCGATCTTGAGGGTCTTGAACTGGAGGGTGTCGGCCGGCGAAAGATCGTTGGCCACCACGATCAGGTCGTCCTCGACGGGGCTCCCCTTGCGCTTCACCAGTTTGCGCTGCTTGCCCTGCAGAACCTTGAGCACGCGTTCGACCACCTGCACGATGTCGTTCTTGCGCTCGCGCAGGTAGGCATCCTCGAATTCGTCGAACTGGTCCACCACCAGCTGCATCTGCTGCACCATGGCCCATTCGGCATTGCAGCGGCGCTCGCGGATCAGCTCGCGCAC
>JADYZH010000345.1 GCA_020853215.1 Sulfuritalea sp. | reverse complement strand
TGGCATCAAACTACCGCCAAGCGTTCCACAGTATCCGGGAATCGCTCGACCAATCGAATCAACAGAGCGGCCTGGGCGTTTGGCCGTGCCCTACCCTGCTCCCAGTTTTCGAGAGTGCGGGGATTGGTGCGCAAATAGCTGGCGAAGACGGGCCGCGACAGATGCAGGCGCTCACGCAGAGCGAGCAGTTCGCCTGCACTGACCTCCGGCGCCGGCTTCAATTCAACCTCGTAAGTGCGCAGCGTGCGCTTGCCGGCGCGCTCTTCGGCCAGGGCATCGAAGCCCTCGGCAATCTCGGCAAACAGGTCCCGCTTTTTCATTGTCGTGCCTCCAGTTCGCGTTTCAGCATGTCCTTGAGCGCCTTCTTTTCCTTTGCGCTCAGATCGTCCAGCTCGTCCTTGTCGTACAGGGTGAAAACCAGATCTGCCGCCTGCTATCCCACCAGTAATAGATCACCCGCAGCCCGCCACGCTTACCCTTACCGCGCCTTGGATCGGCATGCCGCACCTTCCGTAGTCCGCCCGTACCCTCGATTACATCGCCGGCCTCCGGATTTTCCAGCAAGGCATTCTGCAGGGCGCGAAGCCCCTCATCGTCAAGGTAATCGGACCGATGTCCGATGAAAGCAGGCATTTCGACGAACAGTGCTTTCATGGATTCACTATACGCAAGTTACGTTTATTTAGCAAGGCAGGGGCTTCAAAAACAACCCCGGCAGTTGGGATGAAAGCATGACGGTGATTCGCTACCCGCCGGGTAGCCTTTTGGATTGAATCCGTCGAGGGCGGACAATTGGCGACCCGTGCCAGCGCAGGGCGGTCAAGGCCGCCGCATGCGCGGCGTTATAAGCGCTGGTAAACCGCCCTTGCGGGGAGAGGGTCGAAAGTTGAGCGTCGGCAAGGCTGGTTCGTGCCATTGACAACATTCGCCCGACCTCCGCAACATTGCGTGGTTCGGCCTTGAGTTGGCCAATGCGTACCAGGTTATCCAGCGCGGCCAGGCTCATTGGGATCCCCGATCAACGGCAGAACCGGCTTCATATTCCCAGATGTTGTGACCGCTGGCCGGGTCAAGACCAACATCCCGCACATGAATACATTCCCAGCCTTGAGCGCCGAGATGGCGAGCCAGCGCCACTGGCAACTGGTTGTCCACCCGCAGGCTCATGCGGCAATAAGGATCGCGTGGTGCCCGGCGGCTCGACTGTTACAGCCCCCCGACCGTCAGCTTGGCATTAACTTGCCACCTGCCATCCCACCAATAATGGATAAGCCGGCAGCCGACCGTGCCGGTCATGTCAGCACCTTCACATTCAGCCCGGCGACGCGCTTGAACGCACTATCTCCGGTCAGGAACAGATGGTCGCCGCCCAACTGGAGGCACGACGCCGCCTGCAGCGCGTCTGGCGTCTTCAGGCCGGTCATGACGCGGATCGCAGCCGCCAGTTCGACAACATCCCTGGTCAGTTCCACCCAAACCAGATCGGTCCGGGAAAAGAAGGCATCGAAGGCCACCAGTGACGCGCTGCGGTTACCTTTCATTGGCCCGACCCGGCATTCCAGCCATGACAGGCGGCTCACAGCGGCGCCGATATCAGGATGCTTCCTGGCAGCCGCCGCGAGCTCCTTGCGTACCTTGCCGGCGAACGGTTCTGCGCCTTCGATCAGGTAGATCAGGGTACTGGCGTCGAAGAAGGCAATCACCAGTCGCGCTCGACCTTGAGGGCGGCGTCGATCTGAGCCTTGCTGCGCTTGCCGGCGGGGCGCTGGTTCAGCAGCCATTGCACGACCGTGACGCCGCTGGGGGTGGCTACCCGGCCATGCGCGAGGCGCTGGTAGTCAGCCTCGGTCAGCACCACTGCCGCAGGCTTGTTTCGTTTGACGATATGTACCGGGCCGCTACGCAGACCATCCTCTATGGCGGCCATGCCACGACGCTTCAATTCCGAAACCGTGAGGGTATTCATATCAGTACCTGTTGCCAGCATAACGGTACTGATTGTAGTACGAACATTGCGCCGGCAGGGCGCCGTGCCGCCGGCGCCGACTTCCTGCTATTGCGCGTTCATTGGCCGGACGGGGACCGGCCCGGCTGCCGCCTCCTTGGCCTTGCGCCGCGCCTCCTTCTCCGCGTGTTCGCGCTTGCGTTCTTCGATTTTCCTGACGCGCTCCGCGTGCTGTTGCTGTTTCTCGGCCTTCTTGCGGGCCCGTTCGGCCGCGGCTTCAGCTTCTCTGGCGTCCTTCATTTTCTGCGCCTCGAGCTTTCGCTCGCGCGCCGCCTTTTCGGCCGCGACCTTGCTGCGGCGGCTTTCGAGTTCGGCGGGTTCCTCGGCCTGCCGCCGCGCGCGCTCGGCGGCTCGCTCGGCTTCGTTCCTGCGATAGCGCTCGACTTCGGCGGGCTCACTGGCCTGCCGCTTCGCCGCCTCGGCTTCGCGCTTTGCCGCCTTGGCCTCCGCCTCCCGGCGCGACGCTTCACGTTCTGCGTTGCGTCCCTCCCGTTCGAGCACATCTGCCTGCTGCAGCGTTTCGGTGCGCCGCTCCTTGGCGGAACTCATGCAGCCGATGGCGATGGCCTTGCCCTGGCATGCCTTGACGTCGACTTCGTAGGTTTTCCTTGCTTGCTCCTTCATGTCCCTGGCCTTGGCGCGCTGGGCGCGTGCCTGGTCGGGGGTGAGTCGGGGCGGTGCGTCCGCGGTCTGCGCCGCGGCCCAGGACTGGGCGAACATCAGCGCGGCAGCCAGCAGGATTCGGATGAACATCGGGTGCTCCTCGGGATGGGGCAGCTTAACGGGTCGGGAGGAAGTTGACCACTTTCCCTGTGTAAAGAAATGTATCCCGTGAGGCAGTGGGCCCGGCAAACTTTCCATGCCCAGATATGCTATCGTTCGGCACACCTGATATCTTTCCGCTCATGGTCAAGGCACCCAAAGAAACCCTGCTCGAACATGAGCGCTTCGAACTCAAACCGAAGTCGGGTGGCGGGTTGTTGAACTGTGAGGTTTGGGGTTACAAGGAAAATGGCAAAACCGTCATCACCCGGTACAACCTGACGTACATCAACCACGCCATCCATCGCAGAGATAACGGTCGCGTACTTGGCTTCGACAATGCCCATGGCTACCACCATCGTCACTTCATGGGCAAGGTCGAATCCGTCGAGTTTGAAAGTTACGAAGCCATACTGGAGCGGTTCCAGCAGGAATGGATGCAGATCGTGAAAACAGCTGGAGGCAGGAAATCATGACCAAGGTCGTAGTTCGTACCGATGATGTGGATGGCTTCTTCGCACGGGCGAAGGATGCCGCGCGCCGCGCCGATCGCGGCCAGGCTTTCGAAGACAAGGTCACCTTGGCCTTCGAGGATCCGCAACGGATGTTCACCGTCCTGTCGGCGGCACGCCGCCGTCTGATGCTTGAGGTCATGCATGAACCGAAGACGATCAACGAATTGACTCAGCGCCTGCACCGCAATCGCTCTGCAATCACAAAGGATGTGGGCCTGCTGGAAAAAGTCGGCCTGGTTGTCTCGCAACGCTTGGCTAATCCGGGGCATGGCATCCAGAAGGTCGTCAGGTCTGTTGCCACGAAAATCGACATGGTGGCGACGCTGGGATAGCCCGCTCCGGAAGACAGCCAACTCTACTTTTGGGTAGCCGCAATCGGTAATCGTGATTCACACCGCGTGCGGTGACGCAC
>JADYZH010000344.1 GCA_020853215.1 Sulfuritalea sp. | reverse complement strand
GTTTCATCGACGCAAGGATACCCTATCGCCGATCGATCAAAAAACCGCCCTGACGAGATCGTCCAGCACCCCCTTCATCTCGGGGTCGTCGCTGAGCGCGCGCGCGATCGCCGCGGTGCAGGCCGCCACAGGCTCGACGCCATCGGCGATCAGCTGGGCAGCATGCACCAGCAGGCGCGTGCTGGCGCCTTCGTCCAGTCCGGCGCCCTTCAGGTTGCGCGTCAGCTCGCCGAGTTTGACCAGGCGCCGCGCGGTGTCGGCATCGACGCCGCCCTCCCGGCCGACGATGCCGGCCTCGACGGCGGCCTCGGGGTAGTCGAACTCCAGGGCGACGAAGCGCTGGCGCGTGGACGGCTTGATCTCCTTCAGCACGCTCTGGTAGCCGGGGTTGTAGGAGATCACCAGCATGAAGTCGTCGGGCGCGGCGAGCAGTTCGCCACGCTTGTCGATGGCCAGCATGCGGCGGTTGTCGGCGAGCGGGTGGATCACTACCGTGGTGTCCTTGCGCGCCTCGACGACCTCGTCCAGGTAGCAGAGGGCGCCGGCGCGCACGGCGGCGGCAAGCGGGCCGTCCACCCACACCGTCTCGCTGCCGACGATGAGGTAACGGCCGACGAGGTCGGCGGTGGTGAGGTCGTCGTGGCAGGCCACGGTGACCAGCGGCCGCTTCAGACGCCAGGCCATGTATTCGACGAAGCGCGTCTTGCCGCAGCCGGTCGGTCCCTTCAGCAGCACCGGCAGGCGGCGGCGATGGGCCGACTCGAAGAGGGCCACCTCGTCGCCGACGGGCTGGTAAAACGGCTCGCTTTCGATGCGCGCCAACTCAGGCGCAATGGCGGCAGGGGAGTTCATTTAAACCTCATTATTTAAAAGCATACCGGAAATTTCCCGCGCACGGCGCTTGCAAATGGGTGCAGCCATGCTGCATATTCAAGACATTGCGGAAAAGGACGTGAACAGGCTCATCATGCCGCACGAAAACACACCGTCCCCAGCCCCCGGACAGTGCGCAACACCCGAACACTGCACAACTCGGCTCGAGTTGTTCCAACGGGTGTCCGAACTGGACAACCGGGTGTCCACCGATGCGCTCACCGGCCTTTGGAACCGGGCCCATTTCGATCACGTCATCGAAAAGGAGCTCGACCGCAGCCTGCGCCACAAGCAGCCGCTCTCGCTGATCCTCTTCGACATCGACCATTTCAAGCGCATCAACGACGAATTCGGCCACCAGGCCGGAGACAAGGTGCTGCGCGAGATCGCCCTCCTCGCCAACTCGGCGATCCGCTCCTCGGACGCGCTGTTCCGCTGGGGCGGCGAGGAGTTCGCCGTACTCGCCCCCTCCACCGGGCACCGCGGCGCAGTCCAGCTGGCGGAATCCCTGCGCGGCAGCGTAGCGAGTCATCGCTTCCCTGTAGACGGGTCCCTGACGGTCAGCCTGGGCGTGGCTGAACACGCCGACAGCGAAAGCGCCGACAGCTGGTTCCGGCGCGCCGACGGGATGCTCTACGCCGCCAAGCGCAACGGCCGCAATGCGGTGCACGCCGACGCCCGCGGCAACTCCGACCTGTGGGCCGCCAGCCACGGCCGGGCCGCCCTTCATCTTGTCTGGCAGGAGGCCTACGAGTGCGGCGAACCGGCCATCGACGGCGAGCACCGCGAGCTGTTCAGGCTGGCCAACGAGTTGATCGATGCCTTCCTCGCCGGCGGCGAGGAATTCGCCGGTGTCGTCCGCGCCTACGATTCACTGCTAGCGCACATCGCCGCACACTTCGCCAACGAGGAAGCGCTGCTGGCGCAGCGCGGCTATGCCGGGCTCGACGCGCACCGGCGCGCCCATGCCGGCTTGCTGGGGCGCGCGCGCGACCTGCGCAGCACCGTGGCCTCGGGCGGCGCCGGCCTCGGCGGCATGATCGAGTTCCTCGCCGGCGACGTGGTGGCGCGCCACCTCTTCAAGACAGACCGGGATTTCTTCCCGCTGTTCGGCGGAGGCCCGCAGCGCGTGGCTGAACGAGGAAAGTAGTTCAATGGCCCTGCTCACTGGAACGACAGCTACCGGATCGGCGACGCCCACATTGACCGCGAGCACTGCCGTCTGTTCGACCTGATCAACAACTTTCACTTCACCTACATGCAGGACCGCGACCGCCGCGACATCCTGCAAGTGCTCAACGAGCTGGTCAGGTACGCCGAGGAGCATTTCCAGCACGAGGAACGGATCATGGCCGAACGCGGCTATCCCGAACTCGATCGCCACCGGGATATTCACGTCGGGTTGTTCGAAACCCTGTTCTCGCTGCAGACGAAGCTGGAAAAGGGAACCATCGGGTCGGACAAGGAAACCGTCGAATTCCTGCGCACCTGGCTCACCGACCACATTGCCGAGGAAGACAGGGCGCTTGGGAAATTCCTCGCCGAGGCATCCTGACCATTCTCAGTCGTCGAAACCCTCGTCGTTGAAGTTCTCCTCGCGCGCCAGCTTCTCGGCCGCCTCGCGCTCCGCGGCG
>JADYZH010000343.1 GCA_020853215.1 Sulfuritalea sp. | reverse complement strand
TAAGTCGTTGATCGATGCGCTCGGCCGCCAGCACCGGCGCTTTGCCGGCGTGCCGCGCATCGTCAGCCTGGTGCCGAGCCTGACCGAACTCGTCTGCGACCTCGGTCTGGTCGAATGCCTGGTCGGCCGCACCGGCTTCTGCATCCATCCGCGCGCAGCGCTGCGCGGGGTGGCCAAGGTCGGCGGCACCAAGGACGCCAAGCTCGATGTGATCCGAAAGCTGGCGCCGACCCACCTGATCGCCGACATCGACGAAAACCGCCGCGACGCCGTCGAGGAAATCATGGAATTCGTGCCGCATGTCGTTGTCGTGCATCCGCGAGGCGTGGACGACAACCTGGCGCTTTACGCGCTGCTCGGCGGCGTCTTCGACCGCGATGCCGAAGCCGCCCGGCTCGCCGCGGACTTCGCGGCGGCCCGCGCAGAACTCGCCGCGCTGGCGGCGACGCTGCCGCGCGAAGCCGTGCTGTATCCGATCTGGCGCGGGCCCTGGATGACGGTGCGGCGCGACACCTACATCGCCGCCATGCTCGCCGCCGCGGGCTGGGACACCCTGCCGCAACAGGCGTCGGTACGCTATCCGGAATTCGCCTGGGATGCGCCCTGGCTGGCCGGCGTCGCGCGCGTGCTGCTGCCCTCGGAACCCTATGCCTTCAGCGACAGGGATCTGGCCGAAGTCTGCCGCCTGGCGCAACGGCCGGTCATCCGCATCGACGGCGAAATGGTGTCCTGGTATGGCAGCCGGGCGATCGCCGGTCTGCGCTACCTGGCCGCGCTGCGCCGGCAACTTGCCTGAATCGCCGTCATTGCCACGACCGGCTTTGAACAGCCGGCCGGCTGCGCGGACGCGGAGCAGAGCTCCGCGAGTTCCCCGCTACACCCAGCGCCGGGTTTCCACGCAACGATCTCAGTCGCCGGCGTAGAGGCTGCAGCGCTCGTATTCGCTGCCACGCTCGAGGACGCGGAACAGCTTCACCATCCGGGGCTGGTGATCGATCATGACCTGGACGCGACGCTCCAGCTTGAAGGTACCGGCCGGAACCACCAGGCTGGTCGGTACCCGCAGCGCGGGGATTTCGGGCAGCAGCAGGCCTTTGCGCCAGGTGGCGGTTGTTTCCTCCGGATCGATGACGCGAATCGCCACGGCGCGCGCCTCGCCGGGAAACAGTTGGATGCCGGCCTGCAGCATGTCGTCCGTGCCGCGCAGGGCCCAGCGCACGCAGGCCAGCATGAAGCGCTCGCTGCTGCCGATCTTGACGGCGGTCAGCATGCCGGCACCAATGCGCACGCCTTCGCGCAGCGGACGCGCCAGGCAGAGCCCGGTCGCCGATTCGTTGACCATCTGCCAGTCGTCCGTCACCAGCCAGTTTTCGACCTGCAAATCATCCTGGCCGAAATCGGTTTGCAGGGTATGGCGGCGCTCGCCGAAGGTTTCGAACTCCTCCCGTTCGCGGCGCAGCGCGGCGTCGTCGCGCGAGGGCGCGCGGAATGCCTGGCGCCCGCTGAGCTGGAAGTGCACCGCCGCGAAGCCGGCCACGACACGACAGGCACCGGTGCCGGCGCGGCGCTCTTCGCACCGTTTGGCGCCGCCCTCGCACCAGCGCTGCAACACCCGCTGCAGCAACTGCGCCGCAGCCGGCTGGGTGACGTCGTCGCCCAGCTGGAGTTTTGCTGGGGCGCGGCCCTGCTCCAGCAGGGCGATGCGGGCTGCCAGGCTTTTCCGCAGCTCCGTGGTTTCCAGCCAGCGGCCGTTGCCCTCCGGCTGCGGCGCATGGCTCGGTGGGCGATCGGAGTCGAGGTCCACCCACAGCGGCACGGCGCGGTTGCGGATGTCTTCCGGCGGCGCCGTGAGCAGATCCAGCTTGGCGCCCCAACGCCGCGCCCAGCGGGCGACCCAGACCATGTGCCGCGGCGGCAGTTCGTAGGGGCTGGTGGTGCACAACAGGTTGCATTCGGCGTAGGCGGCCAGCGCGCTGGTCGGCGTGGCACCGTGGCGCACTGGATCGCTGACGGCAACCGATGCGACACCGAGGCGTTCCGCGGCGGCAAAGATCCGGTGCAACTGTTGCCAGTAGGCTGCGTCGGGCAGCTCCTCGCCGCGGCACAGGTCCACCTGCCAGTCGGCAAACGCCGCGAGGGTACGCTGGGCCAGCAGGGCGCGCAGGGCCGGCACGTTCCGGCTGCGCTCGATTTTTTCATCGCACACGGAGAAGAAGCAACGCTGGTAGCCCTGCGCCAACATCCGCCAGAGGTCCAGTGTGCGTTCCAGGGCGGCCTGCTCGGGCGGTGCCAGGGGCAGCGGCCGGCCCGCAAAAATGTTCGCCGCATCCGCCTGCACCTCGATGACGGGGCGGCGCAGGGCTTCGAGGATGGCGGCGCGCTCGCCGGGTAGCAGCTCATGGCGGTGCAGTAGATTGAGCTGGCGCAGCAGCATCGGCTGCGCCAGCGAAACATTCGCCAGCGGCACCCGCGCCAGCCAGGCGGCGCATTCGGCGGCGTCGAGGAAGGCGGGCTTCTGCTCGGTCCCGGCGGCGGGCGGCGGCGCCTTGGCGGCTGTTGGCGCGTTCGCGGCGGCCGTTCGTGGTGCGTGGGGGGGGACGTTCCCTGATGGCGGTGTTACGACGTCGGGGAAGGGGCTGACGGACGTGGCCATATCGATCTCCTGGTGATCCCGCTGCCCTGGGGCGCCGGGTTTGGCGCCCTGTAGGCCGGTGATTTTGCGTCTCCACCTTTCGGCGGGTTTGCCTTGTTTCAGAATCAACGCTTGCTTTATATGGCAAGCAATGGGCCGCGACAAGGTACTATTTCACGCCCGCAACAGCCGCCGTGCCGCCGCCGCCGACTTTTTGCGGCAGCGCCCCGGCCCCGCCATGAACCCTGCCCCATCCCCCCCGCCCCTCGACCCGGCGCGCGAACGCGCGCTGCTGGTGACGCTGGCCGGCATCCAGTTCGCGCACATCCTCGACTTCATGATCATGATGCCGCTGGGCCCGATATTGATGCGGGAATTCGGCGTCGGCACCCGCGAGTTCGGCCTGCTGGTGTCGTCCTACACCTTTTCCGCGGCCTGCACCGGCCTGCTGGCGGCGACCTTCGTCGACCGCTTCGAGCGCAAGCGCCTGCTGCTGGCCATGTTCGCCCTGTTCGCGGTGGCCACCCTGGCCTGCGGCCTGGCGCCGGGTTACTGGACGCTGCTGATTGCGCGCGGCACGGCGGGCGCCTTCGGCGGCGTGCTCGGCTCGATGGTGCAGACCATGGTCGGCGACCTGATCCCCTTCGAGCGCCGCGGCCGCGCCAGCGGCACCGTGATGTCGGCCTTCTCGCTGTCGACCGTGGCCGGCGTGCCGCTGTCGCTCTATCTCGCCAACCAGTTCGGCTGGCGCTCGCCGTTCTTTTTCATCGCGGCGCTGGCCTGCGGCTTTTTGCTGCTGGGCTGGAGGTTGCTGCCCGAGTTGCGCGGGCACCTGCCGACGGCCACCGTCTCCGAGACCGAACGCGCGCATCCGCTGGCGGCCATGGCGGCGGTGCTGCGCGACCGCAACCACTTGCGTGCGCTGCTGTTCATGGCCCTGATCATGGTCTCGGGCTTTTGCGTGATTCCCTACATCACGATTTACCTGACGGCGAATGTCGGTGTCCGCCTGGAGGACATTCCGCTGGTCTACCTGTGTGGCGGCTGCGCCACCTTCTTCACCTCGCGCCTGGTGGGGCGCCTGGCCGACCGCTACGGCAAGGTGCGCGTCTACCGCGCCATGGCGCTGTGCTCGATGCTGCCGCTGCTGGTGCAGACCCACCTGTGGCCGGTGGCGCTGTGGGCCGCCGTGTTTTGGTCGACCGTGTTCTTCATCTTCGTGCCGGGACGCATGGTGCCGGCCATGGCAATCGTCACCTCCGCCGTGCAGCCGCGCCTGCGCGGCACCTTCCTCGCGCTGAACGGCGCCGTGCAGCAACTGGCTTCCGGCACCGCCTCCTGGATCGGCGGCGCGATGATCGCCGCCGACGCCTCGGGGCGCATCGCCGGCTACGACCGGGTCGGCTGGCTGGCCGTCGGCGCCACCTGCCTCGCCATCGCCTTTGTCGGCCGCATCCACATGTACACGGGGAAGCCGCCGGGCTGAAGCGGGCGGCCTATGCCGCCGGCGGGTGCAGCGTCAGGCGCATGTCGACCACGCCGGGGCCGGTCTTCAGGGTGAAGCCGAGCTTGCGCGCGAGGTCCTGCATGCGCTGGTTTTCGTTCAGGGTTTCACCGCGCAATTCGCCGATGCCGCGGTTGCGCGCGCACTCGATCAGGTTTTCCATCAGGCGCCGGCCGAGGCCGCCGCCCTTGACGTCGGAGGCGACCAGGATGGCGAACTCGGCCACCGCGTTGTCCGGGTCGGCCACCATGCGCGCCTCGCCCAGCGAGCGCTCGACGCCGCCGGCGTCGCGCTCGATGGCCACCAGCGCGATCTCGCGGTCGTAGTCGATCTGGGTAAAGCGCGCCAGCTGCGAGCGCGGCAGCTTGCGCATGGCGCCGAAGAAGCGCATGCGCGAATCCTCGGGGTCGAGCGAGGCGATCAGGTCGGCCAGCGTGGTCTCGTCCTCGGGCCGGATCGGCCGGATCAGCAGCTTCCTGCCGTGCCAGTCGATCTGCTGTTCGAGTTCGCGCGGGTAGGGGCGGATGGCGAAGCGGCGGAAGCCGGCGTGGCGGCCGCGCGGCTCGACGTGGATGTGCCGTTCGCGCGCCACCACGCCACTGGTTTCGACGTGGATCGGGTCGAGTTCGACGGCGGTGACTTCGTCGATGTCGGTGAGCAGTTGCGACAGCCGCACCAGCACCGTCGCCAGCCCGGTCTCCAGGGCTTCGCGCTCTTCCTCGGCGGCCTCGCGGGCGAAGCCGCCGCGGGTGACGAGGTCCATCGCCAGGCGCCGGTTGAGCGGCGGCAGGGCCACCACGTTGTCGCGGGGGTCGCCGCCGGATGCGCCGAGGTAGATCACCGGCCCGAACACGGCGTCGTCGGCGACGCCCAGGCGCAGCGGCGGCAGGCCGCTGCGCGCGACGCTGGGCCGCAGGCGGTAGCCGCCGACGCGCACGCCGGGAAATTCGGCGCGGGCGCGGGCGCGCAGGCCACGCACGGCGATGCGGATGTCTTCCGGCGAACGCAGCTCGCGCGCCAGCAGCGTGTGCCCGGCATCGCTGGCCAGCGCCAGCGCGATGTCGACCGGATAGCCGGCGGCGTCGGCGGCGTCGATCGCGGCGTCGATGTTGCCCGCCGCCACGGCGTCCCCGGATTCGATGCCGTAGGCCAGCAGCAGCTGGCGCGCGCCGCGCGGCGGCAGCACGCGGGCGCCGGCGGCGAGCGCCTCGGCCACGGCGGCGCGGGCGCCATCGAGGTCGGGGACGAATTCCTCGGTCACCGAGGGCGGCATCTGCAGCAGCAGCTCGCGGTTGCGCTCGTAATTGACGATGCCGAGGAAGACCCCGATGGCCTTTTCCGGCGAGTCGTGCGCCAGCAATCCCTTCGCGGCGGCCACCTGCTGCGCTTCCCGCATCGCGCTGCCGCCGACCCAGCAGCTGAAGATGTTCTTGGCGGTCTGCGCCGCCGCGGCGCCGATCGCCGCGGCGACCTCGGTGCCCGAAGCGAAGGGCGAGGGCGAATACACGGTGAGCACGGCGTCGATGCCCTGGTCCGCGGCCAGCGCGTCGAGCGCGGCGGTCCAGTGGGCGGGGCTCAGGTCGGGCGGCAGCGCCAGCGGGTTGCCCGGCGGCGCGCCGGTGCGCATCAGCCCGGCGAGCTTCTGCGCGGTTTCCGGGCCGAGCCGGGCCAGGCTGCCGCCGAATTTCAGCAGCGCGCCGGCGGCGATGCGGCCCAGGCCCCGGCCGTTGCCGACGATGGCGAGGCGCTCACCGCGCAGCGGGCGCACCCGCGCCATGGCCTCGGCGGCGTCGAACAGGTCGTCCAGCGCGTCGATGCGGATCCAGCCGGCGCGGCGCAGCGCGGCCTCATAGACGTCGTCGCTGCACAAGGGGCCGGCTTTTCCGGCGCGGCTGTCGAGGTGCGCGCCGCGCATCGCCACCACCGGTTTGTTGCGCGCCGCGGCGCGCGCCGCCGACATGAACTTGCGCCCCGCCGGCGCCGTTTCGAACTGAACCAGGATGGCCTCGGTCTCCGGGTCTTCCGCCAGCCAGTCGAGCACGTCGGCGAGGTCGACGTCCAGCCCGGCGCCGAGGTGCACCACGGCGGAGAAGCCGATGCCCTTGCCCGCCGCGTGGTCCAGCGCCGCCGCGGCGATGGCCGCCGACTGCACCACCAGCGCGATCTTGCCGCGCCCGGCCATCACCGGCGCGACGCTGGCATTGAGGCGGCCGGACGGCACCACCAGGCCGCCGCTGCCGGGGCCGAGCACCCGCACCAGCCTGGGCCGCGCCGCGTCGAGGATGGCCTTGCGCGCCGCGGCCACCTGGGCTTCGCCCAGCTTCTCGCGCAGCGACGGCCCGACGATCACGGCGCGCGTGCCGCGCTTGCCCAGTTCGGCGACGATGCCGGCCACGTCGCGCAGCGGCGCGCAAACCACGGCGAGGTCGGGCGCCTTGGCCAGTTCCGAAAGATGGACGTGGGTGCCGATGCCGAACAGCGAATGCTTCTTCGCCGCCACCGGCGTCACCGTGCCGGAAAATCCGCCCGCCGCCAGGTTGCGCAGCACCACGTCGGCATAGCAGCCCTGCTCGGCCGGCTCGGCGACCACGGCGACCGACCTGGGATGGAAGAGGAATTCGAGATTGCGGACAGTCATGTTGTTCTTTTTTCTGTGCGCGGTGGCGCGGCGGGGGGTGCGGACAATTGTGCCACAGCGCCGCGGCGCGCTCCCTCTCCTTCAAGGGGCCGGGGAGGGGCTGGGGTAAGCAGACGGCGGAAAAGTTATGTCTCCGGCTTGGCCGGAGACGGTATCCCTGGCGAATGCCGCCCGCGACCTATTTCTTCAGCGCGTCGCGGATCTCGCGCAGCAGCAGCACGTCCTCGGCCGTGGGCGCCGGCGCCGGGGGCGGCGCTTCTTTCTTCAGCCGGTTGATCTGCTTGACCATCATGAAGATGACGAAGGCCAGGATGATGAAGTTGATCGCCACGGTGATGAAGTTGCCGTAGGCGAACAGCGGCACGCCGGCCTTGGTCAGCGCGTCGTAGGTCATGGCGCCCTTGTAGTCGGCCGGCGGGTTGGCCAGCAGGATGAAGTAGCTGGAGAAATCCAGCCCGCCGATCACCCGGCCGATGATCGGCATGATCAGGTCCTTGACCAGCGAGTCGACGATCTTGCCGAACGCCGCGCCGATGATGACGCCGACCGCGAGGTCGACGACATTTCCCTTCATGGCGAATTCCTTGAATTCGGAGGCTATGCTCATGGCTGTTTTCCCTTTCGACTGAAAAAACCGGATGTGATCGGGACGGTCAGGCGCCGTCGCCGACGAATGGGTTGCTGCGCCGCTCGCGGCCGAAGGTGGACATCGGGCCGTGGCCGGAAATGAATTCGACATCGTCGCCCAGCGGCCAGAGCTTGCCCCTGATCGAATCGATCAGGGTCTGGTAGTCGCCGCGCGGAAAATCGGTGCGGCCGATGCTGCCGGCGAACAGCACGTCGCCGACCAGGGCCAGCTTCGACGGCGCGTGGAAGAACACCACATGCCCCGGCGTGTGGCCGGGGGTGTACAGCACCCGCAGGGTTTCCCTGCCGACCGTGACGGTGTCGCCGTCTTCCAGCCAGCGCGTGGGGGTGAAGGGCTGCGCCGGCGGGAAGCCGAAGCTGCGGCTTTGCGCGACGAGCTGGTCGATCCAGAAGCTTTCCTCGCGCTGCGGGCCTTCGATCGGCACGCCGAGGCGCTGCGCCAGTTCGCCGGCGCCGCCGGCATGGTCGATGTGGCCGTGGGTGAGCAGGATCTTCTCGACCCGGACGCCGAGCCGCGCGGCGGTATCCACCAGCAGGTCGATGTCGCCGCCGGGATCGACGAAGGCGCCCTGCATGGTTTCGCTGCACCAGAGCAGGGTGCAGTTCTGCTCGAAGGGGGTGACGGGGATGATGCGGTATTTCATTGGCGTTCCTGTTCGGCGAGTCCGCGCCGGTAGTGGATGGCTTCGGCCACGTGCGATGCATTGACCTGCGCCGCGCCGGCCAGGTCGGCGATGCTGCGCGCGACTTTGAGGATGCGATGATAAGCCCGCGCGGTGAGCGACAGGCGCGCCATGGCCTGCTTCAGCAGTTGCGCGCCGGCCGCGTCGGGGCAGGCATGGAGGTCGACGTCATCGGGCCCGAGCTGCGCATTCGGCTTGCCCTGGCGGGCGATCTGCGCGGCGCGCGCGGTGCTGACGCGGTCGCGCACGGTGGCCGAGGATTCGCCGTCGCCGCGCGCGGAAAGGTCGGCCTCGTCGACCGCCGGCACGTCGAGCATCAGGTCGATGCGGTCGAGCAGCGGGCCGGACAGCTTGCCGCGATAGCGCGCGACCTGGTCCGGCGTGCAGCGGCACTTGCCGGCGGGATGGCCGAGCCAGCCGCAGGGGCAGGGGTTCATCGCCGCCACGAGCTGGAAGCGCGCCGGGAATTCGGCGCGGCGGGCGGCGCGGGCGATGTGGATGTGGCCGGTTTCCAGCGGCTCGCGCAGGGCTTCCAGCACGCCGCGCTGGAACTCGGGCAGTTCGTCGAGGAACAGCGTGCCGTTGTGCGCCAGCGAAATCTCGCCGGGACGCGGCGTGCCGCCGCCGCCGACCAGCGCGGCGCTCGATGCCGAATGGTGCGGGGCGCGAAACGGGCGCTGGTTCCAGTGCGCGAGACGGAAGGTTCCGGCCAGCGAATGCACGGCGGCGGATTCCAGCGCCTCGGCATGGGTCATCGGCGGCAGCAGGCCGGGCAGGCGCTGCGCCAGCATCGATTTGCCGGCGCCGGGCGGGCCGCTCATCAGGATCGAATGCCCGCCCGCGGCGGCGACTTCGAGCGCGCGCTTGGCCTGGGCCTGGCCCTTGACCTCGGCCAGGTCGGGGTAGCGGGCAAAAGTCGGCGCCGGCGGCACGGCGAAGGGCGCCAGCATTTCGCGCCCGGCGAGGTGGGCGCAGACCTGCAGCAGGTTCTGCGCCGGCAGGATTTCCATGCCTTCGATCAGCGCGGCTTCCGGCGCGCTTTCGAGAGGCAGGACGAAGGCGCGCGCGGCGTTGTGCCCGGTGGCGTGCCCGGTGTCGTACCGTGGTCCGGCTTCGTGGCGGATCGCAGCGCACATGGCGAGCGTGCCGCGCACCGCGCGCAGGTCGCCGGAGAGCGCGAGTTCGCCGGCGAATTCGTGGGCATCCAGCCCGGGCGCCTTGATCTGTTCCGAGGCGACCAGGATGCCGAGCGCGATCGGCAGGTCGAAACGGCCGGATTCCTTCGGCAGGTCGGCCGGGGCGAGGTTCACGGTGATGCGCCGCTGCGGGAACTCGAAGCCGCAGTTCTGGATCGCGGCGCGCACGCGGTCGCGGGCTTCCTTGACTTCGGTGTCGGGCAGGCCGACCAGGGTGAAGGAAGGCAGGCCGGCGGCGAGATGGACTTCGACCGTGACTTCCGGGGCCGCAAGGCCCGCCAGCGCCCGCGAGCGGAGAACGGCGAGCGTCATCGGGGGCGGTGTTAAGAACCGGGCGCCGGGTCGGGCGGGGATTTCCGGCTGCGGGCTTCCAGTTCCGCGGCGCGCGCTTCCAGCGCTTCGAGCTTTGCCCGGGTGCGGGCGAGGACTTCGCGCTGCACGTCGAATTCTTCCCGGGTCACCAGGTCCAGCCTGGCAAACGCGCCGGCCAGCGCCGCGCGCAGGTTTTTTTCGATCTCGCCGGCCGGCGTCGCGGCCAGCAGCGACGACACGCGGGCGGACATTTCATCGAGCAACTTGGGATTCAGCATGATGTTGGCGTTTTTTGGAAGTCGGGAAAACGTCTTCTTGTTTCAGTGAAGGCTGACGCTTGGTTCATCCGCGTTAAGCGTAGCGGCATAAACCAAAGTCTAGCACAGCGCTATTCCGGGTCCCGGTGGCCGGCGAGCTTGCACCATGGCGGTGCGCTGCCGGGTGTTTTTGGCTTGGTTTGGTGCGGGCTTGTCGATGCTGCGCCGCATGGTGCGCGCAACTTGATGAAAAATCGATGAAAAATCTTCTGGCACAGTCCCTGCATAGAGGAGCCTGTAGTTTTCCCCAATCCTTCCAGGAGCACCACCATGCGCAAGACCCTCATCGCCGCCGCCGTTGCCGGCCTGTTCGCACTGCCTGCCGTCGCCCAGACCGGCGACCCGTCCAAGGATGCTGCCGCGCCGGCCAGCCCGCATACGCTCGCCGGCAACCTCGGCATCTATTCCAGCTACCGTTTCCGCGGCATCGACCAGACCTTCGGCAAGCCGGCCCTGCAGGGCGGCATCGATTACAGCCATTCCAGCGGCATCTACCTCGGCAACTGGAACTCGAACGTCAGCGAAGGCGCCGGCTTCCCGGATGCCAACCTCGAGATGGATTTCTACGGCGGTTACAAGTTCAGCGTCGGTGATTTCGGCATCGATGTCGGCGCGATCTACTACTACTACCCCGGCAGCGATGCCGGCGTCGGGACGCTGTTTTCGCCGGCCAACAACAAATCCGGCAAGGTTCACTCGGGTGGCGTCAGCAATACCGAACTCTATGTCGGCGCGACCTGGAAATTCCTTTCCGCGAAGTACTTCTACTCGGTGGACGACTACTTCTCGGCGCCGGACACCGACGGCAGCAGCTACCTCGACCTGGCCGCCAACTACGATCTGGGCAATGGCTGGGGCGTCAATGGCCACGTCGGCTATCTCGATTTCGACAACATGCGCAACGCCAGCTACACGGACTGGAAGATCGGCGTGACCAAGGACATCAACGGCTGGGTGTTCGGCCTGTCCTACATCGATACCAACGCCGATGGCAGCTGCAACAAGGGCCAGTTCTACTGTTTCGCCAACAGCAGCGGCAACGACACCAAGGATGCCGGGCGCGGCACCGCCGTGGTCTCCGTCAGCAAATCGTTCTAGGCATCTGAACCAACCCCGCCGGCGACCCGGCCGGCACCGGCGGGATGTTTCAAGACTTACCCAACCTCCTCAAAATTGCAAAGGAACCAGCCATGAAACTCGTCACCGCCATCATCAAGCCGTTCAAGCTTGACGAGGTACGCGAGGCCCTCGCCGCCGTCGGCGTGCAGGGGATCACCGTCACCGAGGTCAAGGGGTTCGGCCGGCAGAAAGGTCATACCGAGCTCTATCGCGGCGCCGAATACGTCGTCGACTTCCTGCCCAAGGTCAAGGTCGAAGCCGCCATCCGCGACGACCTGGTGGACCAGGTCATCGAAACCATCGAAAAGGCAGCCAGCACCGGCAAGATCGGCGACGGCAAGATTTTCGTCTTCGACGTCGAACAAGTCATCCGCATCCGCACCGGCGAAACCGGTGAGGAAGCCCTTTAAGGGAGAGCCAGAATGAAACGCCTATTCGCAACCCTGCTGACGGCCCTGGCCATCGGCATCGGCGGCGGCGCCTCCAGCGCCTGGGCCGCCGACGACAAGCCCGCGGCGGCGGAAGCCGCCGCTCCGGCGGCCGCTGCTGCTCCCACCGCCCCCGCGGCGGCCGCGGCGGCGTCGGCACCGGCACCGGTGCCCAACCGCGGCGACAACGCCTGGCTGATGGTCGCCACGGCCTTCGTCATCCTGATGAGCATCCCCGGCCTCGCGCTGTTCTACGGCGGCCTGGTGCGCAGCAAGAACATGCTCTCGGTGCTGATGCAGGTGTTCGTCACCTTCTCGGTGATCAGCGTGCTGTGGGCCGTGTATGGCTACAGCGTGGCCTTCACCGAGGGCAATGCCTTCTTCGGCAGCCTCGACAAGCTGTTCCTCAAGGGCATCACGCCGGATTCGGTGGCCGCCACTTTCAGCAAGGGCGTGGTCGTCTCCGAACTGATCTTCGTCGCCTTCCAGGGCGCTTTCGCGGCCATCACCTGCGGCCTGATCGTCGGCGCCTTCGCCGAGCGCATCCGGTTCTCCGCGGTGCTGCTGTTCATGGTGCTGTGGTTCAGCCTCTCCTACCTGCCGATGACGCACATGGTCTGGTACTGGACCGGCCCGGATGCCTACACCACGGCCGAGGCCGCGGAGAAGGCCACGGCCACCGCCGGCTACCTGTTCCAGAAGGGCGCGCTCGACTTCGCCGGCGGCACCGTGGTGCATATCAATGCCGCCATCGCTGGCCTGATCGGCGCCTACCTGGTCGGCAAGCGCGTCGGCTACGGCAAGGACTCGATGGCGCCGCACTCGCTGACCATGACCATGATTGGCGCCTCGCTGCTGTGGTTCGGCTGGTTCGGCTTCAACGCCGGTTCGGCGCTGGAAGCCAACGGCACGGCGGCGCTGGCCTTCGTCAATACCTGGCTGGCGACCGCCATGGCGGCGACCTCCTGGATGGTGACGGAGTGGCTGGTCAAGGGCAAGCCCTCGATGCTGGGTGCGGCCTCCGGCGCGGTTGCCGGCCTGGTGGCGATCACCCCGGCGGCCGGCTTCGTCGGCGTGGTCGGCGCCCTGATCATCGGCCTCGCCGCCGGCGTGGTCTGCCTGTGGGGCGTGAATGGCCTGAAGAAGCTGCTCGGTGCGGACGACTCGCTCGACGTCTTCGGCGTGCATGGCGTCGGCGGCATCCTCGGCGCCATCCTCACCGGCGTCTTCGCCGCGCCCAGCCTGGGCGGCAGCGGCATCTACGACTACGTGGCGAACAAGGTCGCGGACAACTACGACATCCTGGGCCAGGTCATGATCCAGGTCACCGGCGTCGGCGTGACCCTGATCTGGTCCGGTACGGTCGCCTTCATCTGCTACAAGATCGTCGATGTCGTCGTCGGCCTGCGCGTGCCGGAAGACGAAGAGCGCGAGGGCCTGGACATCACCTCGCACGGCGAATCGGCCTACCACAACTGATCCGTCTCCCCGCCCCTGGCGCGAGCAAGGGGCACCCGCAGGGCCTCCTCCCTCTCCTGCGGTTCTTCATCGGGCGCCCTTCGCGGCGCCCGTTTTCTTGCCGGCCCGCGCAGCGGACGTATTGGCAGGCAAAGCTCCGTGGGACGCGGGGGCGGCATCCCCCGGTGGAACTTCTTGCGGGAGTACGGGTGCGGGACACGTCGCAATTATTTTGCCGCCGCTTCCCTGTCGAGGTGGTCGAGCAGCAGCCGCGCCGGGGCAATTCCCGCCTTGGCCGCCTCACCCAGCCAGTGCCGGGCTTGCTCGAGGTCTCTGGCGGTGCCCTGTCCGGTGGCGAAGAGCCGGCCGAGGTTGAACTGAGCCGGCGGGAAACCGGCGAGCGCCGCCAGCAGGTAGTGGTCGAAGGCCTTGGCAAGATCCTGCCCGACGCCACGCCCGCGCTCGTAAAGCTCGCCGAGGTTGTTGCGTGCCGTGGTGTCGCCCTTCCCGGCGGCCTCGCGGTAGTAGCCCGCCGCACGCGCCGGGTCCGCCTTGCCGCCGATGCCTTCGGCTTGCATCCAGCCCAGCAGCGTGGTGGCGCTCAGGCGGCCTTCGCGCGCAGCGCGTTCCAGGCGGGCCAGGGCACAGGCCACGTCGGGCGGGGTCGCTTCGAGGCAAATGCGACCGAGTTGTTCGATGGCGCCGACATGTCCGCCGTCGGCGGCTTCCCGCATCAGAGCCGCGGCGCGTTCCGGCTCCTTTTCCTCGATGCACCGGGCGTGGCGGTAGCGGGCGCCGCCGAAGTCCTTGTCGAGCGCTACGGCGAAGTGCGCGCAGGCGCGCGCGACATCGCGTTCGCCAAGCATGCCGTGCAGATCGAGCACGCCGAGGGCGAACTCGGCGGCGCCAATGCCGCGTCCGGCCATGGCTTCGAGGCCCGGACGGGTGGCGGCGAAGTGGCTGCGGAACTGTTCGCGATAGGCGGCGAACAGCTCGTCGTCGCCGCGCGAGAGCGCGCGCTCCGCGGCGCGCGCCGCGCGCAGTGCGAGCAGGGCAAGCTTTTGTCGGATCTCCGCGTTGTCGGGATCGGCAGCCAGCGCCCGGTTCAGGGCAAGCGCCTCGCCGTTGATGATCTCGAGTTCGGTGACTGCATCAAGTTGTTCCGCTGCGGCCTCCCGCGCTTTCTGTTTCGTGGCGGGTGGTTTGACCGGCTTGGCCGACTTGGGCTTGGCTGCGGGCTTGGTGGTTTGCGTCCTGGCCTTGCGCGGTTCGGCGCCGGCGGCGTCGACCGCCACCATGGCCGGTCCCAGCGACAGCGACAGGCACAGGACGATACGGGCGAATCCTTGCGAACCGGAAATCGATGACATGGCGATGGGCAACCCTGGAGGCTGTGGCGATGTTATGCGAAAAGCCGTCATGCCGGGAGCGACCGATTTCGGTGACGGGATTCGCCGTGGCGCCGGCGCCGACTTTTTCATTCCGCCGCGTGCGTCAGGCTTCCTCCAGCGCCGCCTCCGGGGTAAGGATGCGGAACAGGCCGCGCAGCCGGTCGCGCCGCGCCAGGCGCAGCAGCGCCTTGTCCGCCGTGACCAGCCAGTCTGCCGCGCTGTCGCGCGCCAGCTCGAGGAATTTCTGGTCGTCGCGATCCTTGCAGTACGGCAGGGCGGCGGCCGTCGCCGGGGCGGCGCCGCGATGCTGCAGGGCGCTTGCGGCATAGGCGGCCAGCGCGCCTTGCTGTTGCACGCCGGTCAGCGCGAACAGCGGATAGCCCAGCACGCGGCGGAACTCGCCGAAGCAGGGCTCGTTGGTGATCGCCTGCCACTCGCCGCGTTCGATCCGCGCCCGCAGCGGGGCGAAGCGGCTGTCGGCGAAGACGTAGAGCGAGACCAGCACATTGGTGTCGAGTACCACGCGCCGTGGCCCGGCTGAAGCTTGCTCCATTGCCTGGATTGTGGGGCCGACTTCAGTCGGGCAATCCAATGCCTGGCCGACTGAAGTCGGCCCCACAGGGATTCGGAGCAACAGCCGTCACTTCGCCTTCTTTTGCGAATCCAGGCGGAACTTGACGAAAGAGCCCGGCGCGTCTTCCAGCACCTTGAGCTTGCCCTTGGCTGGGTCGCGGGCCGGCACGCGGGCAGAGTCGAGGCCGGTGACCCACTTCTGCCAGTCAGGCCACCAGGAGCCTTCGTTCTGTTTGGCGCCCTCGAACCACGCGTCCGGGGTTTCCGGAAACGCCTTCGCCTCGTTGGTCCAGTAGCCGTACTTGTTGGCCGACGGCGGATTGACGATGCCGGCGATGTGGCCCGAACCGCCGAGGACGAACCGTATCGGGCCGCCCAGCGCGGTGGCGCCGAGATAGGTGCCGCGCCAGGGTGCGATGTGGTCTTCGATGGTGGAAATGAAGTAGCACGGCGTCTTGACCTTGGCGAGGTCGATCGGCGTGTCGAGCAGGGTGATGCCGCCGGGTTCGCGCAGCTTGTTGTCGAGGTACATGTTGCGCAGGTAGTAGCTGTGCATCTTGTAGGGCATGCGCGTGGAATCGGAATTCCAGTACAGCAGGTCGAAGGGGAAGGGGTCCTTGCCCATCAGGTAGTTGTTGACCACGAAGGACCAGATCAGGTCGTTGGAACGCAGCATGTTGAAGGTGCCGGCCATTTCCGAGCCTTCGAGGTAGCCGCGTTGCTCCATTTTCTTTTCCAGGCTTGCAATCTGGCCCTCGTCGATGAAGACGCCGAGTTCGCCGGGAACCGAGAAGTCGAGCAGGGCAACGAAGAAGGTCGCCGAAGCGACGCGCTTGTCCTTCTTGGCCGCCATGTAGCCCATGGTGGAGCCGAGCAGGGTGCCGCCGAGGCAGTAGCCGATCAGGTTCAGTTCCTTCTCGCCGGTCTGCTGGCACACGGCGTCGATGGCCGCCAGCGAGCCTTCCGCGACGTAGTCTTCGAAGGTTTTCTCGGCCAGTTTCGCATCCGGATTGACCCAGGAGATGACGAACACGCTGTGGCCCTGGTCGGTGCACCACTTGATCCAGGAATTGCTCTCGCGCAGGTCGAGGATGTAGTACTTGTTGATCCAGGGCGGGACGATCAGCAACGGCCGCTTGTACTGTTCCTTCGTGCTCGGGTTGAACTGGATCAGCTGGATCATCTCGTTCTGGAACACCACCTTGCCCTTGGCCGTGGCGACGTTCTTGCCCATCTCGAAGGCGGAGGGATCGGTCATCTTGACGCGCAGCTGGCCGTCGCCTTCCTCGATGTCGCGCAGCAGGTTGTTGAAACCCTTGAGCAGGTTCTGGCCGTGGGTCTTGACCGTCTCGCGCAGCACCTCGGGATTGGTCGCGGCGAAGTTGGAGGGCGACAGCGCGTCGATGAACTGGCGGGTGAAGAAATTCACCTTCTTCTTCGAGATGTCTTCCAGGCCTTCCACGTTGCTGACGGCGTCGTGGATGTGGCGGGCGCTGATCAGGTAGCTCTGCTTGATGAAGTCGAACAGGAAGTGCTCTTCCCAGTGCGCGTCCTTGAAGCGGTTGTCGCCCTTCTTCGGCGCCGCCACCGGCGCGCCCTCCATGCCCATCGAGCGCAGCATCGAGTGCTGCCACAGCGAAAAATAGTCCCACACCAGGTTCATCTGCGCCTGCGCCAGCTTGTAGGGGTTGGCCAGCATCTGCGCCATCATGTCCATGAAGGCCTGCGCGATGCCCAGTTCGTCGGCCGGCGCGGAAATGCCCTTCTTCATCTGGCGCTTGGTGTGCGCCGTGATCAGGTTCGAGGCGCGCTGGGCGACCTCGGCGTAGGTCCTGGCGATTTCCTTGGGATCGGGCAAAGCGGGGGTTTCTGGTGCGGACATGGCGACTCCTCGGGCTAGTTGCTGACAAAACGGACCAGGCCGTTCTCTTCGATGCGCTGCATTTTTCCGGCGTGCTGCAGGTAATTCAGGTGGGCGATGGCTTCGCCCATGGCGAACATGGTCTGGTGCGGGTCGGGAATCTCGCGGTTGAACAGCACGGCGATCAGGTCCGCGGCGCTTTTCGCCTCGTCACGGCAGGCCGCCAGCAGTACCTCGCAGCGCTCGGCATGGTGGGCGTGCAACTGGTCGACCCGCGCGTGCAGTCCGCGGAAGGGCCGGCCGTGGGACGGCAGCACCAGGGTGTCTTCGGGCAGGTCGCGAAAGCCGTCGATCGAGGCGAGGAACAGCCCGAGCGGATCGCCCTGCGGGTTGCTCGCCATCACCGAAATGTTGGTCGAGATGCGCGGCAGCAGCATGTCGCCGGAAATCAGCACGCCGAGTTCGGCGCAATACAGGCTAATGTGTTCCGGGGCGTGGCCGTGGCCGACGATGGTGCGCCAGTCGTGGTCGCCGATCCGCAGCGACCGGTCGGCGAACAGGCGCTGGTAGGTGGCGGGGATTTCCGGCACGCCGCGCTTGTAGCCGTTGCCGCGCGCGATGAGCGCGTCCATGCGCGCCTGGTCGAGGCCGTGGCGGCGGAAGAATTCGACCATGGCAGGGATTGCGTAGCCGGCGATCTGTTCCGCCATCATGTGCGCCGCCAGGTATTCGCCCTGCGCGATCCACAGCGGGGCGTCGGTTTCCCGTTCCAGCCAGGCCGCGAGGCCGAGATGGTCGGGGTGGCAATGGGTCACGATGCAGCGCGTCAGGCGCCGCCCCGCCAGCACCGACTTCCAGGCGTCCTTGATCGGGTCCTGCGCAAAGCCGGTATCGACCGCGGCGTAGCCGTCGCCGTCGGCCAGCAGCCAGAGGTTGATGTGGTTCAGCGCAAACGGCAGCGGCATGCACAGCCATTCGATGCCGGGGGCGACAGGCACGGCCGTACCGGGGGCGGGGGCGGTCTCGTGCGGGTAGGCGATGGGAGCGTTCAAGCCGTGTCTCTGTGCCGGGTTCTTTGCATCGGTGGACGAAATCTGCTTAACTTGTCGACAGTTGGTCTGCCATCATATCCAATTTTCAGGGCTTTATGTGCGGTGCAGCATAGACCGCATGCGAGCGTGTCGCCATGAACGAAACACAAACCATCACCGAGCTGGCGCGCGATTTCGGCGTCACCACCCGCGCCATCCGCTACTGGGAATCCCACGGCCTGGTCTCGCCGGCGCGCGAGGGCGGCAACCGGATCTACAGCAAGCGCGACCAGACCCGCCTCAAGCTGGCGTTGCGCGGCAAGCGCCTGGGGCTCAGCCTGGCGGAGATCAAGGAACTGATCGACATGTACGACACGGTCGAGGACGAGTCGACCCAGCTGCAGTCCTTCCTCGACGTATTGGCGCAGCGCCGCGCGGCGCTGGAACAGCAGCGCGACGACATCCAGGCCGTGCTCAAGGAAATCGCCCGTTTCGAACGGCAATGCCGGGAAATGCTGAAAGCCGATCAATCCGCCGCAAAGGCTTCCCGAAAGAAAGCTCGTGCTAGTTGACGTTGACGTCAACGTCAACTACCATTCACACCCTGCTGCCCCGGTCGGAGATTTCATGCCTCATACCTTGCGTCCCGCCCAGAAAGATTTCGAACCGCGCAATCCCGACTGGGAGGCGACGGTGCGCGGCAGCTTCGCCCGCCAGGGCGCGATGGGCCTGCTCGGCGCGGAAATGGTCGCCCTCGCTCCCGGGCATTGCGAAATCCGCGTGCGCTACCGCGACGACCTGACGCAGCAGAACGGCTTTTTCCATGCCGGCATGACCGCCACCATCGTCGACAGCGCCGGCGGCTATGCCGGGCTCACCCTGATGCCGGCCGGATCGGAAGTCCTCACCGTCGAATTCAAGCTGAACCTGCTGGCGCCCGCCGACGGCGAGTACCTGGTTGCCGAAGGGCGGGTGCTGAAAACCGGCAGGAACCTCGTCATCACGCGCGGCGAGGTGTATGCGATCAAGAACGGCAAGGCGACGCACTGCGCCACCATGCAACAGACCCTGATGACCATGCATGCCAAAAAGGAAAAATGATGATCGGACTCAACTTCGACCTCGGTGAAGACATCGACATGCTGCGCGACGCCGTCTGGCAGTTCGCGCAGAAGGAAATCCTGCCGCGCGCCGCGGAGATAGACCGGGTCAATGAATTTCCCGCCGACCTGTGGCGCAAGTTCGGCGACATGGGCCTGCTCGGCATGACGGCGGGCGAGGAATACGGCGGCACCAACATGGGTTACCTCGCCCACATGGTGGCGATGGAGGAAATTTCGCGCGCTTCGGCCTCGGTCGGCCTGTCCTACGGCGCCCACTCCAACCTATGCGTGAACCAGATCCGGCGCAACGGCAGCGACGCGCAGCGGCAGAAGTACCTGCCGAAGCTGATCTCCGGCGAGCACGTCGGCGCACTGGCGATGTCCGAGCCGGGTGCCGGTTCCGACGTGGTGTCGATGAAGCTGAAAGCCGAGCAGAAAGGCGATCGCTAT
>JADYZH010000342.1 GCA_020853215.1 Sulfuritalea sp. | reverse complement strand
GGTGGGCAAGGGCACCGGGCTCGGCCTCTCCATCAGCTATGGCATCGTGGAGCGCCACCGCGGCCAGTTGACGGCGGCCAACCATCCGGAAGGCGGCGCCGTGCTGACCCTGACCCTGCCGCTGGCCCAGTTGGGGCCCCACGCGGACTAATGACTTTTTGTTCGCGCCGGCCGGGACATGCATCAGTCAGCGCTTTGAAGTGGTTAGGAAGTTTCCTGGATTCACTGAAACTGGAATTTAGGTTTTCGGTATACGAAGCCCGGGGCATTTTAAAATCGTCATAAAACAATTAGATAGAAACATGGTTCGGTGTTGGCATGCAAATTGATATGAAGAAAAAAATATTCTTCATACCTTTGCTTTGGCGTGCACGCATTGCGACCTTTGCCTGCTCCACGAATCGTCACTTCGCATTACTTCGCGATGCCGCAAGCGCGGACGATCCCGCTTTGGCGGCGCGGAGCCGCTCTGGCTGTCTTGGTGGGATTGCATGCGGCCTTGGTTCTGGGCTTCGCCGTGGCGCCCCGGCCCGATCTGGCTGAGCGGTTGCAGACGCTTACGGTGCGCATGCTGGAAATCGCCCCGGTTCGGTCCGAAGCCGTGCCGCCCGAGTTGCCACGGGAACCACCGCGTAGGAAGGCGCCAGTACCGCCACCGCTACTGGTTGCCGCCGTGGCGGCAGAGACATCGAATTTTTCTACCGCCCCACAAGCGGAGCCCCGTCTGGTCGAGGCTGCACCATCCACGGTTGCAGCCACGCCGGCGCCTATCGTTCCGCCGCGCTTCGACGCTGATTATCTGCGCAATCCGGCGCCGGAATATCCAGCGGTATCGCGTCGCATGGGCGAGGAAGGCAGGGTTGTGCTGCGTGTCAGAGTCAGTGTGCAAGGATCGCCGCTGGCAGTCGAGCTAAAGCAGTCGTGCGGTTTCATTCGGCTCGACGAGGCGGCGCGCGCCGCCGTCGAGAAATGGCGTTTCGTTCCAGCCCGACAGGGGGGGGGATGCGATCGAATCCTGGGTGTTGGTGCCTCTGCACTTCACTTTGAGCCAGTAAGGAGAAAGCAGCATGCATGCAAATCTCGGTATCGTGCATTTTTGGGCGCAGGCGGACGCCGTGAATCGTTCCGTCGCGGTCCTGTTGGTCGTCCTGTCGGTCGTCAGTTGGTATGTCATGCTCGGCAAGCTGGCCGTCTATGCCCGAACCCGGCGCTGCCATAAGCGTGCGCTGGAAGCGTTCTGGAGCGCGGCGAACCTTCCCGCCGCAATCGAAGCCATACGTCGCGAGGATCGTACTGGCATCCTCGCAAGCCTTGCCGTCACGGGTGCCAATACGGCGGAATTGCAGCGCGAAAATGCCGCCTGCAGCATCGGCGCCGGTGTCAGCGCCAGCGAGGCCGTGACTCGCTCGCTGCGTAGCCAGATCGTCGAATCCCAGGCGAGGATCGAAAGCGGACTGACCTTCCTCGCCTCGGTGGGATCGACGGCGCCATTCATCGGGCTGTTCGGCACGGTCTGGGGCATATACCACGCTCTAGTGGGGCTTTCCGGGGCAACCCAGGTCGTCCTCGACAAGGTGGCCGGGCCGGTCGGCGAGGCGCTGATCATGACCGCCGCCGGACTCTTCGTCGCAATTCCCGCCGTGCTCGCCTACAACGCTTTCACCCGCGCTAATCGGCTGACGCTGGCGCATCTCGACGGCTTTGCCCACGACCTGCATGCCTATCTCGTCACCGGCCGTCGCGGCCGGCCCGGCGACAAGCTGGTCGAGCTCGATGCGGCGCGCGGCGCGCGCACGGCCTGAGGCGCGGTCATGGCATTCGGCGCATTCAGCGAGGAAGGGCTGGCCCAGCCGATGGCCGAGATCAACACCACGCCGCTGGTCGACGTGATGCTGGTGCTGCTGGTCATTTTCATCATCACGGCGCCGCTGTTTCATCAGGCGGTGCCGGTCGATCTGCCCAGGGTCGACTCGACCCGGCTGGACGACAAGCCGCTCACCCTTGCGGTGGCGGTCGATGCCGCGGGAGGGGTGCATGTGGATGGCGTCGAGGTCGCGCGCGCCGAGCTGGGCGCGCGCTTCGCCGCGGCCACCGAGGCTGGCCGACAGCCTGAAATGCATCTGCGCGCCGACCGCGGCACGCGCTACGAGCGTGTCACCGAGGTGCTGGCCGAAGCGCAGCGGGCGGGAATCGTGAAGATCGCATTCGTAACCGAACCGGCCCGATAGCCGGAATTCAATCAGGGGGATATTTCGAATGAAAAGCAGGAAGCGGATTCTTTCTCTGGCGGTGGGAATCGTCGGCGTATCTACGGCTTTGGCCGACACGCAACTTCCTGAAATCCGCATCAGCGGGAGCGGCGAGAAGCCGAAAGGAAGCCTCACCATAGAAGCGAGCGGTCTTCCCGCAGCGGTGACGGTGATCGGACGCGAGGAAATCGAGCGGACCAACGTTGGGCGGGACTATACCGATTTGCTTCGCCGCGTACCAGGAATCAACGCCTACAGCTTCGGCCAGGGCGACATCGGCAGCCCGATCAAGATGCGCGGTTTTACGGGAACCGGTGCGCATGGCGGCGATGTCGCCATCTACATCGATGGCGTGCCGCAGAACTTCCCTTCGGCCAATCAGGGCGGGCCGGGCATGAGCGACCTGTCATGGCTGACACCCGACATGATCGAGCGCATCGAGGTCATCAAAGGACCTTTCTCGGCACTGTATGGAGACCAGAACCGCGCCGGCGCGATCAACATCGTTACGCGCAACAGCGGCGAGTCGAGCATTGGCGCCAGCGTCGGCAGCTATGGCTCCGCGCGCGGTACGCTGGTGCACTCGGCCGAGCATTCCTCCGTCCGCAGCTTTGTCGTCGCCGATCTGTACAGGACGGACGGCTATCGCGACAACTCGGATGGGGTTCGTGGTTCGGTATTCGCCAAAGCGTCGATGACTGTCGGGGACGCCGTCTGGGCGCTGCGCGGCAACTACTACAAGTCGGACTGGAACGCGCCGGGCTATCTCCGTTACACCGAACTGGTCAGCGGCGCGGTCAAGCCGAACGACCGGGATCCGTATGCACCCAAGCTCTGGGGAGATACGGAGCGGTACGGACTCGTTCTGACGCGCACGCCCTCCAAGGGCGAGGAAGGGCTGCATGCCACGGCGTATGCCGAGCATTACGACAAAAGGCGCGCCAACCCGGTCACTGGCAACGTCAATGCCCTCAACGTGCAAAACGACGATCGTGCCGTCGCTGGCGCCAGAGCACTTTACAACATCGTATTCACAGACCGTGCCGCGCTTGCCTTTGGCGGGGAGGTGCGTGCAGACCGTGGCACGGGAGTCAACCAACGCTGGCCCACTTCGGCCGGCCCCGGCAATACCTACAGCAACAATTGGGATCTCGATCTGCTCACCTACGGTTTATTCGTCCAGGGGCAATATCGTGTTCTCGACAGCCTCAAGCTGGTCGGAGGCCTGCGCGTCGATGCCTTCGATTACAGCATCGAAAACCGCAAGCGCCCGGCGGCCTCTCTGGATTACAACAAGTCGGTAAAGACGCCGCGCGCCGGGGTCGTCTGGACGCCGGTGAAGACCCTCGACTTCTTCGCCAACGTCGGGGAAGGGTTCCGTTCTCCGGCAGAACGGGAGCTGTCTCCGCCCGGTGGCGTCGGCCCGCTCGGGGCCGCCGGCGGCAGCCCATTTCCCGATCTGAAACCGCCCAAGGTCAAGGCCTATGATTTCGGCTTCAATGCCGCTCTCGGCTCTCAATGGAAAGTCTCGGCGGCGAAATACCATTCCCTGAACCAGGGCGAGATACGCGAAACGACTCCAGGCAGCGGCGTCTATGCCAACCTCGGCGACACGACGCGAGACGGTTGGGAAATCGATCTTCACTTCTTTGCCACCGACGCGCTCAGCTTCTACGCCAGCTACGGCAAGGTGAAGGGGCGCGTGAATAACCCGACCACGGTCGAGCAGAACCTGATCTCCGGGTTGCCGGAGGACACTTATCGGCTCGGCGCCGAATACGCCACACAGCTGGCGGGCGGCAGGCTGTTCGTCAATGCCGATGCCTTCCATATCTCGGGGGCGCCGTACTACTCCGGAGTTAGTCCGGCGCCGCTTTTTAGCCGCCCCTATACCCGTTACGACCTGCGCCTGTCTTTCGAGCAGGGGCGCTGGCGCTATACCGGCTTCGGCACCTTCCAGCCGCGCGACTACGCGAGCGAACAGGCCGGTGCGACCGTCGACCCGCGCCCGAAAGCCGATGTCGGCGTGGCCGTGGCCTACAAGTTCTGATTCCAACCAAAGGAGAAAACCATGCTTCTTCGCAAACCGCAGGCATTGCTTCTTTCCGCCGCATTGCTTGCCCTGAGCGGCAAGGTGCTTGCCCACGATGCCTGGATCGAGGCGCGCGGGGCCGAGTACGTCGTTCTTTATGGACACGGAGACAAGAGTGAGAGTTACGCGCCGGCAAAGGTCAAGGCCGTGTCGGCGATCGATGCCAAGGGCCAGCCGCTGCCGGTCGTGAAGGAGGCCGGAGCGGAATCGTTGCGCGTCACCCTGAAAGGGCAACCCGCTCTCGCCACGCTGCATTTCGACAACGGCTACTGGAGCAAGACCACCGAAGGATCGAAGAATCTGCCGAAAAACGAGGTGCCGGGAGTGTTGAGCGCCATGCATTCTGTGAAATTCGGCAAGACGATATTCGCGTGGACGGCGGTTGCGAGCAAGCCGCAGGGCCTGCAGCTGGAAATCGTCCCACTCGCTTCGTCGGCGCCCGAAGCCGGCAAGGAAATCACGGTCCAGGTGCTGTGGGAAGGGAAACCCCTGTCCGGAGCGAAAATTACGCGCTCTGAGTACAGCAAGGAGAAACCGATCGAGACCGATGCCGAAGGTAAGGCGCGGGTGCCGGTTGTCGCCGGCCGGCAGATGCTGGGTACCAGCCACAAGCACGATCTGAGCAACGATCCGCGCGCCGACAGCTACTCCGTATCGGCCAACCTGGTGTTCACGGCGCGCTGAGTGGAAGCATTCCTATCGCTTTGGACTTTGCGTGGCAGGGCGGCTTGCGGCATCCGCGCGGCTGTCCGCCCGAAATACCGAAGCATCAAAGGCTTGTCCGCGTTGCCGGCTTGGCATGAATCGTGATATGAAGTAATGGTTTTTCTTCATATTGACATGGTGGCATGGCAATGAGACGGTGTATTGGGGTTTTCTTTGTGCTGGGCCTGACAATGGCCCTGCCGGCCGCCGCTCACGACCTCTGGCTGGAGAAGGAGGGCAGCGGCCATGTGCTGCTGCAGGGCCACCGCACCGGCGCCCACGCCGGCGCCGAGCGCGTGCCCTACGAGGCGGGCTTCGTG
>JADYZH010000341.1 GCA_020853215.1 Sulfuritalea sp. | reverse complement strand
TGATGAACAGCACGATCTCCTGCCGCGCGACGATGGCCACCGCACCCAGCGCCGCGCCCAGCGCCAGCGCGCCGACGTCGCCCATGAAGACCTCGGCCGGATAGGCGTTGAACCAGAGGAAGCCGAGTCCCGCCCCGGCCAGCGCGCCGCAGAACACCGTAAGCTCGCCGGCGCCCGGGATGTGGGGCAGCAGCAGGTACTTGGAAAAGCCGGCATGGCCGGCGACGTAGGTGAAGATGCCGAGTGCGGCGCCAACCAGCACCGTCGGCATGATGGCGAGGCCGTCGAGGCCGTCGGTCAGGTTCACCGCATTGCTGCTGCCGACAATGACCAGGTAGGACAGCACCATGAAGCCGACGATGCCCAATGGATAGGATACGGTCTTGAAGAAGGGCACGATCAGGTCTGTCTTGCTCGGCAATTCCAGGGTGAAGCCGCTGCCCACCCACTGGAAGAACAGCTCGACCACCTTCTCGTTGTTCGGCGCCGAGATCGAAAACGCGATGTAGATCGCGGCCACCACGCCGATCACCGACTGCCAGAAGAACTTGGCGCGCGCCGACAGGCCGTCCGGGTTGCGATACACCACCTTGCGCCAGTCGTCAACCCAGCCCACCGCACCGAAACCCAGGGTGACGATCAGCACGATCCAGACGAAGCGGTTGGACAGGTCGGCCCAGAGCAGCGTCGACACGCCGAGCGAAATCAGGATCAGCGCGCCGCCCATGGTCGGCGTGCCGGCCTTGACCAGGTGGGTCTGCGGGCCGTCGTCGCGCACCGACTGGCCGATCTTCTTCGCCGTCAGCCAGCGGATCACGGCGGGGCCGAAGGCGAAGGAGATCGCCAGCGCCGTCATGGTCGCCAGCACCGCGCGCAGCGTGATGTAGCCGAAGACGTTGAAGGCTCGAAAGTCCTTCGCCAGCCATTGGGCAAGTTCTAGCAACATGGCGAAACCCCTTTAGCCACAGAGGACACAGAGGAAAACATTCCAAGGCTCCTGCTCTTTGCTCTTCTCTGTGAACTCTGTGTCCTCTGTGGCTTATTGGTCTTCATGCTTTTTCCACAATCTCGTCTGCGACACGCTCCATCTTCATGAATCGCGATCCCTTGACCAGTACCGTCGTGTGTTCGTCGAGCTCGCCGCGCAGGGCTTTGAGCAGGTCCTCGATGCGGGCGAAGTGCTGGCCGCCGGCGCCGAAGTTGTGTGTCGCCGCGACCGACAGGTCGCCGAGGCAAAGCAGCCGGTCGATGCCGCGGCTCTTGGCATGGCCACCGATCTCGTCGTGGAACTGCCCGGCCGCGGCGCCCGCCTCGCCCATGTCGCCCATGACCAAGATGCGCTTGCCGGGTATCGCGGCCAGCACGTCGATCGCCGCGCGCATGGAATCCGGATTGGCGTTGTAGGTGTCGTCGATCACCAGCGCACCATTGCGTCCCGCGCGGCGCTGCAGGCGCCCCTTGATCCCCGCGAAGGCTTCCAGCCCCTGCTTCACCGCCGCCGGCGAGGCGCCCGCGGCCAGCGTCGCCGCGGCGGCGGCGCAGGCATTGCGCGCATTGTGGACGCCGGGCACGCCGAGGGCGAGTTCGAGCGCTCCCCAGGGGGTTTCCAGCTGCAGCGCCCCGCCCAGCCCGCGGGCCACGAACCTGCCATGAACGTCGGCCGGCCGGTCGAGGCCGAAACCGACCTGGCGGCAGTCGCGCGACAGCTCGCGCCAGATGCCCGCCTGCGGATCGTCCGCATTGAAGACGGCGACGCCGCTCGCGGACAGGCCGGCGAAGATCTCGCCCTTGGCCAGCGCCACATCCTGCACCGTGCCCATGCCCTCCAAATGCGCGCGCTGGGCATTGTTCACCAGCGCCACGGTGGGTGCCGCCAGGCGCGTCAGGTAGTCGATCTCGCCGCTGTGGCTCATGCCCATCTCGATCACCGCGGCGCGATGCGTGTCACGCAGCCCGAGCAGGGTCAGCGGCAGGCCGATGTCGTTGTTGAGGTTGCCGCGCGTGGCCAGCACCGCATCCGCATTGCCGCCAAAGTGCGCGCGCAGGATCGCGGCGCACATTTCCTTGACCGTGGTCTTGCCGTTGCTGCCGGTGATGCCGAGCAGCGGAATCGGAAAGCGGGCACGCCAGGCGGCGGCCAGCTGGCCCAGCGCCAGGCGCGTGTCGTTCACCGCGACCAGCGGCAATCCGGGATTGGCCGCGGCCCAGCTGCGTTCGACCATGGCGCCGGCGGCGCCCTTGGCCAGCACTTCGGCGACGAAGTCGTGGCCATCGAAGCGCTCGCCCTTGAGCGCGACGAACAGCATGCCGGGTGTCACCGCGCGCGAATCGCTGCCGACCGAGGGGAACTCGACATCAGCGCCCAGGTGCGGCACACCAAGTGCGGCGCCAGCCTCGGAAAGCCGCATCATTGACCCACCCCCCGTCCCCCGCCCCAAGGGCAGGGGTGACTCGGGTTCGCGACTTCGTCGCTCCATATTGCTGGCTGCGCCATCCTTGGGGCGGCCCTTCGAATGGCGCTCATCGCCGTGCCTCCAGCGCCGACTTTGCGGCCGCGAGGTCGGAGTACGGGTGGCGCACGCCGGCGATTTCCTGGTAGGGCTCGTGACCCTTGCCGGCGAGCAGGATCACGTCGCGCGCGCCGGCATCCGCCACCGCTTCCGCCACCGCCCGCGCGCGGTCCGCCTGCACCTGCGGCGCGCGCCGCATTCCCGCGGCGATCGCGGCGATGATGGCTTGCGCATCCTCGCCGCGCGGGTTGTCGCTGGTCAGCACCACGCGATCGGCCAGCGCCTCGGCGATGGCGCCCATCTGCGGCCGCTTGCCGGGATCGCGCTCGCCGCCGCAGCCGAAGATGCAGACCAGCCGCCCGCCGCGCGCGGCGGCAGTCTCGCGCAGCACGCCCAGCGCCTTCTCCAGCGCATCCGGCGTGTGGGCGTAATCGACCACGATCAGCGGCTGGCCATGTCCGCCCAGCGCCTGCATGCGTCCCGGCGGCGGATGCAGGGCGCGCAAGGCCGTGGCAATCGCCTCCAGGCTCTCGCCGCGTGTCAGCAGCGCCCCCGCCACCGCCAGCAGATTCGATGCGTTGAAGCGGCCGACCAGCAGCGTGGCGAGGGTGGCGCCGTTCAGTTCGAATTCGATGCCCGCGGCCCCCATGCGCAGGTTTTCCGCGCGCAGGACCTCGTCGGTCCCGGCGGCGCCGGTACCCAGTGTATAGCCCAGCACCGGCAAGCGGCCGCGCAGGCGATGCGCCAGTGCGACGCCGAAGGCATCGTCGAGGTTGATCACGGCGGCACCCAGTCCGGGCATGGCGAACAGCGTCTCCTTGGCCGCCGCGTAGGCTTCCATCGTGCCGTGGTATTCGAGGTGGTCGCGCGTCAGGTTGGTGAACACGGCGACATCGAAGGCCACGCCGTTCACCCGCCCCTGGTCGAGGCCGATCGAGGACACTTCCATCGCGCAGGCCGTGGCACCCTGTTCCAGGAAGCCGGCCAGTGCGGCATGCAGGGTGATTGCATCCGGCGTCGTGTTCGGCGACTCGGCGAGTGCATCGACGAAGCCGTTGCCCAGCGTGCCGACCACCGCGCAGCGCTGGCCCAGCGTGTCCATCGCCTGCGCGATCCACTGCGAGACCGAGGTCTTGCCGTTGGTGCCGGTGACGCCGGCCAGCCAGAGTTTCTCCGACGGCCGGCCATAGACCAGGTGGGCGATCTCGCCGCAGAGCGCCGCCAGTCCCGCCACTTCGACAATCGCCGTATCGCCGGCGCCGACTTTTCCGCCCTGCTCTGCAATGACCGCCGCGGCCCCGTTGGCCACGGCCTGCGCGATGAAATCGCGGCCATCGACATGGGCGCCGGGGAAGGCGAGGAAAACATCGCCGGGCTGCACGCGGCGCGAATCGGCGGTAAGGCGTGTCGCAATCACGCCCTTTTCCCTAAGCTGTTCGAGGATAGCCATGGCCTGATTCACATCTCTTCCCGCACCGGCTCGGCGCTGGTCAGGATCAGCGGCTTCAGCGGCGCATCGGGCGCCACGCCCAGCGCGCGCAGGCTGCCGGCCATGACCTGGGCAAACACCGGCGCGGCGACATCGCCCCCGTAGTACTTTCCGTTCGAGGGCTCGTCCACCATCACAGCGATGATCAGGCGCGGTTCGGAGACCGGGGCGAAACCGACGAAGGACGACACATACTTGTTGGCGTAGGCGCCGCCTTCGAGCTTGTGCGCGGTGCCGGTCTTGCCCGCCACGCGATAGCCCGGGATCTGCGCCTTGGGCGCGGTGCCGCCCGGCTGCACGGCCATTTCCAGCATGCTGCGGACTTCGCGCGCCGTCTGCGCCGAGAATATCCGCTTGCCGGCCAGCGGCGGCGCATCCAGTCGCGCCAGCGAAAGCGGCACCAGGTCGCCGTCGCGGGCGAAGACCTGGTAGGCGCGGGCGAGCTGGATCAGGGTCACCGAGATGCCATGACCATAGGCCATGGTGGCCTGCTCGATCGGCCGCCAGCTTTTCGCCGGACGCAGGCGGCCACCGACCTCGCCGGGAAAGCCCAGCTTCAGCGGCGCGCCAAAGCCGAGGCTGTCGAACATGGCCCACATCTCTTCCGGCTTCAGCGACAACGCCAGCTTGGCCGAGCCGATGTTGGAGGATTTCTGGATCACCTGTGCCACGGTGAGGACACCGTGGGCGTGGGCATCCGAAATCGTCGCCGAGCCGATGGTCATCTTTCCCGGCGCGGTCTGGATCGGCGTATCGAAGCGCACCTTGCCCGCATCCAGCGCCAGCGCGGCGGTGAAAGGCTTCAGTGTCGAGCCGGGCTCGAAGCTGTCGGTCAGCGCCCGGTTGCGCAACTGCGCGCCGACCAGCTTGCTACGATTGTTCGGGTTGTAGGTCGGCAGGTTGGCCAGGGCCAGCACTTCACCGCTGCGCGCGTCGAGTACCACCACGCCGCCGGCCTTGGCGCGATGTTCCGCCAGCGCCTGCTTGAGATGGCTGTAGGCGAGATACTGGAGCTTGGAGTCGATCGCCAGCACGATCTCCCTGCCTTCCTGCGGCGGGCGGATGCTTTCCACGTCCTCGACCACATTGCCGCGCCGATCCTTGATCACGCGCCGGCTGCCGGGCTTGCCCGCCAGCTGGCCGTCGAACGCCAGCTCGATGCCTTCCTGCCCGCTGTCCTCAACGCCCGTGAATCCGACCATGTGCGCCATCACCTCACCCGAGGGGTAATAGCGCCGGTATTCGTTCTTCTGGTGGATGCCGGGCAGCTTCAGCGCCGAGACCCGGTCCGCCACGTCGGGCGGCAACTGGCGCTTGACGTAGACGAAATCGCGTTCGGTGGCCAGCTTGCGATTGATCTCGCGCACGTCGAGTTCGAGCAGGCTCGCCAGGCTGCGCGCCTGGGCCGGCGCCAGTTCGACATCCTCGGGCACAGCCCAGATCGAGCGTACCGGCGTCGATATCGCCAGCACGGCGCCATTGCGGTCCGTGATGCGGCCGCGGGTGGCGGAAATGTCGATCACCCGCTCGAAGCGGGCGCGCCCCTTGTCGCCGAGGAATTCGTTGTTGAAGGCCTGCAGGTAGAGCGAACGGCCGATCAGCACGAGGAAGGCGCCAAGCAGTGCCACCAGTACCAGGCGCTGTCGCCACTGCGGCAGGCGCTCGGAGAGCAGCGGGCTCTTGCTGAACTTGACGGATTTCATCACCGGCTCATTTCCCCGGCGGCGCGTCGACGGAAATGATCTGCCCCGGCGCCGGCGGCTTCATGCCCAGCTTGTCGCGGGCGATGGCCGCCACCCGGACATGCGCGGCGAGTGTGCTTTGCTCGAGCTGCAATTGCCCCCATTCCACATCCAGGTCGCGCATGCGCTTTTGTCCGGTCTCCAGCTCTGAAAAGACTTTGCGCGCACGATGATTCGAGGCCACCACCGACAACGCGCAGACCAGGAGAATCAGGAGCAGGAGAAGATTGAGGCGTACCACCGTCAGACCTTCTGCGCAACGCGCAGCACCGCGCTGCGGCAGCGCGGATTGGCGCCGATTTCGGCTTCCGACGGGAAGACCGGCTTGCCTACCAGCCTCATCACCGGCTGCGGCAGGTCGGCCGCGCGCAGCGGCACGTGCTTGGGCGGTTGCGGCGGATGTGCCGCATCGCGCATGAAGCGCTTGACGATGCGGTCCTCCAGCGAGTGAAAGCTGATCACGGCCAGGCGTCCTCCCGGTGCCAGTCGCTCAAGGGCCCTCGGCAGGGCTAGCGACAGTTCCTCAAGCTCCCGATTGACGTGAATCCGTAGAGCCTGAAAGGTCCGCGTCGCCGGGTGCTGACCCGGCTCCCGCGTCCGGACGACTTGCGCCACGAGCGCGGCAAGCCATCCTGTCCCTGAAATACCGTGCTCGCCCCGAGCAGCAACAAGCGCCTTTGCAATCGCATGAGCAAACCGTTCTTCGCCATAGTCCCTGACCACCCTTTCTATTTCTGATTGCGATGCCCGCGCCAGGAATTCGGCCGCGGTCTCCCCCTGCGTCGTATCCATGCGCATGTCCAGCGGCGCATCGAAACGAAAGCTCATGCCCCTCTCGGGCGTATTCAGTTGCGGCGATGAAACGCCCAGGTCCAGCAGCACGCCATCCACCTGCGCCACGCCGAGCCGGTCCAGCACTGCATCGAATGCGCTGAACGCGGCATGGACCAACGTGAAGCGCGGGTCGGCGATCGTCGCGCCCGCGGCAATCGCGGCCGGATCGCGATCCAGCGCGACCAGCCGTCCGGCCGGCTCCAGCGCGGCGAGGATGGCCCGGCTGTGGCCGCCGCGACCGAAGGTGGCGTCGACATACGTTCCGGCCGGCCGGATCGCCAGCGCCGCCAGCGACTCGGCGAGCAGCACGCTGACGTGGATATTCGCGGTCAAAGCCGGCGCTCACAGCGCAAGGTTTTCCAGGCCAGGCGGGAGAAGCTTGTCGCCGACGGCGAAGATCGCCTCCTGCTGCGCCTGCCAGCCGGCCGCCGACCAGATTTCGAAATGGCGGCCCTGGCCGATCAGCCAGATTTCCTTTTCCAGTCCCGCGTATTGACGCAGGGAGGGCGATACCAGCAAGCGCCCGGCGCCATCGAGTTCCACCTCCTCGGCAAAACCCACCAGCAGGCGCCGCACCATGGCCGATTCCGCCTGCAGGCTGGGGGCGGCGAGAATCTGGGCGCGGATCGGCTCCCACGCGGGCTGTGGATAGAGCAGCAAGCAGCGATGGGGATGCGCGGTCAGCACCAGGCGACCTTCGCCCAAGGCCACCAGGGCGTCGCGATGCCGGCTAGGCACCGCCATGCGGCCTTTCGCATCCAGATTCAGCGCCGTCGCACCCTGAAACATGCAATCTCCCCCGTCCGGAAATCAGGCCTTGGTCAGCCTGTATTTCCCACAAACCCCCACAAGAACCCACTTTAAGACACTTTTTTATGTGGGTCAAGCTGGAAGAGCGCTATTTTTCCAAGCGCAACAAGGGCTTAGGTGACGAACGCGAGAATTTTTATTGAAATTAAATTCAATAAAAACAATATGGATAGCGAAGATACTGAATGTGATTTATGAGAAGCGGAGCGCAGGATGAGAATTCACCCTGCCAGGGTGGCCAATAATCAGGCGGATGCGGGTCCGACTCCCATCTTTTCGCCCATCCGGATCGCCCGCTGCGGCGCCCATTCCGCATTGAACTTCAGCGCGTCGCGCTGAAACAGCATGACCACCGTCGAGCCAAGCAGGAAGCGGCCCATCTCCTCGCCCTGCCGGTAGCGCAGGTCCCGGTCAGCGTAGCGCCATTCGCGCAGCCGGCCGGGGCGCGGCGGATTGACGACGCCGTGCCACACCGTCGCCATGCTGCCGACGATGGTGGCGCCGACCAGCACCATCACGAACAGTCCGCTTTCGCCCTCGAAGACGCAGACCACACGCTCGTTGCGCGCGAACAGGCCAGGCACGCCGCGCGCCGTCACCGGGTTTACCGAAAACAGGTCGCCAGGCACGTGGATCATGCGCGTGAGTTTTCCAGCGCAGGGCATGTGGATGCGGTGGTAGTCCTTCGGGCTCAGGTAGAGCGTGGCAAAACTGCCATTCTCGAAACTCGCCGCCAGCACCTCATCGTCGCCGACCAGCGCGGTGGTCGAATAGGAATGGCCCTTGGCCTGGAAGATCCGGTCGCGGTCGATGGCGCCGAACTGGCTGATCGCGCCGTCCACCGGGCAGATGAAATCGGCGTCGGCCAGCGGCCGTGCATCGGGCTTCAGCGGCCGCGTGAAGAACTCGTTGAAGCTCGCGTAGCCGGCGATGTCCGGGTTCGCCGCCTCGGCCATGTTGACACCGTAGCGGCCGACGAACCAGCGGACCACAGCGGTGGTCAGGCGGCCGGCGCGGGCCGCGGCGAACTTGCCGGCCAGCGCGGTAAGCGACTGCTTGGGCAAGAGGTACTGGGCAAGGACGGCAAGGCGCTCGGACACGAAGGCGCTCGATGGACGAAGCGGCAGATTATAGCGGGGCGGCCCTGCCTGGCCGGTGCCGGATCACTGCCGCCGCAGCAGCCAGGTCAGCACCGGCGGCGTGATCAGCGTGGTAAGGATCACCATCAGCACGATCACCGAAAACATGGCTTCGTTCATCACCCCGAGATTCTTGCCGACCATGGCGAAAATCAGGCCGACTTCACCGCGCGGCACCATGCCCCAGCCCACCACCCACTTGCCCGATGAACCGGCGGCAAGGCCGGCGACCAGCTTGCCGGCGATGGCGACGAGGGTGACGCCGAGCCCGATGACGAGAATCTTCGGGTCGGCGAACGTCTGCAAATCCACTTGCATGCCGGTCAGGACGAAAAACACCGGGACGAAGAAATACCCGATCGGTTCGATCATGTGTTCGTGCTGGTGGCCACCATGCTTTTTCAGGATCGGGCGCAGACGCTCGGCCAGCCCGGGATCGCTCGCCGGCAGCAGGGGCTCGATCTCGCGCACGATGGCCGGCCGGTCGAAGTCGCGCAGGAAGATCGGTTCGAACAGCAGGCCGGCGGCGAAAGCGCCGATGATCGGCGCCAGGCCGATGGCATGGGCCAGCCAGGCGAGGAACAGCCCGGCGGCCAGCACCTGGGCGAACAGCATCGAGGGCCCGGCATCGAGTTGTGCCAGCCAGCGGCTGGAATGCGGCGCGATCAGGCGCCCGATCCAGATCGAGCCGGCGAGGAAGATGACCGCTTCCGCGATGATGCCGCCGACCTGGCCGACGCTGACCGAACCGGCCTGCACCAGGCTGGTGACCACGGCGAGGATCACCAGGCCCAGCACATCGTCGATCACCGCGGCGCCCAGCACGATGCGCGCCGCCGGGGTATCGAGCTTGCCGAGATCGCGAAAGACTCGGCCGGTAATGCCGACCGAGGTGGCGGCCAGCGTGGCGCCGAGGAACAGGTAGGCATTGCCGGACAAACCCGGCGCCAGCCACGGCCCCATGACGAAGGCACCGAGGACGAAGGGCACCACGATGCCGATGCTGCCGACGGCGAGGGCGCGCGGCCCCACCTTGATCAAGTCCGCCAGCCGGGTTTCGAGGCCAATCTGCAGCAGCAGCACGATGACGCCGAGTTCGGCGATGAACTTCACCGCCGGATCATGCTTGATCGATTCGAAACCGCCGATGCCCGCCAGGGCCAGGTTGCCCAACAGCACACCGAGCAGCAGTTCGCCCAAAACCGCGGGGAAACCCAGTTTTTGCGCCAGCGGGGCAAACAGCCGGGCCGACATCAGGATCAGCGCCAGCCACAGCAGGTTGGCGCCGACCACATCGGAAGCAGCCGCCCAGGCCGGTGCAGCGGCGAACAGGAAAGCAAAAGCCCCCGCGATCTGCGGGGGCCTGCCGTAACGCTGTCGCAAACGCAAACTCACCGGCCTTGCGCCGAGAGCGCGGCGATGCGCTCTTCCATGCTCGGATGGCTGGC
>JADYZH010000340.1 GCA_020853215.1 Sulfuritalea sp. | reverse complement strand
TCCGCCCTCCTGGCCGAGTGCGACGAGGACTGGATGACCGGCAAAATCTATCTCAACTTGAAAGACTGATTTCATCATCCCAATGGAATCGCCTGCAAACTTTTACAGAAAAGAAGTTGCACTGCCGGACGGAATGAAGGTGTAACCCAGTGCCTCAAGCACCACGTTGGCCTTGTCGTCGGCATCCAGGTCATCGTTGAATATCTCACGCAGGAACTGCTCGAAGCGCGGCGCGGCGGCACCGGGGTCATAGGCGACGGGCAGCATGGCGGTTCGGTAATGTTCGCGCTCGTGCGGCAGCAGCACCCAGCGGCCATTCTGGTAAGCCAGTTCGCCGTTGGCGCAGTTGATGGTCTGCGGGTTTTCGTCGAAACAGTGCCTTGGCTGGTGCGCTTCGGTCTTTACCATGTCAAGCACGGAATTCACGACGGCGGCGGTCAGTTCGTTGTTTGCAGTGACGTCGTGGATCTTCTGCTTGATCTCTCGGTCGTTGACGCGTCGCCAAACGCCATCACCGCGCCAGCGCCAGAGATAACCGCTGGCGTCGAGCAAATTTCCGGCGCTGAATGACTTGATGACTTCGCGCGCGGCCTTGAGGTGGTCCATGTCGCGCGTGGCGCCAACGTGTTCGTAAAACTTGGCGTCTTCCTTGAGGCTGGCGACGGATACATGCGCTTTCTTGGCGATGTGCTTGCGCAGCGAATGGCGCTCGGTTTCCTTCAGATCACAGGTGCTGACCAGTTCGGCAAGCCGGCCTGTGAGTTCGTCGAAATCGTCGGTGGCGTCGATCATGGTGGCCAGATCGCGGCGGGAATGCTGTGGCTGAGAGGCGGCCGCATCGGGGGCGTAGCGGCTGACGGACTCGGCAATGTGGCGCACGTCGGCGTCGTCGAGCGGGGGCTGGCAGCGTGTGGCGTTTTCCTGTTGCAGGGCGGCATGGATGGCGTCAGGCGACATGCCGCGTCGGCGCATGGTTCCGGCCAGGCTGGTCAAGGTTCCGTTGCGGCTGCCTTCGGGCACTGTGCCGGTAACTCCCGCAAAAGTCGGCGCTGGCGACACGGCGATTGGGATGGCGGGCAGGACTGTCGGAGCCGCCAGGAGCCCGAGCCCGGCCTCCAGTTCCGCGACCGTATAGGGTGCGACGGTGTTCTCGGCCTGGATGCGCGTCTGGAATGGTTCGGCCTTCTGGTGCCAGTAGCCGGGCAGGCGCATCACTCGCGGCAGGTCCTTGACCTTGGGGTCGCTGGCGAATTTGGCGGCAATCGCCGCTTGCAGCAGAGTGAAACGGTCGAGGGGGCAGTCCTTGACCAGCCAGTAGGCGTGATAGCGGCTTGGAGACGATTCGATTATCAGGTGGGGCTCGGGCTGGGCTGCCAGTACCGGGGCGAGCGGTGCGCCGTCGAGGTCGGCGAACAATGCGCGCACGCGCACCACGTTCTCGGCCTTGCGCCCAAGGCCGTCACCCGCATTGACCATGAGGAACACGCCTGCACCGGCCTGATTGAGGGCTTGCAGGGCGTTACCGTGGTCCGCCAGCGTACCGTGCAGGATGCGGGCAAGGTGGCGCTCGTCGCCCTGGTCAGTGAATGTCTGGAAGGTGATCGGTTCGCCATCGGTGAGGCGCGTCAAAAACCGCGCCGCCGCAACGAGATCGGCGGTCAAGCCGTTGCCGGACATGAATCAGGCCGGGTGACGCTTGGCCTGGGCGGTGCTGGTCAGGCGCCCCTGAGAGTTCATCCATTCGTCGACGTCAGCCGTGAAATAGAAGATCCGGCCGCGCTTGACGTACTTCGGCCCGTTGCCGTTGCAGCGCATCATGGCCAGCGTTTTTTCGGACAGACCGGTGTAGGTCGAGGCGTTTTTCGTGTCCATACGGCCGTCGGGGTAGGTTCTGACTTCAATAGGAGTGACTGGGGTTTGTGTCATGGCTGTTCTCAAAGGTAGTGAAAGACAGCACAAGAATACTAGAGCAACACAAAGCTTGTCAAAGAACAATTGTGGTGATAGACTTTGCTGGAACGTAATAGAACCTTTGAGCGAAAGGACATGACATGGCAACCGAAAATCCGGAAAGCAAGCGCAAGGGAGGCGGCGGGAAATTGACCCGGACCGAGACAGTGACGGTTCGGCTAGACCCGAAGCTCCGCTATCTGGCGGAACTCGCCGCACTCAAGCAGCGGCGAACGGTATCGAGTTTTATCGAATGGGCGATTGAAGACAGTCTTGGTCGGGTATATCTCCAGGAAGGTGGATACGGTAACGATCCTGGAACATCCGTTGCCGATGTTTCGGCAAAACTCTGGGACGTTGATGATGCCGACCGTTTCGCGAAACTTGCGTTGAACTACCCGGATTTGCTGACCCATGAAGAGCAGAAGCGGTGGAAGCTGATTCGGGAGAACGGCTATCTCTGGAAGGGCAACTCAAACAAGAGCAATGGTAAGTGGACGTGGCAAGTCGACGAGGATTCCTTGTGTTTTGACCGCCTGCGGGAACGCTGGGATGACTTCTGCGCGGTTGCACGCGGTGATGCGTCACGGGACACCCTGCCTACATGGGTAGACGTCAAGCCAGTCGTCAAGCCTGCCGTTAAGTCCGGCTTCGAAGACTTTGAAGACGACATTCCTTTTTGATCGGCAGTGCAACTTCTTTTCTGTAAAAGTTTGCAGGCGATTCCATTGGGATGATGAAATCAGTCTTTCAAGTTGAGATAGATTTTGCCGGTCATCCAGTCCTCGTCGCACTCGGCCAGGAGGGCGGA
>JADYZH010000339.1 GCA_020853215.1 Sulfuritalea sp. | reverse complement strand
TTCTCATGGTGTCATCCTCCTCTTATCTATGAGCGCGGATCAGCGTTCGCCGGCACGGCGCAGTTCGTCGGAATTGAAGCGCTTGAGATCGATGCGCCCCTCGTCGCCGGCCAGCCAGTCGGTCGGCTTGGCTTCCTGGGTCGCGTTTTCGGCCATGTAGCGGTTGACGTTCAGGTCCCAGGACATGAACTCCTGGCTGACGCAGGCGCCGAGTTCGACCGCCGGATAGATCGTTGCTTCCATCACGCGCCAGAGCTTGCCCTGGGCATCGTACTGGTCGGCGTTGAGCAGCATCCAGGTATCTTCATCGAGGTAGAAGGTCCGCTTGGCGAACATGTGGCGCATGCCCTGCTTGACCGTCGCCTCGACCTTCCAGACACGGTGCAGTTCGTAGCGCGAAAGGTCGCGATTCGGATAGAGGCCGCCATAAACATCCTTGACCGGGCGCTTGGCGACGAACTTGAAGCTGTTGTAGGGCACGTACAGTTCCTGCTTGCCGACCAGCTTCCAGTCGTATCGGTCGAGGCTGCCGGCGAACATCGGGTACTGGTCGGCGGTCTCGAGGTTCTCGTAGCCCGGAATCGGATTATCGTAGTCGAAGGCCGGCAGGCGACGGACACGGCGCTGGCCGGGGAAGTACATCCAGGCGTTGGTGCCACCGGTCAGGGAGTAGTGCGCGAGAATTATCTCGCCGGTACGCGAGGCCGGTGCGGTCGCCGTATTGAGAATCATCATCTGTACGTCGTTGACATCCTGCGGCGAATTGGCCTTGGTCGAGGCAAACGGCATTACAAGAATCTGATCCTGAGCCAAGCCGTAGAAGGTCCCGTCAGGATTCATGAAATTGGTCTGGTAGTACTCGAAGCGACCCGTACCCTGCCAGCGCAGCTTGTGGTTCCAGACCGCCTCGGCGCCGTTCTTCGGAATCGGGAAGGGGAAGGCGCCGCCGAGTCCGGCGGCGAGGTTGTCCTTGCCGTCGGTGGTGAGCTTGGCCAGGGTCGCGTTCTTCTTGGTCCGCTCGTTGACGATGTCCGGATAGCCGCAGCTGCGGCGCGTCGGATAAACATCCATGCGGTAGCCCTTGCGCGTCTTGAGCAGTTCGATCTGGCCGGCGGTCAGCTTGTCCTTGTACTTGTCGACGTTGGTCGCATCGATCGAGAACAGGGGTTTGTCGGCGGCAAAGGGGTCAACCCGCGGATCGGTGAGCTTGCGCGTTCCCTTCGGCGTACCGCCCTTGAATTCAGGGATGGTGCCATCCTTGTTGCCGGCACGTTCGGCGCCGACGAAGGTCAGCTCCTTGCCCAGTTTGGCGGCTTCGGCCTCGGATATTGCGGCCTGTGCGCTACCGGCCATCAAAGCCAGTACTGCGGCCGACACGGTTGACTGCAAAAAATTACTGTTTGATTTCATCTCACTCCCCCATTTATTGACACATTGTTTAATTCTATAGCCCATTTGCTGCAGGCACCTGATTCCTGTACCCGTGTTGCGGAAATCTCACCGAGCGGTGTTGCGCGCAGACGACTCACCTCTTCCAGCGTAATACGGCAAAACCTTGCCTGCCAAGGTATTCACCAACCAGACGCAGCGATCGAATCCTCTTGTCACGCCCTACTCCCCGACTTCCGCAAGCACGCGCTCGCGCAGCTGGCGCACCGCCGACGGCGCCAGCGCCTTGCCCCGTGCGGCGATGAAAAGCTCGACCGGCAGGGGCTGCGAAACACCATTGAAGGTGGCGAGAACATGCCCCATGACCGCGACCAGCTCTTCGTCGGACAAGGTTGCCGCCGGCATGTTGCCGTTGTACTTGACGCCGCGCGAGGTGATGGTGCCGATCATGCCGGACACCAGCACCTGGGCCAGGTACTCGCGGCCACTGGTCGACTGCGCCCGTTTGGTCAGCACGCCGGCCAGCGGTGGCGCCAGACCTTCGGCACCGTTGCCATCCGGTTGATGGCAAGCCACGCAGTGTGCCTCGTAGAGCTTCGCTCCGTCAGCGGCCTGCAGACTTCCGCTGGCGGCGACCATCAGCAACGCGGTGCTGCCGGCCAGGATGAATCTGCGCCCATGCATCTCAGCCCTTGCTCTTCTCGGCCGTGCCGACGACTGCGGCCACGGTGCAGTGATAGGAATTCGAGCTGTTGGTCATGCACCAGTTGATGTCGTTGTGCACGCCCATGCGGTAGCCGGGCCGTTCGCCTTCGTTGGAATTGCAGCCGCAGCGATTGCAGGTAACGCCACCGCAGCAATCGTTGTAGCTGATCAGGTAGTCCTTGCCGTCGTTCGGATTGTGGCAGGTGCCGACCCAGGTGACCTTGGAAACTTCGGTGCCCGGCGGGCAGGCGGAAATCGTGCCGCCGCAGCAGGTGCAGAGAAAGCCGTCGAGTGCGCAATAACGCCAGTATTCGCAGGCGGTGTCGTCGTTGCGTTTGTCCTTTTCCTTGGCCTTGGTCGCCGCAACCGCCTTGCCGATCCGGTCGAAGGGCAAGATCGGCAGCAGGAAGGCCGTACCCACCAGCAATTTGCCCATTCGCGATATCGCGCTGCGCCGCGAGATCGACTGCGCCGCGCGGCGGCTGCGAGCCTCGAAAAAATCGTCAAACCATTGCATTTATGTCTCCTTGCGATCTCGTCAGATCAGGCTTGCTGATCAATGTATTCCTGTACCGAAGCGACGCCCAGTTCTTTGGCGGCGAAGAGGCTTTCGAGCTGTTCCCTCGAATTGACCAGGCCCTTGGCGCGAATCCGGCCATCCTCCCCGATCAATATGGCGTAGGGCAGTTTGCCCACCTGAAAGGCCATGCCGAGATCGGTGGACAAGACATAGGGGAATTCGCTCAGCCCGGCCTTGCGATAAAACTCGGCATGCTCCGGGCGGTCGCCGTCGCTGGCGAGCACGACATCCAGCCATTTGGCTTCCACGTTCCTGATGGACTTGAGGACCGGCAACAGCTTCTTGCAGACCGGGCAAGTCGGCGACAGGAAGAACAGCAACTGGCTCTTGTTGTTACCGGCCCAGCCTACGCTCAGGCTACCACCGCCCAGCGATTCGAGATTGAACACCGGTGACATGTCGCCGACCTTGGGGCCGTGGTCGAGCATCAGTGCGCCCATCGGCGCCACCCGTTCGTAGAGAATGCCGACCTGCCGTGCCAGTGCCAGCACGGCCAGCAGCAAGGCCAGCACCACGATCCAGAGGGTGATATTGGAGACAACAAGCGCTTCGGTCATTGCTAATGGTTCCTCAGGGCACGCAGACGGGGTGTATTGGCCATCAATTGATTGACTGTGACGTAAAGCCCGAGCAAGCCCAGGGTTCCGCCGGCGACGCTCAGGTAGTCGATCCAGACCAGGGCGCGGGCCGCATCCTCGCGCAAGGTGAGCACGGCAGCAAGGGCCAGCAGGGCATTGCGCGCTACCAGCCCCCAACTCAGGGTCTGATCGCCGACATGTCCGCCCAGGCTGCCGCAGCCGCAGTCGATTTCGGTCCGGCCGCGCAGCAGGTTGATGGCTACTGCGGTCGTCACCACCGCCAGCAGGCCGATCGCCAGCACGGCACCGACCGTCCGGGTCGCATCGAACAGCAACAAGGCGCCCGCCGCCAGTTCCCACAAGGGCAGCAGGATGGCGGCAGGCCATGCCAAGCCATCCGGCAGCAGCCGGTAGTTGTCGATGTTGGCCTGGAACAGCGCCAGGTCGCGCAACTTTTGCCAGGCGCCGGTCAGGAAGATGACCGACAGGACGGCACTCAGGGCACTGGTCGCCACGGGATCGAGCAGCGGGATTCCCTGCATTACTGGACGTCCAGCTGGGTTGCGAGTTCCCCGAAGGGAGCGGCCGTCTTCAGATGCCTGAGCTTGCCGCTGGCATCAAATACGGCCAGGCTCGACTTGTCGGTCGAGTAGGCAAACACCCTTGGCGCATCACCACGGCTGACCGCAATCACCGTGGCATGATAGGCTGGGACGCGATCGATGCGTTTCTTGCTTGCCGGGTCGAAGGCCCAGATTTCCTTGGCGGCACTCTTGTGGCTGCCCTCCTTGCCTTTGGGATGCATACCGACGTAAATGCGCCCGCTCTTGTCGTGCAGCGCGACCGGCTGGTAACCGCCCGGCCGCCAGCCGGCCTTGGCTTCCACCGCGGTGACCAGGGGCCAGGTTGCCTCGGCAACCGCCGTGTCGCCGGCCACATTGACCGTCTGCACGTTGCCCCTGAATGACACGAAGGTGTAGTTGTCTTCATGCTGCGCACCCGAGGTGAACAGCGCATCTTCATCCGCGTCGAAAAACTTCGCGCTCTTTTTCCGTTCGAGCGGCTTGCCTTCGGCATCGAGCTTGACGGTAAGCATGGTGCCATCGCCGCACAGCGTCGAGAAGCGATCGGATACCGATTGCGGGACATAAATCATCCAGCAGCCCGGCGTCGCGATCTCGGCCACGAACTTGCCGGCAATGCGATCGACCACGGTCACCGATGAAGCCGGCGTCGAGTTCTGCATGTAGACCA
>JADYZH010000338.1 GCA_020853215.1 Sulfuritalea sp. | reverse complement strand
CTGGCGGCGCTGGCGTGGTTCATCCAGCCCTGGGCCTTCGTGCTGGCGGCTTCCTGGGTGGTGGCGGTGCTTTACTGGCGCGACAGCCGTTCGGCGACGCTGGCGACGCTGGCCGGGCCGGTGACGGGGAAGGGGCTGCCCTGAGGCGGGGGCGGGAGGCTGTAAGCGGTCTGGATTCCGGCGTCGCCCGCCGCGAAGCGGAATCCCGGGTGTGTCGAGACCGCCGGCATGACGACGCGAAGACCGTGCGCGCGTTGGTGATGAACGCCGTGTTGCCAGCGCCGACTTTCCATTCGCTATTCGCGAATAGCGAATGGATTCTCCCAACACCTGATTTTTCTCATTTCGAGAAATAAGAATATTGACTTCATTTGCATGAATCATTAAGATTAATGCAATATTTTCTCATTTCAAGAAATAAGAATGGCCAAGCTCGCCAACCGTCAGCCAGTGCTCAAGCCGCAAGACCTCCTGGTCCTGCTGGCCTTGTTGAGCCATGGCGACGGCCCGGTAACCCTGCCCGAACTGGCAGCCCGGACAGGGCTGGCGGTATCCGCCGTCCATGCTTCGCTCAAGCGCGCGGCGACAGCGCGGCTGCTGCTTTTTCAGGAGCGGCGGCCTGTATTGCTCAAGCCTCAGCTCAAGGAATTTCTGCTGGCGGGGGCGAAGTATGCGTTTCCCCCCTTGTTTGCCAGCCTGAGCCGCGGGGTGCCCACCAGTTACGCGGCGGCACCGCTGAACACAATCATCGCGCCGACGGGGGACCCGGTACCCGTCTGGCCTAGTGCCAAGGGCTCGGCACGCGGCATTGCCCTGATGCCGCTGTATCCGACGGTGCCCGATGCCGCGCTGCGCGATGAAAAGCTCTACGCGATGCTGAGCCTGTTCGATGCGATTCGCGCCGGCCAGGCACGTGAGCGCAATGCGGCGCAGGACTTGCTGGCGGGCTACTTCGCGTGAGGCACGACGACCCAAATCTGGCCAAGGTGGAAATCGTTGCTGTCGCGCTGGGTAGCCTGTGCGATGAACTGGTGTTCGTCGGCGGTTGTGCCGCCGGGCTGTTGCTGAGCGATCCGGCAGCGACGCAGGCGCGGCTGACCAATGACGTCGACCTGGTCGCCGAGGTGACGGCGCTGCGCGGATATCACGTCATGGAGGCCGAATTTGCGCGGCGCGGTTTCGTGCGCGACATGTCGCCGGCAGCGCCGATCTGCCGCTGGCGCTGTCGCGACATCGAGGTCGACCTGATGCCGACGGATGCGCGCATTCTCGGCTTTGCCAATCGCTGGTATCCGCAGGCCGTGGCGTCTGCCCGCACGCTGACGCTGCCCGGTGGTCCGACGATACGGCTTATTACGGCGCCGCATTTCCTGGCCACCAAGTTCGAGGCTTTCGCCGATCGCGGCAATGAAGACGTGCTGGGCAGCCACGACCTGGAAGACATCATCAACATCATCGACGGGCGAACCGAACTGCTGGACGAGATCGCGGGTGAAACCCCTGAATTGCGCAGCTACCTTGGCCAGCGCTGCGCTGCCTTGCTGGCCACGCCCGATTTCGACAACTACCTGCCGGGCCTGCTGGCCCAAGACGAAACCTTGGCGCAACGCGTCACGGTGGCGACTTCCCGGCTCCAATCCATCGCCGCATTTGCCCATCCATGAACGCTTCCACTCTCGTCTGGCCCGGCTATCGGCGCGACAGCCGCTCGGCAACGCTGGCCACGCTGGCCGGGCCGGTGACGGGCAGGGAACTGCCCTGAGGCGGGGGCGGGCATGGCGCCTGATTGGCGCCGTGCCGCCGCGACGGTGCGGGTAAGGCCGTGGTAGCGGTTTCCGGGCAGGTCTATCGCAACTCGTACCAGACGCCCCGACCGGCGCCATGCTGGCTGATGTGGCCTTGCGCCACCAAAGCCCGGAAATGCTGCTTGAGCGTGTTGCGATTGCCGCCGGTCAGCCGGATCGCATCCCCCATCGTCACGCGCCCATGTTCCCGCGCGAACTCGACGATCTGCAGCGAGAGTTCGGGCAATGCGGCCAGCACGATCTTTTCGCGCTCCACCTTGCGGTTCAGGCGTCGCACCTGCTCGGCCAGCGCACGCAGGAAAAACACCAGCCAGGGTTGCCAGTCCGGGGAGTCGGTGCGGATCGTCCCTTGCGTCTGCCGCAGCGCGAGGTAGTAGGCTTCCTTGCTCTGCTCGATCACGCTTTCGAGCGAGCTGTAGGGCACATAGGCGTAGCCGGCCTGCAGCAACAGCAGTGTGGTCAGCACCCGGCTTAGACGGCCATTGCCGTCCTGGAAGGGGTGGATCTCCAGAAACACCACAACCCAGATGCCGATGAGCAGCAGCGGGTGAAGCCGCGCGGCGGCACGCTCGTCGTTGAACCACGCGACCAGCTCGGTCATCAGGCGCGGCGTGTCGAAGGGCGTGGCGGTTTCGAACACCACGCCCAACTGCTTGCCATCGGCGTCGAAGGCGACCACGTTGTTGGTGGCGGTCTTGTAGTTGCCCCGGTGCCGGGTGTCCTTCTCGCTCCAGATCAGCAGATCGCGGTGCAGTTGCTTGATATGGTTCTCGGTCAGCGCGATGTCCTGCCAGGACGTGAAGACCAGTTCCATGACCTCGGCGTAGCCCGCTACTTCCTGTTCGTCGCGGGTGGCGAAGGACTTGATCTGGAGGTTGGACAGCAGACGCTCGACTTCGCGGTCCGACAGCCGGCTGCCCTCGATGCGGGTTGAGGAACCGATGCTTTCGATGGTGGCGACGCGGAGCAAAGCCGAAAGCCGGTCCGGCGCGAGGGTGCCGAGCGCGCGCCAGGCCCCCTTGAACTCATCGATTCCGGCGATGAGACTCAGAATCTCGGGGGTGATTTGGATGGCATGGGATCGGATCATGGGTGCCAATACTACAACCATTTACACCCATTTCGCCAGATCCGCTGGATTGGCATCTGGCACGTCGCGCCGTACCGCCAGCGCCGACTTTTCACATCTGCCGATTCCCCGGCAACCTCCCACCCCGGAAGTATGTCTCCTGCCCCAACCCGGCGATGCGCCGGAGAATCCAACCCCTGCGCCTACAATCAACCCCGAACGGCAAGCCCCCCACTCCCCACAAGGACCGCCATGACCTTCTCCCTGACGGCTATCCTGCCGCTGCCCGACATGCTTGCGCTGGGCTGGTTCTTTCTCTGCTGGGTCGGCTACGCCTGGTATGCGGACCATCGCCGCTGGGGCACGCGCGAGCTGGCCAGCGTGCTGCACGCCTACCGGCTGCACTGGATGGCGCGGGTGCTGGAGCGGGAAAACCGCATCGCCGACACGGTGGTGTTGCAGACGGTGATGCGCAGCGACATTCATCACCTTTAGCCTGTTCATCATCGCCGGCCTGATCAGCAGCCTCGGCGCGGTGGAGCGGGTGCAGGCCGGGTGCAGTCGATGGTCTCGGGCATCGGCTTCATCGCCGTGTCAGACCGCGCGGATTTCGCGCCG
>JADYZH010000337.1 GCA_020853215.1 Sulfuritalea sp. | reverse complement strand
GCTGAGCAAGCTCTAAAGGCGCGAGAACAGCGATGCTTCAGAATTTCGTGATGCCCGACCTGTACCCGGCAGCGCCGGAGATATTTCTCCTGCTGATGTCCTTCCTGGTCCTGTTTGTCGACCTGGTTTTCGGCGCCACACACCGCTGGATGGCCGCCCTGCTGTCGGTGGTGGCACTGCTGGGCTGTGCCGCGATCACCCTAGTCACAACCGATGGCCAGACAACGCTGACCTTCGGCAACATGTTCGTGGACGACCTGTTGTCCGATTTCCTCAAGTTGATCACTTATTTCGCCGTGATCATGATGCTCATCTACGGCCGGCAGTACCTGGCCGAACGTGGCCTGGACAAGGGCGAGTTCTACCTGCTCGTGCTGTACGCGACGCTGGGCATGATGGTGATGATTTCCGCGGCCAACTTTCTCACCATGTACCTCGGCCTGGAACTGATGTCGCTTTCGCTCTACGGCCTGGTCGCCATTGACCGCGACAATCCCCGCGGCACCGAGGCGGCGATGAAGTATTTCGTGCTCGGCGCGCTGGCTTCCGGCCTGCTGCTCTATGGCATGTCGATGATTTACGGCGCCACCGGCAGCCTCGAACTGGCGGGCGTGGCGCAGGCCCTGTACCAGGGAAATACCGAAAAGGCGGTGCTGGTATTCGGCCTCGTGTTCCTGGTCGCCGGCGTCGCCTTCAAGCTGGGCCTGGTACCGTTCCACATGTGGATCCCCGACGTTTATCACGGTGCGCCGACCGTCGTGACCATGTTCATCGGCTCGGCACCGAAGCTTGCCGCCTTCGCCATGGCTTTGCGCCTGCTGGTCTATGGCTTGTTCGGCCTCGCCGTCGACTGGCAGAAGATGCTGCTGATCATGGCGGTGCTCTCGATCGGTCTCGGCAACCTGGCGGCCATCGCGCAAACCAACATCAAGCGCATGCTGGCCTACTCGGCGATTTCCCACATGGGCTACATGGTTCTGGGCCTGATGTCGGGCCTGGTTGGCGGGCAACTCGATCCATTTACCGCGATCAATGCCTACAGTTCGGCGCTGTACTACACGGTGGCCTACGTACTGATGTCGCTGGGCGCCTTCGGCATGGTTCTGCTGCTGTCGCGGGCCGGCTATGAGGCTGAGAACCTGGAGGACTTCAAGGGCCTCAACAAGCGCAGTCCGTGGTTCGCGGCGATGATGTTGATCATCATGTTCTCCATGGCCGGCATTCCCTTTTTCATCGGCTTCTTCGCCAAGTTCGCGGTGCTGCTGGCCGCGGTCAAGGCCGGCTACACGGCGGTCGCCGTGATCGCCGTGATGTTCTCTCTGATCGGCGCCTTCTACTACCTGCGGGTGGTCAAGCTGATGTACTTCGATGTGCCGGTAGACTCGGCGCCGATCACCGCCGGCCTCGATCTGCGCGTCCTGCTGTCGCTCAACGGGCTGGCGGTGGCGGCCTTCGGCCTGTTTCCCGACGCGGTGATGCTGGTTTGCACCACCGCGCTGATGCGCTCGCTCTAGGATCCTCCAGCTACGCGGCTTTCGCGTAGCGCTCCTTCGCAGCCTTCGCTTCCGCCGCTTCGGCCGGCGAGTAAGCCTTGCCCGACCACAGCATGCGATACGCGATTTCCTCGTTTCCGTTTTGGTTGCGGCCGCGCCTTCGGCGCTTAACCTGAGCTTTGCTCAGCTTAGCCTGCACCGAAACGGAACTGAAATGCCGCTACGCGGCTTTCGCGTATCGTTCCTTGGCTGCCTTCGCTTCCGCAGCCTCCTCGGGCGAGTAAGCCTTGCCCGACCACAGCATGCGATACGCGATTTCCTCGTTTCCGTTTTCGCACAGTTCGAGAACTTGCTGAAACAGGGGCTGGAAGGTCTCGCTGCGATGCGACGCCTCATGCTGGGCGAAGGACTCCCAGAAGGTGATGATCAGCGCCTCGCGGTCCTGCAGCGGGCTATTTACCGCCTGGCCGACGGTACTGCCTTCGTTGGATACCTGGCCGCTGTTCAGCACCACCATGCCGCCGAGAAAGCCCGTCTCGGAGTGGTAGGTTTTTACGTTCTCGCAGAGCATCGCAACGCGTTCCTCGAGGTCGTCGATGGTATATCCTTCACGTAGCACGACTCGGTTGATGGTCACCACGCCGTCGCTGCTCAAACCGGGGATCAAGCCTGACATGTCGTTTTCCTTTATCGGTGATGTCTAATATAAGATGGCGGCCGTCCCTGAAAGTTCAAGTATCAAATAATCCCTAACTGCATCATGGATGATTCCGACCTGATCGAACACACCATCGCCAGCGAACCTGTCTTTGATGGCGAACTGCTGCATGTGCGGCGCGACACGGTGCGCTTGCCGAACGGGCAAGAGACCGTTCGTGAATGGATTGCCCATCCAGGCGCGGTGGTAGTGCTGGCGGTCCTGGAGAACGGCAACCTCCTGTTCGAGAATCAGTTCCGCTATCCGCTGCAGCGCGTTTTCGTCGAACTGCCGGCCGGCAAGATCGATCCCGACGAGCATCCGCTGGACACGGCGAAGCGCGAGCTGCGCGAGGAAACCGGGCACCAGGCCAAATTCTGGCGGCACCTGGGTACCCTGCATCCCTGCATCGGCTATTCCGACGAGCGGATCGAAATCTTCTGGGCCAGCGGACTGATTTACGTCGGCCACCAGCGCGACCACGGCGAGTTCCTCGACGTCGTCGAGATGAGCGTGGCCGACGCCGTGCTGGCGGTGCGCGACGGCGAGATCACCGACGGCAAGACCATCGCCGCGCTGATGTGGGCGGACAAGATCGGCACCGGGGCATGGGCGGTACCCGACTGAGCCATGAACATTCCCGACCATCCAGCCCCGCCCGCCGAACCCGATCTTGACCCCTCGGGAGGCCATACGCTCGAAGCGCTGCATGTGCTCGCCGAGATTTCCAGCAACCTCGCCGACGAGGACGATCTCGACGAGCTGCTGGGGCGTTTCCTGGGCACCATGATCCGCCTCGCCAAGGCCGATGCCGGCGTGGTCAGGGTGCTGACCAGCGACGGCCTGCACCTGCGCATGGTGGCCTCGCGCGGCCTGCCGCCCGCCGTGGTCGAAAAGGAGCGCCTGGTTTCCCGCGATTGCGGCCAGTGCGGAATCGCGATCAAGCAGGACCGCCCCCTGTTCGAGATCGACCTCAAGCCCTGCGCCGATCGCAACCACGAAGACTTTTTCGAAAAGGGCTGCCAGGCCATGGTGGTGGTGCCCCTGTCGAACGCCGGGCGCCTGCTCGGCACCTACAACCTGTTCCTGCCGGAGGCTTTCGAGCTGCCCGAGGAAGTCGCGCTGCTGTTCCGCTCGATCGGCGAGCACCTCGGCATGGCGCTGGAGAACGCGCGCCTGAAGCGTGAAAACCTGCGCATCGTGCTGACCAGCGAACGGCAGATGATGGCCGCCGAAATCCACGATTCGCTGGCGCAGACCCTGGCCTACATGAAGATGCGCATGGCCATGCTCAACAATGCCATTGCCGACG
>JADYZH010000336.1 GCA_020853215.1 Sulfuritalea sp. | reverse complement strand
TTTTCATGTGTGGTCTGAGAAAAGTCGGCGTCGGCGGGACGGCAAAGGGGATCGTCGCGTGCCCGTGCTGCGCTGCGACATGAAAAACGCCTTGTGCGTGATGAGTTTTTGGTTTTTCCCGCGGATATACTAAAAACCGCCTGATTCTGAAAACAGGGCAAGCCTGCCGAAAGGCAAGGGGGTAAAGTTACCTGCCTAAGGGGCGCAGCATGTGCGTTACATGGCAGTGTGAACTCCAGGAGATCAACGTGGCAACGACCTTCAGCCGCCATCCGCCAGGGACGGTCGACCCGGAGCGGAGCCCCTCCCGGTTAATTCCTCGCCAAGGACATACCGCACATCCGGTCGGTGGGGTGCCATCATCGATTCGGGCGTTTTCCATGGAGGTGTGCCGTGGCTGAAGACACTTATCGCAAGACCGACAAGGGTCGCGACGAGATCGCGACTCGCGCCAACAAGCTCGGTCTGCGGGAGCGCACGATGCTGATCATGGTCGACGACAAGACATCGCGTGCCGGACTTCTGGCGAAAAATCCCCACCCCACCAGCGAAGGTATCCTCGACGATCTGCTGGCAGGCGGCTACATCGAGATCGTTGGCGGCACGGTGGCGGCTGCTTCGGCCCCACCCCCCTCCGCGCCAGCCCCGGTCCAGGCGTCTGCCGCTCCCGCCCCGGTCCACGCCACCCCCGCCGCCGCTGCTCAGGCCGCCCCACCGGTCGAAGTATCGATGCAATCGGCTTCGCGCTACGCCTGCCGCACTCTGGTTACCCTGCTTGGTCCGGGGGCGGACGACCTGACGATGCTGATAGAAAAGTGCAAGACAGTCGAAGAACTTACGGCCCGGCTGGAAAAGTGTCGCGACATAGTCCAGGCCATGGCGGGGCGCAGGAAGGCCGAAGATTTCTGGGCGGGCGCCAGCGCACGCTTGCCAAAAGCCTGATCTGTGGCAAGCTTGCCGGCACTCCGGGCGCCACCCGGGACCCTACCGGGCGTTATTTCATGAGAATACTGCTGGCAGAAGATGATCGCATCATTTCCCAGGGCCTGATCGCGGCCCTGCGCAAAGCCGGTTATGCCGTGGATCATGTCAATAACGGCGCCGACGCGGACACGGCGCTGCTGTCACAACCCTACGATCTGCTGATCCTCGATCTCGGCCTGCCGCGCCTGTCGGGCATCGACGTGCTCAAGCGCCTGCGCGGACGCAAAGTCACCACGCCGGTGCTGGTGCTCACGGCACAGGATGGTGTCGAAGACCGGGTGCGCGGCCTCGATGCCGGCGCCGACGATTACCTGACCAAGCCTTTCGCCCTGCCCGAACTGTTCGCCAGGGCGCGGGCGCTGACGCGGCGCGGCACCGGCAACCCGACCCGGATCGAGGTCGGCGCCCTGTCCTACGATCAGTCCGAACGCATTGCGCGCCTGAACGGGGAAATCGTCGAGCTTTCGGCGCGCGAACTCGGGCTGCTCGAAATCCTGCTGCTGCGCGCCGGGCGCCTGGTCGGCAAGGATCAACTGGTAGACCAGTTGTGCAGCTGGGGCGAGGAAGTCAGCAACAACGCCATCGAGGTGTATATCCACCGCCTGCGCAAGAAACTCGAGCCCGGCGGCGCGCGCATCACCACCGTGCGCGGGCTCGGCTATTGCCTGGAGAAACCCGCAGACCCGGCAGATGTCAAAGCCTGACCCCGGCCCTCCGGACGCAAACCCGGGCGCACAAGGCAAGGGGAGGTTCGCGGCGTTTGCGGCAAGACGCCGGGTTGCCAACCCCTTCGTCAATTTCGAGTACCCGAATTCCCTGTTCGGTGAAATCCTCGACTGGATGCTGGCCCCCCTGCTGCTGCTGTGGCCGATTTCGATCGCCGCCACCAACCATGTCGCCGGCTATATCGCCAACCTGCCCTACGATCAGCATCTGGCCGACAATGTCACCGCCATCGTGCAGCTGGTGAAGATCGAGGGCGGCCGCGTCACCGTGAACCTGCCGGTGTCGGCGCGCAGCCTGCTGCGTGCTGACGATACCGATGCGCTCTATTACCAGGTAATGGGTCCCAACACCCGTGTCATCCAGGGCGACAAGGAGATTCCGCCACCACCCGTGCCGGCCGCCATCGATCCGGGCAAGGTCTTGCTGCGTGATGGCCGCATCGATGCCGACAGTGTGCGTATTGCCTACACTTTCCTGCCCGTGAAAAGCGGCATGCCGCCGGTCGTGGTGCAGGTTGCGGAAACCCTGAAAAAGCGCGAGGCCCTGTCGTCCAGCATCATTTCCGGCGTGCTGCTGCCGCAGTTCGCCATCATTCCGCTGGCCGTGATCCTGGTCTACATGGGCCTGATGCGCGGCATTGCGCCCTTGCGCCTGCTGCAGGATCGCATCCATCGCCGTCGTCCGTCCGACCTGTCGCCGATACCCGTCACCCGCGTGCCGGAAGAGGTGCGCCCGCTGGTGATCGCCTTCAACCAGATGATGGGGCGCCTGGAAGACAACCTGCAGGCGCAGCAGCGCTTCATCGCCCAGGCCGCGCACCAGATGCGCACGCCGCTGACCGGGCTCAAGACCCAGACCGAGATTGCGCTTTCCGAAACCGAGCCGGCGCAGATGCGCCTCGCCCTGCAACTGATCGCCGAAAGCACCGACCGCGCCTCGCACATGATCAACCAGTTGCTGATCCTGGCGCGCGCGGAGGCCAGCCACGAGAAACTCCACCAGGTCGTGCCGCTGGATCTCGATGCGCTGGCCCGCAGCGTCACCGAGGAATGGGTGATGCGGGCGCTGGCGAAGGGCATCGATCTCGGCTACGAGGAATGCGGCTGCCGGCTGCTGATCAACGGCGTGCCGCTGCTGCTGCGCGAATTGCTGACCAACCTGGTGGACAATGCCATCAAGTACACGCCTTCGGGCGGTCATGTCACGGTGCGCACCCGCGCCGACCGCCTGGCCATCGTCGAGGTCGAGGACGACGGCATCGGCATACCGCTCGAGGAGCGCGAGAGCATCTTCGAACGCTTCTATCGGGTACTGGGCACCGATGCCGAAGGCAGCGGCCTCGGCTTGCCGATCGCCGCCGAGATTGCCGACCTGCACCAGGCCGCGATCGACCTGGAAAGTGGGCGCGACGGGCGGGGCAGCCTGTTTCGCGTCAGCTTCCCCCGCCTTCGTCGGGACAAGAAAAATGCTGCGCCGCACACCGGCCCCGTGCCGGGCGGCTTTCCGATCGGCCTGTAATCACCCTGTAAGCTTGGCGTCAGGATGGCTGGCGGACAATGCCGGGCATCTTGGGGCAATTGGCGCGGGAATCAGGGCGTCGGACGCATTGCACCGGGAACACGACAGGCACGCGACACAGGGGAACCCCGGGGCGCGCCTGAGGAACGGCGGATTGTTCTGGTCCGCCGCAAAGCCAAAAAGGAGGAGTGCTAAATGCAGCTCACGGAGAAGCACAAGCAGTACTGGAACATCAACCTGAAGATAAGCACGGTATTGCTTGTCCTCTGGTTCGTGGCAACGTTCGTCATGGGCTGGTTTGCCCGCGAACTCAACGAGATCAACTTTATCGGCCCTCTGGGCTTCTACATGTCGGCGCAAGGCTCGTTGATAATCTACGTCGCGATCATCTGGTATTACGCCCACTACATGAACAACCTGGACAAGGAATACGGTGTCCATGAAGGGGAGCTCGACTGACATGGCCGGACAAATCACCCAATCACAATTCGCCGCCAACCTGAAGAAGTACTACACCTTCTATACGGGCGGCTTCATTACCTTCGTCATCATCGTCGGTATCCTCGAACAACTGGGCGTGCCGGTCAAGATTCTCGGCTACATCTTCCTGTTCGCCACCATCGCCCTGTATGCCGGCATCGGCTTCATGTCGAAAACCTCGGAGGTGGGCGAATACTACGTTGCCGGCCGAAGGGTTCCCGCGCTGTTCAACGGCATGGCGACCGGCGCCGACTGGATGTCCGCCGCCAGCTTCATCGGCATGGCCGGCACCCTGTACCTGACCGGTTATGACGGCCTCGCCTTCGTGCTGGGCTGGACCGGCGGCTACTGCCTGGTGGCGATTCTGCTGGCGCCCTATCTGCGCAAGTTCGGGCAGTTTACGATTCCGGACTTCCTCGGTGCGCGCTTCGGCGGTCACCTGCCGCGCTTCATCGGCGTGGTAGCGGCCATCGTCTGCTCCTTCACTTACGTGATCGCACAGATCTACGGCGTCGGCATCATCACCTCACGCTTCACCGGCCTCGAGTTCCAGGTCGGCGTGTTCGTGGGTCTGGCCGGTATCCTGGTCTGCTCGTTCCTCGGCGGCATGAAGGCGGTGACGTGGACACAGGTGGCGCAGTACATCATCCTGATCGTGGCCTACATGATCCCGGTGGTCTGGCTGTCGGTGAAGCATACCGGCATCCCGATTCCGCAGATCTCCGCCTACACCTCGGCCCTGCCGAAGGTCACGGCGCTGGAAGCCGAGTTCAACGACAAGGCCACGCCCAAGGGCGCCAAGGAAGAAGAGGTACGTGCCATCTTCCGCGCGCGCGCCGCCGAAGGCGATCGCAAGCTGAAAGGCCTGGAATCGGGACCTGCCTTCTTGACGCAGGAGAAGGAGAAACTGGTCGCCAAGGTTGCCGAGTTGAAGGCGGCGGCCACTCCCGATGCGAAAGCCATTGAAGCCGCCGAGAAGGCCGTCAAGGATTTCCCGGCTGACGCTGCGGCTGCGAAGAAGGCCTGGACTGCGGAGAAGGGTGCCGGCGCTCGCGCCGCGCCGGTCAAGCGCCACGCCGAGGCCTTTGGCGTTGGTGGCAAGACGCCGGAAGAGGTCGAGAAGAACCGCAGCATCGCGAAGAAGAACTTCCTCGTGCTGATTGCGTGTCTCATGATCGGCACCGCCGCCCTGCCGCACATCCTGATGCGCTACTACACCACGCCATCGGTGCATGAGGCGCGCGTCTCGGTGTTCTGGGGCCTGTTCTTCATCTTCCTGCTCTACTTCACGGCGCCGGCCCTGGCCATCCTGGCCAAGTACGAGGTCTACAGCAACCTGGTGGGGTCAAGTTTCTCGGCACTGCCGGCCTGGGTCAGCAACTGGTCCACGGTCGACAAGACGCTGATGAACATCGCCGACATCAACAAGGACGGTATCGTGCAGCTGGCGGAAGTCGTTATCGGCGGCGACCTGATCGTGCTGGCAACCCCGGAAATCGCGGGTCTGCCTTACGTGATCTCGGGCCTCGTCGCGGCCGGTGGCCTGGCCGCCGCGCTGTCCACCGCCGACGGCCTCTTGCTGACCATCGCCAACGCCATGTCGCACGACCTGTACTACAAGATGATCGACCCGAACGCCTCGACGGTTCGCCGTATCGCGGTGTCCAAGGGCCTGTTGCTCGTGGTGGCCCTGACGGCCGCCTACGTCACCAGCCTGAAGCCGGGCGACATCCTGTTCCTGGTCGGCGCGGCCTTCTCGCTGGCAGCCTCGGGTTTCTTCCCGGCGCTGGTCTGCGGGGTGTTCTGGAAACGTGCCAACTACCTCGGCGCGGTGCTGGGTATGTCCCTGGGTCTGGGTGTGTGCGCGTACTACATGTACATGACCTATCCCTTCTTCGGCGTCAATGCACCGAAGTGGTGGGACATCAACCCGATCTCGGCCGGCACCTTCGGCATTCCTGCCGGCTTCCTGGGCATCATCATCGGCAGCCTGATTTCCCCGGCCCCGAGCAAGGAAATCCAGGACCTGGTCGACCATGTGCGCTATCCGAACCTGGAAGGCGACATCGACACCAAGGGCGTTTGATAAGTCTTATGGAGGAGGAGGAGGGCTAGGGAGCATACCCACCCTCATTCAACCGGCCCCCGGGCAACCGCGGGCCGGTTTTTTTATGTCTGGCTCGGAGAGCCAGACGGTACCCCCTGGTGGGGTATGTCCGTGTGGGATATGTCTCGACCGATGAGCGAGACGGTATCCCCAAGTGCAGTGCTTGGGACATATCAGTTCCATTGTGGGGCAGACTTCAGTCTGCCGATGCTGCCAAGATCGGCTGAAGCCGACCCCCACACCTTGTTTTTCGCCGTGCCGCCAGCGCCGACTTTTTGCCGGCAGATCAGGAAATCAGGAAATCAGAAAGGCAGGTCGGGAATGAGTTTCATCAGGTCGGCGCGCTGGGTGTCCTGCGCCAGCTTCCTCGCGCGCTTGGGCTCGAAGGCGACCAGGCGCTTGAGTATGCTGGTCACGTCATCGGGGCGGTTGGCATGGTGATAGGCCATCCCCAGTTGATAGAAACCTTCGCCGCTCATCGGCTGCAGTTCCACCACTTTTTCCAGTGCTTTTACCGCCTCGTCGTGCTGGCCCAGGCGCGCATATGCAAGACCCATGCCGTACCAGGCCATGTCCTGCTGCGGTACCAGACGTACCGCCTCGGTGAAGGCGGCGATGGCTTCTTTCGGCTTGCCGGCGTGTTCGCAGACGTAGCCGAGATTGAACCAGTTGGCGCCGTCATCCGGCGTCAGCGCCAGCGCCGCCTCGAACCACTTGATGGCGACATCGTAGTTCTTCCGCTTCGCGGCTATCGCCGCCAGGTGGCGCGCCGACTGCACGTCCTGCGGATTGATGCGAAATGCTGTCAGGTAGGCCTCGAAGGCGGTATCTTCGCGGCCGAAGAAATGAAACAGCCAGCCGCGGGCATAATGCCGCC
>JADYZH010000335.1 GCA_020853215.1 Sulfuritalea sp. | reverse complement strand
GCGCCTCGGCGCAGGTGCTGGCCAACGTGCTGCGCGACAGCCTGGGCGGCGCGCGCGAAGCCAGCGACCTGCTGCTGCCGCAAGTCGATCTCTCGGCGCTGTTTCCCGAGCCCGCGGCGAAGTTCATCGCGGAGCATGGCGGGATGGTGCGCCCCGGCCATCGCGTCGCCACGCTGCGTCGCGAAACCGGTGGCTGGCGCGTCGACGACGGCGGCCCCTACACCCACGTCGTGCTCGCCGTCGCGCCCTACCACCTCGCCGCGCTGGTGCCGGAACTCGCGTCGCGGGTGGGACATTTAGCCTGGGAACCCATCGTCACCAGCTACGTGCGCTATCCGGACACGGTGCGCCTGCCACAGCCCATGCTGGGCGTCGACGCCGGCCTCGCGCAATGGCTGTTCGACCGCGGTGCGCTGTGCGGACAGCACGGCCTGATCGCCGCCGTGATCAGCGCCCGCGGCCACCACCTGGCCCTGCCGACTGCCGAACTGGAACAGCGCATCCACGGTGAAATCGCCCACATCGTACCCGGCCTGCCGCAGCCGCTGGCCGTGCAAACCATCACCGAAAAGCGCGCCACCTTCGCCTGCGTGCCGGACCTGGAGCGTCCGCCAACACGCACCGAACTCCCCGGGCTGTGGCTGGCCGGGGACTACGTGGCGAGCGACTATCCGGCGACGCTGGAAGCCGCGGTCAGAAGCGGCGTAGCCGCCGCGCGAGGAATTCTGCAGAAAAGTTAAGCGGCGTGCCGCGCCAGGATGTCGGCCATCTCGCGCGGCTTGAACGCCACATCCGCGCACCAGATACCGAATCCGCCCTTGGCATTCACGCCGCTGACCCAGGCATCGAGCGCGGCGCGCTTGGCGTGATTCTGTTCCGAATCCTCGCCCTTGATTTCCAGCACCAGGGTCTTGCCGTTGATCAGACGGATCAGGAAATCGGGCAGGTAACGGCGGCGCACGCCATTCCACAGATAGAACACCTGGAAACCGAGGTGATCGTTCTTGGCAAACGCAAGCACCCGCGCATCCATCTCCATTAGGTTGGCCGCATGCTGCTCCCAGGCCGAATCGGCCAGCATGTGGCTGATCTGTGACTTCTGCGTCCGGTGGCAGGTCTTGGTCGTGTACCAGGTGCGCATGGCGCGCGTGCTGCCCAGCGGCATTTCCTCGTCGAACACCGGCTCCAGCCGCTCGCGGTTCTGCTCTTCGACGTGGCGCATCAGGTGCTGCACGATGCCATCGAGATTGAGCGCGATCAGGATGCGGCGGCGGGCCTCGTCCTGATGGAACAGGCTGGGAATGTCCAGCTTGTCGCAGGCAAGAAAGGTTTCGACCAGCCGGATCAACTGCATTGCCAGAAAATCGCGTTGCCCCTTGAAACGGCCTTCCGTCTGCTCGAAGGCCTTTTGCGCCGCACGAAACACCAGACGCTGCAAACGGAATTCTTCCGGCAGCAGTACCAGGTCGATGCGCGTGATCTTGCCGAGATCCGCCGCGCCGCCCAGCGCCGGCGCGATTTCCGCCACCACCGGCGTCGCCGCCGGATCGAGCGTCAGGGCTGGCACCTTGCTCCAATCCACCGCCAGCGTCGGCCGCATCACCGCATCGACGCGCAGCACATTGGGCCAGCGGATTTCCAGCGCATTGCGCTCGGGCAAGGCCTCGACCTGGGTGCTCGGACGCGGCGGCGGTGGCGTATCGCCACCGCCGACTTCCTGATAGATCGAGAGCGGAACGCCAAAGACGTTCACGAACTCCGGCTTGAACAGCCCGCTCTCATCCATATCGTGCGACACCCGCCGCAAGCCGCGGCCGATCACCTGCTCGCACAGCAACTGCGAGGTGAAGGCGCGCAGGCCCATGATGTGGGTGACATTCTTCGCGTCCCAACCTTCGGACAGCATGGCCACGGAAATCACGTTCTTCACGTCCTGCCCCGCGCGCCCAGTCTTGCCGACGGTATCGACGATCTCGCGCAGCAGTTCTTCCTTGGAAAGCGGCGCCAGCCGCTCGCGCCGCTCCGCCGGAATGTCCGCCGCGTCGACGATGGCGCGTAGCTCCGCCTCGTAGTCCTTGTCGCTGGCTGCGCTCTCGCCCTGCTCCGCTTTCTCCAGCACGCGCGAATCGACGCGCAAGGTACGCACCGGATCGTGCAGCTCCGGCCAATGCGCATTACCCTTCTTGAAGTAATGCTCGATGCGCGCCGCCGTTTCCGTGCGATTGCAGACCGTCAGCAGCACCGGCGGCGAGGCATGACCCGCCGCCCGCCAGTCCTGCAAGGCAGCGCGCCAATCGGCGCCCAGCAGGGTGTAGGCATCCTGCACCAGCTTGGGCAGCGGCTCGTGCGGCTCGGCACCGCGCCGGTTCAGGTCGTCCGCCACCTCGGCATCACGGTAGATGTGGTACAGCTTCGAGCGCAGTGTCCTTGCATCGGGCAAGGCATCGTCACGCACCACCACGCGCGGCGTCTTTACCAGGCCGGCCTCGATGGCGTCGTTGAGGCCGAAGTCCGAAACGATCCAGGAGAACAGGCCGGCTTCGGTATTGGCCTTGCCGGTCGGCGCAAACGGCGTCGCCGACAAGTCGAAGGCACGCAGCAGGCCGCGCGTCTTGTGCAACCTGTCCAGGCCTTCGATCCAGCGCGTCGCCTCGTCGAGATCAATGCCCTGCTCCGCCGCCTGCTTGCGGCCGATCTTCACATCGGCCGGCACGCGGTAGGCGTGGTGCGCCTCATCGTTGATGACGACCAGGTTACGGCTGCCCGCCAGCTTGCCCAGCACGCGCCGGGTGAAGGCCTCGTCGGACTCGCGGCCTTTCTTCACCACGGAACGCTCGGGCACGTCGAGGGGCATCAGCGCGTGCCAGTTCTCCACCAGGATTTCCGCGCGATTCACCTGCTGGCGCATGGCTTCCGACGGACACAGCGCGAACTGGTCATACACGTTGTCGGCTTCACCCGGATACAGCACCCGCAGGCGTTCCTTGACCGTCAGCCCCGGCGCGACGGCGAAGATTGCCCGCGAAAAATCCTTGCGCTTCGGATAGGTCAGCGCATTTGTCACTTGCCAGACCACGATCATGCCCATCACCAGCGTCTTGCCTGTGCCGGTGGCCATCTTGCTGCACAGGCGTTCCCACGGCCCGCCATCGCCGGGCAGGAATATGCCCTGACGAAACTCCGGCGAACCCTCGACCCACCAGATCAGCGTCTCGATCGCCTCGATCTGGCAGAAGTAGAACGGGTACAAGCGCGCCGTGCGATCGTTCCAGTGCTCCAGCAAACGGCGGGTAACCGCCGTCGCGCCCGGATAGTCGGCCGCGCGCCAGGCGGCGACGCGTCCACGGATTTCATTGACCCGTTCCAGCGGCTCGCTGCGCCGCGTGTTGTTGCGAATGTCGAAGATTTCATAGCTCGCCGGGCGCCGGCCTTCGACCTCGGCCAGTTCGCCGCCCTTGCCCTGCTGCCAATGGCGCGCAGGTACGGCGTAAGGGGAGTTGAGAATAAGGGACTTCTGTGCCATTCCTTATGCTTCCACCGCCAAGCGGCGCACGGCCTCGGCGAAAACCACAAAGCTGTTCGAACGATTGACGTCCGTGCTCAAGTACGGCCCTATCCGCCTAGCTCCATCTCGCTTCTGATACGTCGGTATAACCTTACGAAGTTCTGCGACCGGACTTCCCAAACGGTCCGGGTCACGATAAATCGCCTTGCCACCCATCGCCGCCAGCCTGGGTAAATTGAAAGCCTGTCCGACAGCCGCCCAGTCTCCGAGAAACCACGACTCCAACTCCCTGCAGGCGATACGCACCACTGCACGGTCCGCACTTCCCGCCTCACGGCAACGAGCCAGCAGGCCTTGCTTGATTAGCTTGCAGTCGCCGCTATCCTGATCGCGCATCACGACGAATCTGGCATCGGCTTTTTGCCAAGCGCGCATGGTGCGGGCCATGCGTCTCTCCAAATCCTGTTTTCCTTCGAATACCAGATACGTGATTTCAGCGTTCTCGGGAAGTATGGTGGGCAGAAAGCCCTCTAGAGCGTCCTTTGCCGACGGCTCTTCCAGCAGAAATACTAGAGGCCTCATCAGGGGTTGGCCTCTGGAAACATTCCTTGTTTCCAGAGGTAGCCCAACTGGTCTCCTTCAGCGACCAATGCTGCCAACTGCGCATCTTCATTGGCCCGCTTCACCTGTGTGTATCCGTCCTCTTTGACGAGCCAAAACACTTCGTCGATTTGAACCGCATTGAGAAAATCCGGCGAATGGGTGGACACGAAGACCTGGCCGCCGCGCTCCGCGTAGGTCCGGAATTCCTCCGCCAAATCCCACAGCAACGAAGGGTACAGCTGGTTTTCCGGCTCCTCCACGCACAGTAAGGGATGAGGCGCCGGATCATAGAGAAGCACCAGATAGGCCAGCATCTTGATTGTGCCATCTGAAACGTAGCGCGCCAGAAACGGATCCTCGAACGCGCCGTCCTGAAATTTCAGCAACACACGCCCCTCTTCAGTTGTTTTTGCATCCACATGGGTAATACCCGGGATACATCCCCTCAGACGCTGAAGAATGCGGACAAACGCGTCCTGATGATTCTTGTAAAGATATTCGACCACCAGCGATAGATTTTCTCCCTCACGGGACAAGTGCTCGGCATACCCAGCTTCCTGCTCGGGTCGCGCGCGACTGATGTGAAAATCCGAGAGATGCCAGTTCTCGATCAAGTCCCCCAACGCAACCACGGCGGGAAACCGCTCGAATTGTGCAAGCCCCTTGATGGCGAGAATATCGGGACTCTTCAGTGTTTGCGGCTCTCGCTTCAGGTCCTTTTCATCCGTCACCGACTCCAATTCATTGGTAACCGCCTCACCGACCCCCCGGCTGAAATCGAGAAAGTGCCAGGGTTGTCCTTTGCTGCCACGCCGATACTTGAGAATCTCCCGCGCCACAAATGGCCGCCCGGCTTCCTCATCTATCTGCAATTCGTAAGTGATAAGGCTGCTTGCACCTGCGCGCAGCGATGCCCGAATCTTCAACTCTATTTCAATAGGACCGGTTGAATTCCGGCTGCGAACCTCCTGCAACCCTCGGCTTCCGCCTAGCTTGCCAAGAGCAGCAGTGAGATTGGTGGTCATGGCGTCGCGCAGGAAACCGAACACCGAAAACAGAGTGCTCTTGCCGGTCCCGTTCGCTCCCACCAAAACACAAAATCGTGGGATGTCGCGCAATGTGATGTCTTTGAAGGTGCGGAAATTCTTCAATCGTATCGATTCGATTTGCATAGTCTCAATCCAGGTCAACAATCCGCAACGACTCAATCCCCCGGTCGTCCACGATCTTCACCGCCACCTTGCGATTATCGCCCGCCGCGAAGGGCAGCGAGACCGTGCCGTGGAAGGCTTCCAGCGCGTCCTCGTCGAGTTCGGCGCGGATGTCCTTCTTCAGCTTCTCCCAGCCCTCGCCTTTTCCTGCGAGCGGGAAGAACACCTGATGCGGGAACAGCGAGCGTTCGTCGTAGTCGGTGTCGAGCGACCACATCGCTATACGACCCTTGCCGCCCGAGACCAGTTCGCCCTTGGCCGTATCGAAGTAGTCGAAGCCGTTGACCTCGACTTCGTACCGCCCGTCCTTGCGCTTGCGCACCGCCACGTCGGGCTGACCCATCAGCCAGAAGGACTGGTTCGACGAGCGCGCCTTCTTCAGGTCTTCGGTCAGCAGGTCGGTGTTCATCTGCGCCTTGAGCGCGGTGATGCCCTTGAGGTGATCGATATCCTTCGCCGCCTCCGGGTCGAAGGCGAAGGCGCAGAACACGATCATCTTCGGCAGCGGAAACAGGTTGCCGGCTTCTTCCAGCGCATTGGTCACGGCGCGCTGTTCCAGCGCCGCATGCTCGGGGCCAAAATGCACGACGACGCGCTGGCCGTCTTCGGTATGGCCGGTGGCGTGCAGATACTTCGTGCCGGGCAGGGTTTCCAGTTCGGCGAACTTCAGCATCTGCCCACCCTTGCCGCGAATGCCTGTTTTCAGCAGCTCGTCGCGCCACTGGTGCTGGCGCGAGGACTCGCCGGAGCGTGCAATCGTCGCGTCGGCTTCAATGCCGCCGTCCTGCCAGCGCCGACTTTCCGCGTTGTCGTCATCCAGCGCCTGCACCGTGGGAAAGGGCACCGCCTCGACCGAGAACGGCCCGGTGATGCGCAGCTTGGACTTCGACTTCGCCGGCTGGTCGTAGAGCGTTTCCTGATCCGCGTGGTCGGCGATGGAGCGGTCCATCGCCTTCTGCATCGCCTGCCGCGCCACATGGAAAGCCTCGAAGGCCGGCCGTGCCTTCTCGTCGGCGCCCTCGGGGAAGTCGAACGGCACTTCCCATTCCTTCGCCTCGGCCTTCAGCGCCTTGTTCAGATCGGCCAGCGCCGCCTCGATGGCCGGATGCAGGCGTTCGTAGATCGCGTCGATGTCCGGGTTGTTGGCGATCGATTTCAGCGTGACATGCGGCACCGTCTTCCAGATGAAGCCGCCGCGCAGGCCTTCATGCGGATAGCGCAGCTCATAGTAGTCGTAGCTCGCCGTCATCAGCCGCTGCTTGGCCAGCGTTACCGCCACGCGCGAGGTGTCGCAGGTGATCCAGCGCCGGCCCCACTTCTCGGCGACATAGGCCGTGGTACCCGATCCGCAGGTCGGATCGAGCACGAGGTCGCCGGGGTCGGTGGTCATGAGAAGGCAGCGTTCAATGACTGGCGCAGAAGTTTGTACGACATAGACTTTCGGGTCGGAACGGCTCTGCACCGCGCCACTAATGTCACCCCAAAGGTTTGCAACAGGGCCAAAGCCAAAGTCGTCCTGAAAACGCCGGTAGCGCAACTTGCCATTACCTGTCACCTGTAAACGACCAGCAAATGCGGCACGCCGTAGCCCCGGCTCCGCAGTTTTGAATGTGCCCTTACCAGGATTGAAAGACCGTCCCATCCACTTAAACTCGGTAACGTCGCCCTCGCCTGCTGGCCGCGAAGAGGTTATGTCGCCCAGTTGATAGCGACGCCCATCAAGAAATGTTTGGTCATAGCGGCTTTCTGCGTCATCGCTTCGTGGCACATAGACCAAGCGGTATTTGGTTTTGTCTTTGCTCTTGCCGTACCAAATCAAGTAATCACAAGTCGAACCAATCAGCGTACTGCCTTCGCTGGTGGTCTTACGAACGGTAATTTGCGAAATGAAATTTTCCGGGCGAAATATCTCGTCCATGACTTCTCGGACATGGTGAACGTTCTCATCCGAAATCTGCACGAACACGCTGCCCGATTCGCTCAACAACTCCTTCGCCAGCAGCAGCCGGTCGCGCAGATAGGTGAGGTAGGAGTGAATCCCCAGTTCCCAGGTATCCCGAAACGCCTTGATCATTTCCGGCTCTTGCGTCAGGTCTTCGTCCTTGCGGTCCTTGACGTCGCGCTTGTTCACGAAGGGCTGGAAGTTGGAGCCGTATTTGATGCCGTAGGGCGGGTCGAGGTAGATGGTCTGCACCTGCCCGGCCATGCCTTCCTTTTGCAATAGCGAATTCATCACCAGCAGGCTGTCGCCGGCAACTAAACGATTGCTCCAGCCCTTGTCGTGCTTGTAGAAGTCGATGGCGTCCCGGAGCGGCAGGCTTTCGAAGGGGGCGTCGAATAATCCAGGCTGGATGGCTTTTTGTTGCGCGGCCTTGGCGGTCTTTGCCGTCCTGCCAGCGCCGACTTTTCGCGCCGCCGACAGGATGCTGGCCGGGTCGATGCGCTCATGCACGTGCAGGCTGACGGTATCGACGG
>JADYZH010000334.1 GCA_020853215.1 Sulfuritalea sp. | reverse complement strand
TGCGGGGGTCGGCTTCAGAGGTAATCATCATGCAGTTCACCGAACTCGGCCTGTCGGCCGAGCTCCTGCGCGCCATTGGCGAGCAGGGCTACACCACGCCCACCCCGGTCCAGCAACAGGCCATCCCCCACATCCTTGCCGGCCGCGATCTCGAAGCGCTGGCCCAGACCGGCACCGGCAAGACCGCGGCCTTCGTGCTGCCCATCCTGCAGCGACTCACCGCAGCGCAAAACACCCCGTTGCAAAAAATCACCCACACCGCGCCGCGCGTGCTGGTGCTGGTGCCGACGCGCGAACTCGCCGCCCAGGTGCTGGAAAGCGTCCGCACCTATGGCGCCCACACCGGCCTGCGCAGCCTCGCCGTATTCGGCGGCGTCGGCATCAATCCGCAGATCCAGACCCTGCGTCGCGGCATCGACATCCTGGTCGCCACGCCGGGCCGCCTGCTCGACCACCTCGGCCAGCGCACCGTCGACCTGTCGAAAGTGCAGACGCTGGTCCTCGACGAGGCCGACCGCATGTTCGACATGGGCTTCATCCGCGACATCCGCCGCATCATCGAACGCCTGCCGAAAGTGCGGCAGAACCTGATGTTCTCCGCCACCTTCGCCGCCGAAGTGCGCGAACTGGCCCACACCGTGCTGAAGGATCCGGCCATGGTCGAAGTCGCGCGCCGCAATGCGCCGGCCGAACTGGTGACGCACACGGTAATCAAGGTCGACCAGGACAGGAAGCGCGACCTGCTGCTGCATCTCTTCGCCGCCCACGGCTGGCACCAGGTGCTGGTGTTCTGCCGCACCAAGCACGGCTCCGACGCGCTGGCGAGGAAGCTCGAGCAGTCCGGCGTGCGCACCGCGGCGCTGCATGGCAACAAGTCGCAGAACGCCCGCACCCGCGCCCTGGCCGACTTCAAGGCCGGCAAGCTCGCCGCCCTGGTCGCCACCGACATCGCCGCGCGCGGACTCGACATCGATTCGCTGCCGCGCGTGGTGAATTTCGAGCTGCCCAATGTGCCGGAGGACTACATCCACCGCATCGGCCGCACCGGCCGTGCCGGCGCCAGCGGCGAAGCGCTTTCGCTGGTCAGCAGCGACGAGCGCATTCAACTTCGCGACATCGAGCGCCTGTTGAAGCGCGAGATCGAAACCTCGGTCATGCCCGGTTTCGAGCCGCAACACAATCATTCGGTGCCGCGTCCCGCCGCCGGCCGTCCGCCGGCGCAGAAGCCGGCCCAGGCGCGCACGCGCAGCGGCAGCGGAAGTCGCAGCGGCGCACCGCGTCCCGCCCGTTCAGGGGGTGGCGGCGGCGCCAAGCCGGCCAGCCATCACAGCGGACAGCGGCATCGCTGACGCAGTTTTTCCGTCGTCCGGCCGGGGTCCGGGGGCTTCGCAAGCCTCGCCTTTTGCCGCGACGCGGGTAAACTCGGCCAAGGACAAGGCTGACATGCGATTGGCGCTCGTTTCGGACATTCACGGTAATCTCGCGGCCCTCGAAGCGGTCGCCGCCGACATTCGGCGGCGCGGCGCTGATGCCGTCGTAAACCTCGGCGACAATCTTTCCGGACCGCTGCTGCCACTTGAAACGGCGCATTTCCTGATGGCCTCGGGCTGGCTTTCGCTGGCGGGCAACCACGAACGCCAGCTGCTGGCCTGCGATCCCGGCCAGGAGGAGAACACGCCGGACGGCCATGCCCGCGCGCAACTGGGCCAACCGGAACTCGATTGGCTGCGTTCATTGCGCCCGCGGCACCCGCTGACGGACGAGATCCTGCTCTGCCACGGCACGCCGGACAGCGATTGCAGCTATCTCATGGAAACCAACCACCACGGCGTCCTCAGCCTGGCGAGCGGCGGGGAGATTGCCGGCCGCCTGGGTGGCGCCGATGCACGCATCATCGCCTGCGGCCACACCCATGTGCCGCGCTCGGTACGGCTGGCGACCGGGCAGCTGGTGGTCAATCCCGGCAGCGTCGGCTTGCAGGCATTTACCGACGACTACACGGGCTTCCACATCATGGAGACCGGCTCGCCCGATGCCCGCTATGCCATCCTCGAACAGGCCGCGTCGGGCTGGCTTGTCGAACAGCGCTGCGTCCCCTACGATCACGGATCGATGGCGGCGCTGGCGAAACTGCGCGCCTGCCCGGATTGGGAGGTCGCCCTGCTTTACGGGCGTGCGCAATGATGCAAGAAACGGAGGAACCCCGATGAAGATGTGGACGACCGCGCTCCTGCTGTTCCTGTGTGCCGTGCCGGCCGGCCTCGCGGGCGACAACATGAAGGCCTTCCCGCCCGCCGGCGCGGGCATGGTGCGCCATGTCCTGCACCTGCCGCCGCAGGCCGACGAAGCGGGCTTCAAGGTCGAGCTGATCGTCGGCAGGACGGTCGAGATTGACGCGGGCAACCGCTATTTCTTCGGCGGCAGGATCGAGGAGGAAACCATCAAGGGCTGGGGTTTCCCCCGCTTTGTGATGAGCAAGCTGGGACCGATGGCGGGCACGCTGATGGCCGTCGATCCGAATTTGCCCAAGGTGGTCCGCTTCATCACGCTGGGCGGCGAACCCTACCTAATCCGTTACAACAGCCGCCTGCCGGTCGTGGTCTATGTGCCCGAAGGCGTCGAGGTGCGCTACCGGATCTGGACCGCGGGCGCGGAGTCAATGCCGATCGGAAAGGGTTGAAAGGGGCGTTTTCCAACACAGGGATGGATCGATGGCCTTGACCGACCGCGACTACGCACCACCGCAAACCGTCGACGAAGCGCTGGCCCGCCTGGAGGCCGGCAACCTGCGCTTCGTTCGCGGCGAGGCGCGCTTTCCTACCGTGCAGAAGGAAGTTCTGGCGGAACTGACCAGGGGCCAGCAGCCCTACGCCACCATCCTCGGCTGCAGCGACAGCCGGGTGCCGCCGGAACTGGTATTCGATGCCGGCTTCGGCGAACTGTTCGTGATCCGGGTCGCTGGCAACGTGCTGGGCCCCTCGATCATGGGTACCTTGCAATACGCCTCGCTGCACTTGCGCACCCCCCTCTTCGTCGTGCTCGGCCACGAGGGCTGCGGCGCGGTCAAGGCAGCCATCGCTTCCCGCTTCGACGGCTCGCAACAGGCGGGACGAATCGAAATCCTGCTGGAACAGATCATTCCCGCACTGGACGGCCTCGATCCGCAGGCGCCGCCGGCCGAACTGCTCAGCGCCGGGGTCGAGGCCAATGTGCGCCGGGTCGTGCGCGAATTGCTTGAAACCCCGGAAGCGAAGGCCCGCATGGCCGACAGTGGCATGCGGCTGGTCGGCGCCGTGTATGAACTCGAAACGGGTAGCGTCCGCTTTCTGGATTGAGGCCTACGGCCAAGGAGAAACAGCATGTCCCTCGAACTCTGGCTGGCCTTTGTCGCGGCGTCGGCGCTGCTGCTGGTGATACCCGGCCCGACCATCCTGACCGTGATCAGCTACTCGCTGGCGCATGGCCGGCGCGCGAACGTGCCGCTGGTGGCGGCCGTGGCGCTCGGCGATTCGACGGCTCTCGCGCTCTCGCTGCTGGGCCTGGGCGCCGTGCTGGCAAGCTCCGCGTTCTGGTTTGCGGTGCTGAAGTCGGCGGGCGGCCTGTATCTGATCTACCTCGGCGTCAGGCTCTTGCGCCGCGGCGTCGCGTCCGCGGAAATTGTCGCGCCTGCCGCGCCGGGCTCGCGCTGGCGGCTCTTCGCCAATACCTGGCTGGTGACCGCCCTCAACCCGAAGGGCATCGTGTTTTTCGTCGCCTTCCTGCCGCAGTTCGTCACTCCCGGCGCCGATGCCGCGCGCCAGCTGTGGATCCTGGCGGCCACTTTCGTGCTCATGGCGATCGTCAATGCGACGCTTTACGCCGTGTTCGC
>JADYZH010000333.1 GCA_020853215.1 Sulfuritalea sp. | reverse complement strand
GCGAAGGAATCCTTGCCGCCGGAAAGGCAGACCATGACCTTGTCGCCGGCGCCGATCATGTTGAAGTCGGCGATCGCCTGGCCGACCTCGCGGCGCAGGCGCTTGGCCAGCTTGTTGTTTTCGAAGGCGGCCTTCTGGGCCTGGCGGGCGGTAGGCGCCGGTTTCGGCTGTGCGGGAAGCGGTGCGTTCATAGATGGGCGGTACGGCCGCCGTCGATATTGATCACCTGGCCGGTGACATAGGGTGCATCGAAGATCAGGAATTTCACGGCTTGCGCGATATCGGCCGGCGAGCCGACGCGCTTGAGCAGGGTGTGGGCAATGATAGCGGTGCGCGCCTCGGGCGGAAAGTCATGCGTGCCCTGGGGCCATTCGATCGGCCCCGGCGCCACGGCGTTGACCCGCACCCGCGGCCCCAGTTCGAGCGCCAGCGCGCGCGTCAGCCCGAGCAGGCCGGCTTTCGCCGCGCAATACAGGGGATAGCCCTTGAGCGGGCGCTCGGCATGGATGTCGGTGATGTTCACGATGCAGCCGCCGCTGCGCTCGAGGTACGGCGCCGCGGCCTGCGCGAGGAACAGCGGCGCCTTGAGGTTGGAACCCATGAGGTCGTCCCAGGCCGCCGTGTCGACAGCGCCGACTTTTGTGGCGTAGAAGGACGAGGCGTTGTTCACCAGCGCGTCGAGCCGGCCGAAACGGGCCACGGCGGCTTCGACCAGGCGCGGCAGGGCGTCGATGGCAAGCAGGTCGGCGGCGAAGGTCGCGGCGGATTCGCCACCCTCGTCCGGCCGCGCCGCGTTCAGCTCCGCGGCCAGACTGTCCGCTTCGGCCACCGAGTTGCGATAGTGGATCGCGACGCAGGCGCCGGCCGCGTGCAGCGTGCGCGCGATTTCCGCGCCGACGCGACGGGCGGCGCCGGTGACGAGGATGGCGGGGGCAGCGGCGACAGTGCTCATGCCGGAAGTATACCGGCGAGAACGCGTGCCGCCGCGGCGAATCCGAAACCCGCGGTCACCACCACCGAGGAGCCGTAACCGGCGCAATTGAGCCCCGCCCCCGGGTCGAAGGCGGGTGCAGCGGGATCCTGGCAAAAGTTATGCGCAGCGGTATCCCCCGGGACGGCGCCGGCGCCACGGCGAACCTGCTCGGGCGAATGGACGCACTCGACGCCGAATTTCTTCTTCGGTTCCCGCGTGAAGCCATACTCCTTGCGCAGCAGCGCGCGCACCCTGGACGCCAGCGCATCCTGCGCGGTGCGCGCGAGGTCCAGCACCTCGATCCGCGTTGGATCGGTGCGCCCGCCGGCGGCGCCGGTGGTCACGATGCGGATGCCGGCGCGGCGGCAATGCGCGATCAGCGCCGCCTTGGCGCGGACATGGTCGATGGCGTCGATCACCGCGTCGCAAGGGGGAACCAGGGCCGGCGGATTGCGCTCGTCGATGAACTCCTCGACGGTATCGACCGTGCAGTCCGGATTGATCGCCAGGATGCGCACCCGCATCGCCAGCACCTTGGCCGCGCCCAGCGTCGAAGCGAGTGCCTGGACCTGGCGATTGATGTTGGATTCGGCGACATGGTCGAGGTCGATCAGCGTCAGCCGGCCGATGCCCGACCGCGCCAGCGCCTCCACCGCCCAGGAACCGACGCCGCCGATGCCGACCACCGTCACATGGGCGGCGGCAGCGCGCGCCAGGGCGCCACCGCCGTACAGGCGCTCGATGCCGCCGAAGCGGCGGGCGTATTCAGGGGATTGCCTCACGCGGCGATTGTAATCGGCGGCAGGTGGCAGAATCGAAAGCCGGGACACGGATTTTCAGTCCAGGGCGAAAACCCGATGCAGAACGAAAGCGGCATCCTTCGGTTGAGACCGGTCCCGGCAAGCAAGGGCAGTGCATCACGCGCAAAGTCAAGCGGACGAATCCGGCTTATCCGGCCTTCGTCTCAGGATGATGCGTTCCCCGTCGAGAATGGCTGCGTCCACGTTGGTGGTGGCAAACTCCAGCACCTCGCCTTCGGCGTTGTACGAAAAGCGAACTTCCCCGCCGCCGAAGAACCTGACGTAGTGCGAAACCGAGCCAAAGAGCACGTTTATGGCATGGGTTTCCACGTCGATCAGATTCTCTATGCCGACTGACCTGATGGACTCGATGTGCAGCGAAACCGGGTGTTTTGAAGTCAATGACACCGACCCGTCCGGGTTGGTTCGGTTGGTCACCTGACCGCTGGATTGCACCTTGATCGGCTTTGGTTCTTCGCTCATCGTGCCTCCTCGATGAAAATGGTGCCTGACGACACCGCGGAAAGATCCAGCGGGCGGGCGAATGGCGCCACGGAAATACGCCTTGCATGCACAGTATGGCCCCGGCCATATTCTTCAGTCACGGACCGCGACCATCCGTTCCCGCATGGCGACCGTTCCGGCGAGCCGTCCCCTATGGAACGGGCGCTTTCCTACTTTGCAGCACTGGCGCCGGCTTCGCACTTCTTCAGGAACGCCTTCCTGGCGTCACCGGACAACGGCTTGCCATCCTTGCCCACGGCCCTGGCTTCGCAATTGCTGGCCGGCGGCTTTGCGGCTTCGGCCTTCTTCGCCGGCTCGGCAGACCTGGCGGGGAAATCGACCGGCTTTGCAAAATTTGCCGGGTGGCCCTGAGCCAGTGCCACACCGGTGGCGAAAAGGATCGGCAGGGCAGCGGTGATCGATTTGTTCATGGTGAGTCTCCTTGATCAGTGAGCGGCATGGTTCCGTCAGATTTGATTTGACGCCAATGCAACAGCCCCGATTATCCTCGTCGATGCCAGCTCTGACCAGCGGGCTCCCGGGCATGGAACTGCAGGGATGAATTTTCACGGTCAAGGCTGTGACGTTATCTGTTCGCGTTACTGAACGCCACCAGGCAACCCTGCTGTTCCTCTCGCACTCACCAACCTTGACGAAGTAATAACCATGGTCTAGACATAGACACTTGGGTTCTGCTCCTGAAGTTTTATTTCGCCGTGTTCAGAGGTATCTTTTCGTCGGGCGCCATGACGCGCGGCGGAAGCTCATCAGGAGGGGTTAATCATGCAAGTAGTGATCAGAACTTATTCTGGGAAGGGTGCAAAAGAGTTGTTTGATGTACTGGAGAAGCGCAAAGCGGATGTGGAAAGCATCCTCCGCGGGGTTAACAGTTTTGTGACCTACACGCTGGCCCGTAGCGGTGACGGGGGATTTTCAGTAACGGTTTGCAAAGATAAGGCCGGTATCGATGAAAGTGTTCAAAAGGCGCGGGACTGGATTATGAAAAATGCCGGAGCAACTGGTGTAGGTGCGCCCAACGTGGCCGAGGGCGAGGTCATCATTCACGCAAAATAGCGCTCTGTATGCGCTGGCGCATTGACTGACGAGAGTAAGCCTATCTGGCTGGCCTTGCGCCACAGGAATTACGTCTTCTTGACGAACTCCGACTTCAGCCCCATGGCCCCGATGCCGTCGATCTTGCAGTCGATATCGTGATCGCCGTCGGCGAGGCGGATGTTCTTCACCTTGGTGCCGACCTTGACCACGGACGATGAACCCTTCACCTTGAGGTCCTTGATGACCGTCACGGTATCTCCATCCTGCAGTACGTTCCCGACCGCATCGCGGACGACTCGCTGAGCCTCCTCCGCTTCGGCGGCAGCCTTACGTGCCCATTCGTGGGCGCATTCCGGGCAGACGTACATGTCGCCATCTTCGTAGGTGTATCCGGAATGGCACTTGGGGCACGGTGGCAGGCTCATGGGCTAAATTCGCAAAAGAAAAACGGCCACCCCGAAGGGCAGCCGTTGTAATACTGGTGGCCAGGGACAGAATCGAACTGTCGACACACGGATTTTCAGTCCGTTGCTCTACCAACTGAGCTACCTGGCCGGAAAGGCGGCGAATTATAGGCGCTCGGGTCTGCGCCGTCAAAGGGCTGCGGACGAGGACATGGACATCTTCGTCCCCGAGCGCGGCTGACGGCGCGCTTACGCCCGGCGTAAGAGCGACGTAAGAGCGCCGACGCAGAATGCTGCGCTGCAAGAAAAACAATTGTCACTTGAACAATCCCTTCCACCTCCGGAGGACACCATGAAAGACGAAGACATCGTTGCGCGGATTGAAAAGAATCCGAAGTTCCTGAAGTTCGTCAGTACCCGCAACAACTACTCGATCATCATGACCATCGCCATGATGGTCGTGTATTTCGGCTACATCCTGCTGGTCGCCTTCAACAAGCAGTTCCTCGCCACCAAGATCAGCGCCGGCGCGGTCACCTCGATCGGCATTCCGCTGGGCGTCGGCGTGCTGGTATTCACCATCGTCATCACCGCGATCTATGTCCGTCGCGCCAATACCGAGTTCGACGCGATGAAGGACGAAATCATCAAGGAGGCCTCCAAGTGATCAAGCTCAAGCATATTTTCGGCGGCGCGGCCGCCCTGCTGGCCGCCGGTGCCGTGCTGGCCGCCGGTGCCGACCTCGGCCAGGCGCAGAAGCAGGCCACCAACTGGACCGCCATCGCGATGTTCGCCATCTTCGTCGGCATCACGCTGTGGATCACCAAGTGGGCCGCAGGCAAGACCAAGACCGCGGCCGACTTCTATACCGCGGGCGGTGGCATCACCGGCTTCCAGAACGGCCTGGCGATCGCCGGCGACTACATGTCGGCGGCGTCCTTCCTCGGCATTTCGGGCCTGGTGTTCGGCTCCGGCTTCGACGGCCTGATTTTCTCGATCGGCTGGCTGGTCGGCTGGCCGGTGATCACTTTCCTGATGGCGGAGCGCCTGCGCAACCTGGGCAAGTTCACCTTCGCCGACGTCGCCGGTTACCGCTTCGATCCGGGTCCGATCCGCACTTTCGCGGCCTGCGGCTCGCTGGTGGTGGTGGCCTTCTACCTGATCGCCCAGATGGTCGGTGCCGGCCAGCTGATCAAGCTGCTGTTCGGCCTCGACTACCTCGTCGCGGTCTGCATGGTGGGTGCGATCATGATGGTCTACGTGCTGTTCGGCGGCATGACGGCGACGACCTGGGTGCAGATCATCAAGGCGGTAATGCTGCTCACCGGCGCCACCTTCATGGCCATCATGGTGATGCTGCAGTTCGGCTTCAGCCCCGAGGCGATGTTCAGCAAGGCCGTCGAAGTGCATGCCAAGCACGATGCCATCATGGGCCCGGGCGCGCTGATCAACGATCCGGTTTCGGCGATCTCCGTCGGCATGGCGCTGATGTTCGGCACCGCCGGCCTGCCGCATATCCTGATGCGCTTCTTTACCGTGCCGAGCGCCAAGGAAGCGCGCAAATCGGTGGGCTGGGCGACGACCTGGATCGGCTACTTCTACATCCTGACCTTCATCATCGGCTTCGGCGCCATCACCAACCTGATCCCCAACCCGGCCGACTACTTCGTCAACGGCGACGTCGCCAAGGGCCTGAACGGCGGCGGCAACATGGCGGCGGTGCATCTGGCCAAGGCCGTCGGTGGCGACCTGTTCATGGGCTTCATCTCCGCCGTGGCCTTCGCCACGATCCTGGCCGTGGTGGCGGGCCTGACGCTGTCCGGCGCTTCCGCCGTATCGCACGACCTCTACGCCTCGGTGTGGCGTCACGGCAACGTGGATAGCGCGACCGAACTGCGCGTGTCGAAGATCACCACGGTGTGCCTCGGCATCTTCGCCGTGCTGCTCGGCATCGTGTTCGAGAAGCAGAACGTCGCCTTCATGGTGATGCTGGCCTTCGCCGTGGCTTGCTCGGCCAACTTCCCGGTGCTGTTCATGTCCGTGCTGTGGAAGGATTGCACCACCAGGGGCGCGGTGGCGGGCGGCACGGTCGGCCTGATCTCCTCCGTGGCGCTGACCATCATGTCGCCGGCGGTGTGGGAAGCCTCGCTGGGCAACCCCAAGGGTTCGGCGCTGTTCCCCTACGCCTCGTCGGCGATCTTCTCGATGACGGCGGCCTTCGCGGTGATCTGGATCGTGTCGCTGCTCGACAGGAGCGCCCAGGCGGCCAAGGAGCGTGCCGCCTTCCCGGCGCAGCTGATCCGTTCCGAAACCGGCATCGGCGCCTCCGGCGCGTCCGGCCACTGAGCGGGAAGCCACGCGGAAGATCAGGGCGGCCCACGGGCCGCCCTGTTTGTTTCAGGCGTCGGGTACCGTGAACCTGCGCCCCGGGTCACCGGCGCCGACCCAGTTCTTCCGCCACCAGGCGTCGATCTGGGCGCGCGTCCAGGGCTTGTGCACCAGCAGGCCATCGAGTGCGCCGGCAACTTCGGCGATGTTCTTCGGCCGCGCCGCGGGGTCCTTTTCCAGGCAGCGGCCGATCAGGGCGTCGAGTTCGGCCGGGACCTCGAACGGCGAGCATTCCGATGCCAGGCGCGGCAGGGTGTGCAGCACGTGGTAGGTCAGGTCGTGCTCGGTTTCGGTCTCGAACAGGCGCTTGCCGGTGAGCAGGAAAAACCCGACCGCGCCCAGCGCGTAGATGTCGGCGCGCCCGTCGGCGTCGCCGGGATTGCGGATGCGTTCGGGCGACATGTAGAGCGGCGTGCCGAGGATGCGCATGTGCGCCGTCAGGTCGCGCGTGTCGCCGCCGCCGATATGTTTGACCAGGCCGAAATCCAGCACCTTGACGAAGTCGCGCTCGCCGCGGATCTCGCACAGCATGATGTTCTGCGGCTTGATGTCGCGATGCACCAGGTCGCAGGAATGCGCTTCCCACAGCGAGGCGCAGGCCTGGCGCAGGATGAACGCGGTGCGCGCAGGCGGCACCGGCCCGTAGCGCTCGACCAGGTCGGCCAGCGAGAGGCCTTCGAGATACTCCATCGCATACCAGAATTCACCGCCGGGCCCGGTGCCGTAATCGTAGATGGTGATGGTGTTGGGGTGGTGCAAACCGCTGGTAAGCTGGACTTCGCGCTGGAAGCGGGCGGTCCATTCCTCCGAGGTGGTCTGCGCCTTGAGCACCTTGACAGCCGCCGGGCGCTTGAGCATGCGGTGCTGCGCCAGGTACACATTGCTGATCGCACCTTCGCCTATCTGTCGCAGCAGCTTGTACGGGCCCATCTGCCGCGCCCCGCCGTCGCGCCGCAGCAGGGCCGCCAGGGTGGCGGGTGCAACGAAGCCGGACAACCAGACGCCGAAGATCAGCACCAGCACAACGCCGAAGCCGATCTGCAGGTAGGTCAGCGGCGCGTAGGCCTCGCCGGCCTCGAGTTCGATCGCCACGCCGATGTCGTGCTCGTGCAGCCAGCGCCAGGCGCCGATGACCTCGCGCCCAAGGTAGTTCGGGTAGGGTGCGAGGAGGATGCCCGCATCGCCCGCGGCACGTTCTGCCAAGGCCTGCGCCGCCAGCGCGGTAAGGACCTCGCCGTCCGTGGCAGGCAAGGCCAGGCGCGGCGCCAGGCCCCGCTGCAACAGTGCGTCGGCATGGCGGCTCGGCGACAGCAACCAGCCGCCCGCATCGAAGGCGAAGGCTTCACCGCTCTGGCCAAGCCGCGCCGCCGCGAAGAGGCTGGCGAAGCCCTTGTCTGCGGGCGAACCCAGGGCAATCGCGGCGACCACCTTGCCGTCGTCGGCACGGACCGGCGCCACGACCCAAGCGCGGCCGATCGTCGCCGCACCGGTGACCCGGTAGGGACGCACGAAGACGGACTGGCCCTTGAGTACCGGCGCCAGGTGGGCAAGGAAGTCGGGGGTGACCTTGCCGCCCACCCGATCGACCTCGCTCGCGGCGAGAATCCGGCCCCGTGGATCGACCACCAGGGTAGCGGTGATGCCGATGCCACCCGCTGTTTCGAGGATCTCGCGCACGATGCGCCCGCTCTCGGCCGGATTGTCGCGGGCACCCGCCAGCCGGACCACGGCGGCGCGCAGTCCGGGGTCGGCGGCCAGCTGCTCCGCCTCGTGGCGCCGTTCCGCGATCCACAGCTCCAGCGTGCCGACCTGGGTATTGAGCAGGGTCCGCAGGCCGGTGCCGCGAATCTCGCGCAGCGAGTCGCCGACGCCGCGATAAGCCCACAGGCCGACGCCGAGCAGGGCGACCAGCAACAGCAGCAGGGCGAGGCGGGCGCGGTCGAATCCGGGATTCATGGCTCGGCAGTGTAGAGCAGTCTGCCCCATGCCGTCGCCCTTGATCGATGATGCGGGATCGCAGCGCGGATTTCTGCGCCGCTAGCGTGTGGTCTTCCGCTTCTCCTGCGACTTCCCGATCACGGTTCCGGGCATCGAATGGCCGTTGTTGGCAGCCAGGGATGCCGCGGTCATTCCGTGCTTGTCACGTAACGTGGCATTGGCCTTCCATTCCAGCAGCAGTTCGAGCAGGGGAATCTGATTGGTGGCAGCGGCAAGATGCAAGGGTGTGCGGCCGGCAGCGTCACGGACATTGACGTCGGCTCCGTTCGCGAGCAGAACTTTTGCCGTTTCCGCACCACCCATGATCACCGCGGCATGCAGCGGCGCCATGCCATTCGAATCGACGGTGTTTTGCGTTGCGCCCTTGTCCAGCAGCAGCTTCACCACCTCCGGTCGATCGCAGAACGCGGCGGTAAATAGCGGCGTGCGTTTCAGCGCACCGCTGGCATTGACGTTTGCGCCCTCGTCAAGCGACTTCTCGGCCCGTCCCGCATCGCCGGCTGCCGCGGCGGAAAACAAATCACCGTCGCTCGCGCTCAACGTCCCTTTGATATTGGCGCGCGGCGTCAGGCACGGACTCCGGCTCTGCTGCGAAGCTGCCGCCGGCGTTGCCGCCGGATCGGGTTTGCCGCAGGCCGCAAGCAGTCCGACGGCAAACAGGACCGCAAGGCCGAGGCCGGCGAGACGGCGGGCGAAATTTCCTGTTGCTTTCATCATGGCTCCTGGAGAATTATGCGATCTGGCGGCCGCAGGGCATGGCGGGGCCGGTCGAAATTCATGTTCACAGGCGGACAGTGTAGATCACTCCCGGCTTGCGCCGGGTGCCGCAACTCGCGCGCCGATGCGGAGACTCAGAACGCCTGGTCCCAGCGCATGGAAAGGCGAATGGCGGCGTTGATCAGGCCCACCATGCTGTAGGTCTGAACGAAATTTCCCCACTGCTCGCCGCTGCGAGGATCGATGTGCTCGGCCAGCAGGCCGTGGCGATTGCGGCAGGCAAGCAGCTTCTCGAACAGCGCCCTTGCCTCGTCGCGGCGGTCCAGCGCCGCCAGCGCATTGACATACCAGAAAGTGCACACCAGGAAGGCATTCTCCGGCTCGCCGAAGTCGTCCTTCTCGACATAGCGGAAAATGTAATCGCCTTGGCGCAGGTCATTTTCGACGGCCGCAACGGTGGCGGCAAAGCGCGGATCGGCGGCATCGAGGAAGCCGACCTCGGCCAGCAACAGCAGGCTGGCATCCATCGCCTCGCCGTCGAAGGTAGAAACGAAGCTGCCGCGCTTGCTGTTCCACGCCTTCTTGCTGATCATCGCGTGCATCTGTGCGGCATGGCCGAACCAGTATGCCGCGCGCTCGGCCAGTCCGAGCCGGGTAGCGATCCGTCCCAGGCGGTCGCAGGCCGCCCAGCACATCACCGATGAAAAGGTATGCACGCGCGCACTGCCGCGCAGTTCCCAGAGGCCGGCGTCGGGCTGGTCGTAGCAGCGTCTCGCCTGTTCGCCTAGCGCTTCAAGCCGGTGGAACAGGGCTTCGTCGCCGCGCCGGGTCAGGCGCCGGTCGAAGAAGATGTGGGTCGCCGCGAGGATGACAGAACCATAGACGTCATGCTGCACCTGGCGGTAGGCCAGGTTGCCGATGCGCACCGGGCCCATGCCGCGATAGCCGGCCAAAGTCGGGACTTCCCTTTCGTCCAGTGCGGCGCGGCCATCGATGCCGTAAACCGGCTGCAATGCGCCGCTGCCGGCATTTGCCGCAACATTGACGATGTAGCCGAGGTAGCGTTCCATGGTGCGCGTGGCACCCAGCCGGTTCAGGGCGTTCACCACGAAATAGCCGTCGCGCACCCAGCAATAGCGATAGTCCCAGTTGCGTTCGCTGCCCGCCGCTTCCGGTATCGATGTCGTCATCGCGGCTACGATGGCACCGGTGTCGTCGTAGGCGTTGAGCTTTAGCGTGATCGCGGCGCGGATCACGGCCTCCTGCCACTCGAAGGGAATGCCGAGGAAGCGCACCCACTCGCTCCAGTATTCGACGGTCTCCGCCAAGAAGCGGCGGCCGACCTCGTTGGCCGCTTCGTGCACGGATTCGTCGGCGCCCAGCAGCAGGGTCACGGTGTCTTCGAGAAAGAAGGCGGTTTCCTGCAGGATCGCGGTCAGCGAGGCGTCGGTGGTGAGCCGCAGGGTCAGCCCCTGTGCCACATAGCGGATGTGATTGCTGCCCCAGGTCACTTCCGGGCGGGCGGCGCCGTCGTTGCAGGCCGGCCGCACGCGCAGCGTCAGGCGCGGGCTACCGCCGAGGCGGCGGATGCGTCGCACCAGCATCATCGGCCGGAACATGCGCCCGTACTGGCCGAAGCGCGGCGCAAAATCGGTGACTTCGATGCCGCCGCCGTGGCAATCATAAAGCCGGGTCACCAGGATCGCCGTGTTCTCCAGATAGTGCTGCTCGGTGCGTTCGCAATCCGCCAGCTCGACCGCGGCAAAGCCGAAGTCGTCGCTGTCCCGCAGCAGGGAGCAGAACACCGGATCGCCGTCGAAGCGCGGGAAGCAGCCCCAGACGATCTTCGCCCGGGCGTCGACCAGCGCGCCCACGGTGCAGTTGCCGATCAAGGCCAGGTCCAGAGTGTTCATCCCGCTCCTTTCAGTGCGTCGTTCAGCCAATTGCGGACTGCCGCGACGTGCGGCAGGCGAAAGCGGGCGCAACTTTCCCCGCGGCCGACCTTGATCGACATCCCGCCGGCCCGGTTGACCTCGGCAAATCCGTGTTCGTCGTTGAGGTCGTCGCCGATGAACACCGGATGGCGCCCGCGAAAGGGCGACTCCGCAAGATATTCTGCTACCGCCGTGCCCTTGTCGATGCCGGCCGGCTTGATTTCGATCACGCGCTTGCCCTTTTGCAGCTCCAGCCCGCCCCCGGCCTCCTGCATCAGCCGCGTCATCAACCGCTGCGCATACGCGGCCAGGTGCGGCGCCTGCCGGTAGTGCAGGGCCAGCGTCAGCCCCTTGTCCTCCAGCAGCAAACCGGGGTGGCGAGCCAGCACCGGCGCCAACGCCTCCTTGATCGCACATTTGGCGCCGGGTGGCGCGGCATGGATCCACAGCCGGCCGGCGGCGTCGCGTCGCTCCAGTCCATGCTGCCCGGCCAGCGGCATGCGCCGTGCCCCGAGCAGTTCTTCCAGGTCCGAGATCGAACGGCCGCTGACCAGCGCCAGCGCGCCGCCGCTGACGCTGAACAAGCGCCCGATCAGGTCCAGCAACTCCCTGTCCACCCGCACGGCGGCAGGGGAGTCGGCGATTTCCAGCAGCGTGCCATCGACGTCGAGGAAGAAGGCACACTCGACACAGGCAGCCGGCGGCCGGCGCGGAGAACCCTGCCTCATACGGATCTGCCGCCACCCTTGCCGATCAGCCGACCGCGCCGGCGCATGGCGGCGGCGTCGAGCAGCATGCGGCCGGCCCAGCGGAAGACGTTGTACTCGGCCACCAGCCCGCGCATCAGGCGCATGCGGTCACGCTGTTCAGACTCCGGCATGGTCAGTGCGAGGTGCAGGGCGGCCGCGCACTGGTCGGCATCGTAGGGACTGACGATCAGGGCTTCGGGCAATTCGCGCGCGGCGCCGGTGAACTGGGACAGGATCAGCACCCCGCGCTCGTCGTCGCGGGCGGCGACGAATTCCTTGGCCACCAGGTTCATGCCGTCATGCAGGCTGCTGACGAAACACAGGT
>JADYZH010000332.1 GCA_020853215.1 Sulfuritalea sp. | reverse complement strand
GATTTAGGTTCTGGCGCCGCGAGGCGTGGGGGTTCGAGTCCCTTCCTGGGCACCAGCGTTCGGGCGCAGGCTCCGGCGGTTCGCGCGCAAACCGGTTCGGGCTGCGGCTTTTCAATGATTTTTCAACGACGGATACAGAAATGACGGATACGGCAACGACAGACGCGGCAAGCGAAATCAGCAATCCGCTGGAACGGCGCATCGAAATGACGGTGGTGCTGGCCGAGATCGAAAAGGATGTCGAGCAGCGCCTGAAGCAGATGTCGCGCAGCGTGAAGATGCCGGGCTTCCGTCCGGGCAAGGTGCCGATGAAAATGGTCGCGCAGCAGTACGGCTCCCAGGCGCGCTCGGATGCGATCGGCGCGGCGGTGGAAAAGGCCTATGGCGAAAAGGTGCGCGAACAGCAACTGCGCGTCGCCGGTTATCCGCGCATCGAGCCGAAGGCCGATGTCGGCACCGGGCAACTGGGCTTTACCGCGGTGTTCGAGGTCTACCCCGACATCGTTCCGGCCGACATTTCCGGCCAGGCGATAGAAAAGCCGACCCTGACGGTGACCGATGCCGAGGTCGACAAGACCATCGAAGTCTTGCGCAAGCAGCGCACCACCTACGACGAGACCGATCGCGCCTCGGCCACGGACGATCGCCTGGTGATCGACTTTGTCGGCCGCAAGGACGGCGAGGAGTTTCCCGGCGGCAAGGCCAGCGACTACTCGGTGATGGTCGGCGGCGGCATGATGCTGCCGGATTTCGAAGCCCAGATGGTCGGCGTCAAGGCCGGCGAGACCCGGAGCTTCGATGTGGCTTTCCCTGTCGATTACCAGTCGCCCGACCTGGCGGGCAACACGGTGCAGTTCGAGATGACAGTGAAGAAAGTCGAGGCCGCCCGCCTGCCGGAGATCGATGCCGATTTCGCGAAGCAACTCGGCGTCGCCGACGGCGATGTCGCCAAGATGCGCGCCGAGGTGCGCTCCAATTTGGAGCGTGAGGTGAAAAAGCGTCTGCTGGCCAGGGTCAAGGAACAGGTCATGGATGCTCTGCTCAAGGCCAATCCGGTCGACGTGCCCAAGGCGCTGGTCGGGATGGAAGCGGAGCAGATGGCGGAAGCGGCGCGTCGCGACATGGAGAAGCGCGGCATGGGCATGAAGAACATACCGGTGGAAGCCTCGTGGTTCACCGAGCAGGCGACGCGGCGGGTGAAGCTGGGCCTGCTGCTGGCCGAACTGGTCAAGTCAAGGGGCCTGCTTGTCAAGCCCGAGCAGGTTCGTGCCATCGTGGACGAGTTCGCGGAAACCTTCGAGGACCCCAAGGAAGTGGTCCGCTGGTACTATTCCCAGCCGGAGCGCCTGGCCGAAGCCGAGGCCCTGGCGCTGGAGAACAACGTGGTGGAGTGGGCCCTTGCCAATGCCACGGTCAGCGAAGTGCCCATCGCCTTCGATGCGTTGATGGGAAATGCAACATGATTTTTCCGGAGAAGTCCATGTACGGTTCGCGACAAAACGGCGGCGCCTGGGACGTACCGGTACCCGACACGCAGGGCCTCGGCCTGGTGCCGATGGTCATCGAGACCAGCGGGCGCGGCGAGCGGGCCTATGACATCTACTCGCGCCTGTTGCGTGAACGGGTGGTGTTCCTCGTCGGTCCGGTCAATGACGCGACGGCCAACCTGGTCGTGGCCCAGCTGCTGTTCCTCGAGTCGGAAAATCCGGACAAGGACATCTTCTTCTACATCAACTCGCCGGGCGGCTCGGTCACGGCGGGCATGGCGATCTATGACACCATGCAGTTCATCAAGCCCGCCGTGTCGACGCTGTGCATCGGCCAGGCGGCGAGCATGGGCGCTTTCCTGCTGGCGGCGGGCGAAAAGGGCAAGCGCTTCTGCCTGCCGAATTCGCGCGTGATGATCCACCAGCCCATGGGCGGTTTCCAGGGCCAGGCCTCCGACATCGAGATCCATGCCAAGGAAATCCTCTACCTCAAGCAGAAGCTCAACGAAATGCTGGCCCGGCATACCGGCCAGCCGATCGAGCGCATCGAGCGCGATACCGATCGCGACAACTTCCTGTCGGCCGAAGCCGCGGTAGAGTATGGACTGGTGGACAAGGTGCTCAACAGTCGCGAGGAAACATCCGACGCCGCCAAGGCTTGAGCGTTCGCACGGAGGGAGAAAAAAATGGCCGAGAAAAAGTCGGGTAGCAGCGAAAAGCTGCTGTATTGCTCCTTCTGCGGCAAGAGCCAGCACGAGGTCAAGAAGCTCATCGCCGGTCCCTCGGTCTTCATCTGCGACGAGTGCATCGAGCTGTGCAACGACATCATCCGCGACGAGATCGCCGCCGAACCGGCCGGCACGGCCAAGCGCGAGCTGCCGGCGCCAAAAGAGATCCGCGAGATGCTCGACCAGTACGTGATCGGGCAGGATTCGGCGAAGAAGATCCTCGCCGTCGCGGTCTACAACCACTACAAGCGTATCCGCCACCAGGAGAAGGGCAGCGATGGGGTCGAACTGGCGAAGAGCAACATCCTGCTGATCGGACCCACCGGCTCGGGCAAGACCCTGCTGGCACAGACCCTGGCGCGCATGCTCAACGTGCCCTTCGTCATGGCCGATGCGACGACGCTGACCGAGGCCGGCTACGTCGGCGAGGACGTCGAGAACATCATCCAGAAGCTGCTGCAAAAATGCGACCACGAGGTCGACAAGGCGCAGCAGGGCATCGTCTATATCGACGAGATCGACAAGATCTCGCGCAAGTCCGACAACCCCTCGATCACCCGCGACGTTTCCGGCGAGGGCGTGCAGCAGGCGCTGCTGAAGCTGATCGAAGGCACGGTGGCGAGCATTCCGCCGCAGGGTGGGCGCAAGCACCCGAACCAGGACTTCATCCAGATCGACACCACCAACATCCTGTTCGTCTGCGGCGGCGCCTTCGATGGCCTCGACAAGGTGATCCGCAACCGTTCTGAAAAAGGCGGCATCGGTTTCGGAGCCGAGGTGAAGAGCCGCGATGCCGACAATGTCGACGAGATGCTGCAGCAGGTCGAGCCGGAAGACCTGATCAAGTTCGGCCTGATACCTGAGCTGATCGGGCGCCTGCCGGTCGTCGCCACCTTGCGGGAACTCGACGAGGCGGCGCTGATCGAAATATTGATCGAGCCGAAAAACGCCCTGATCAAGCAGTATCACAAGCTGTTCGCCATGGAAGGGGTGGAACTCGAGGTGCGCCCCTCGGCCCTGCAGGCGATCGCGAAAAAGGCCCTCAAGCGCAAGACCGGCGCGCGCGGTTTGCGTTCGATCCTGGAGAACGTGTTGCTCGATACGATGTACGAGATTCCCACCCTGGAGAATGTAAGCAAGGTCGTGATCGACGAGAGCACCATCGAAAGCGGCGCCCAGCCGTTGATGATCTACGCCGATCAGCCCAAGGTCTCCGGCTCTAACTGAGATTCCGCAGCCGCTTCAGCCGGCGGCAATGCCGCCTTGAATACCGGTCCGCCGCCCCAATCTGGGTGGCGTGACCCATAACCGAAGGACACCATGATGTCTGGCCTGCCCGCTTCCCCCGTCGAGACCCAAGCCCTGCCGCTGTTGCCCCTGCGCGATGTGGTGGTATTTCCGCACATGGTGATCCCGCTGTTTGTCGGCCGCCCGAAATCGATCAAGGCGCTGGAGACCGCGATGGAAGCCGGCAAGAACATCCTGCTGGTGGCACAAAAGTCTGCCGCCAAGGACGAACCGGTGCCCGAGGACATGTACGAGATCGGCTGCCTGGCCAACATCCTGCAGATGCTCAAACTACCGGACGGCACGGTCAAGGTGCTGGTCGAAGGCGTGCAGCGCGCCCGGTTGTTGCGCATCGAGGACCAGCGCGCGCTGTTCGTCGCCGACGTGGCCCTGATCCCGGTCGAGGAGCGCAGCGACAACGAGATCGAGGCCATGCGCCGCACCGTGCTGGCGCAGTTCGATCAGTACGTGAAACTGAACAAGAAGATCCCGCCCGAAGTGCTGACTTCGCTGGCCGGCATCGAGGAAGCCGGGCGCCTGGCCGATACCATCGCCGCCCACCTGCCGCTCAAGCTGGAGCAGAAGCAGGAGGTGCTGGAGGTATTCGGCGTCCCCGAGCGCCTGGAAAAGCTGCTGGGCCAGGTGGAAGCCGAACTCGACATCCTGCAGGTCGAAAAGCGTATCCGCGGTCGCGTCAAGCGCCAGATGGAGAAGAGCCAGCGCGAGTACTACCTGAACGAGCAGGTCAAGGCGATCCAGAAGGAGCTCGGCGAAGGCGAGGACGGCGCCGACATCGACGAGATGGAAAAGAAGATCAAGGCGGCGGGCATGAGCAAGGAAGCCCTGGCCAAGGTCAATGGCGAAGTCAAGAAGCTCAAGCTGATGTCGCCCATGTCGGCCGAGGCCACCGTGGTGCGCAACTACATCGAAACCCTGCTGGCGCTGCCGTGGAAGAAGAAGTCGCGCATCAGCAAGGACCTCGGCGCCGCGGAGAAGATCCTCGACAAGGATCACTACGGCCTGGAAAAGGTCAAGGAGCGCATCGTCGAGTACCTCGCCGTGCAGCAGCGCGTGGACAAGGTCAAGGCGCCGATCCTGTGCCTGGTCGGCCCCCCCGGCGTGGGCAAGACCTCGCTCGGCCAGTCGATCGCCCGCGCCACCAACCGCAAGTTCATCCGCATGGCGCTCGGCGGCGTGCGCGACGAGGCCGAGATCCGCGGCCACCGCCGCACCTACATCGGTTCCATGCCGGGCAAGATCCTGCAGAACATGACCAAGGTTGGCGTCAAGAATCCACTGTTCCTGCTCGACGAGGTGGACAAGCTCGGCCAGGACTTCCGCGGCGATCCCTCTTCGGCACTGCTCGAAGTGCTCGACCCGGAGCAGAACCACACCTTCCAGGACCACTACATCGAGGTCGACTTCGACCTTTCCGATGTCATGTTCGTCGCCACGGCGAACTCGCTCAACATCCCGGCTGCCCTGCTCGATCGCCTGGAAGTGATCCGGCTGGCCGGCTACACCGAGGATGAGAAGGTCAACATCGCCACGCGCTACCTTTGCCCGAAGCAGATGAAGAACAACGGCATCAAGAAGGGCGAGCTGTCGGTCACCGACGACGCGCTGCGCGACATCGTGCGCTATTACACGCGCGAGGCCGGAGTGCGCGCGCTGGAGCGCGAGATCTCGAAGATCTGCCGCAAGGTGGTCAAGTCGCTGGTCATGAAGGCGCGCAAGAACAGGATCGTGGTCAACGCCAGGAACCTCGACAAGTTCCTCGGCGTGCGCCGTTACAGCTTCGGCATGGCGGAGAAGGACAATCAGGTCGGCCAGGTCACCGGCCTGGCATGGACCGAGGTCGGCGGCGAATTGCTGACCATCGAGACCGTGGCCCTGCCCGGCAAGGGCAAGACCATGACCACCGGCAAGCTCGGCGAAGTGATGCAGGAGTCGATCCAGGCCGCCCTTTCGGTGGTCAGGAAGCGCAGCCGGTCGCTGGGCATCGCCGACGACTTCTACCAGAAGAACGACATCCACATCCACCTGCCCGAGGGCGCGACGCCCAAGGACGGCCCGAGCGCCGGCATCGCCATCTGCACGGCGCTGGTCTCCGTGCTGAGCGGCATCCCGGTGCGCGCCGATGTCGCCATGACCGGCGAGATCACCCTGCGCGGCGAGGTGCTGCCGATCGGCGGACTGAAGGAAAAGCTGCTGGCGGCGGTGCGCGGCGGCATTCGCCTGGCGTTGATCCCGGAAGAGAACGTCAAGGACCTGGCCGAAATTCCCGACACCATCAAGAACCGCATCGAAATCCAGCCGGTGCGCTGGATCGACAAGGTGCTGGAACTGGCGCTGGAGCGCATGCCCGAGCCGCTGCCCGAACAGGCGCCGGAGCCAGCGGTCGCGGTGGTTGCCAGCGATGCCGCGACCACCGGCCTGGTGACCCACTGAGCCTTTCCGAACTGATAGAATTGCGGCCGCTGTCCGTTGCGGACAGTGGCTGTTCAGCGGGTGCTTAGCTCAGTTGGTAGAGCGTCGCCCTTACAAGGCGAATGTCGGCGGTTCGACCCCGTCAGCACCCACCACCGAACAAAGGCGAACGCGCGTTCGCCTTTGTCGCATCTAGGGTTTTCATCGCATGCTCGATATCGTTCGCAACAACAAGAGAGTCACCCAGGTTTTTCTTGCCCTTATAACGCTCCCGTTTGCTTTCTGGGGTGTCGAATCCTACGTCCGCAATGTCGATATGGACCCGGAACTGGCCAGCGTGGGACGCAGCAAGATCACCCGCCAGGAGATGCAGGCGACCCTGCGCGAACAACAGGAACGCATGCGCACCCAGCTTGGCGACAAGGTTGATCCGGCAACCCTGGACACGCCGCAAATACGCCGCGCAGTGCTCGATTCGCTGGTGACGCAACACCTGCTCGCCGAGCAGGCGAGGCAGTCCAAGGTGGTCGTCAGCAACGAGCAGCTGGTGCAGTTCATCGCCTCGGTCCCGTCGCTGCAGGAGAACGGAAAGTTCTCCAGGGAACGCTATGAAGCGGTGGTCGCGGCGCAGAACATGAGCAAGGAGATGTTCGAGGCGCGTTTGCGCCAGGACATGGCGATGCAGCAACTGATGCTGCCGGTCACCGAAGCCGGCATTGCCGGCCGCGAAGCCTCCGCGCGCTGGCTGGCGGCGCAAATGGAGCAGCGCGATATCAGCGAGGCAACGCTGCTGCCCGAGAAATACCTTGGCCAGGCAAAGCTCGCGGCCGATGCCGTGCAGAAATACTACGAGGCCAATCGCAAGCAGTTCGAATTGCCGGAGCAGGTGCGCGCGGAATTCGTGGTGCTGAGCCGCGACGAATTGGCGGCTGCGGTGGCTATCAACGACGAGGAGGCGCGGAAATACTACACATCGCATACCGACCGTTACAAGACCGGGGAGACGCGGCGCGCCAGCCATATACTGATTCGCGTCGATAGCGGTGCGTCGGAGGCGGTGGTCGCCGCCGCAAGGGCAAAGGCGGATCAGCTGCTGGTGCAGGTGCGCAAGTCACCGGCCGATTTCGCCAGGATTGCCAAAGACAACTCGCAGGATCCCGGTTCTGCGGAAAAAGGCGGGGATCTCGACTGGTTCGGTCGGGGTGCGATGGTCAAGGCCTTCGAGGACGTGGCGTTCTCGCTCAAGGACGGGCAGATTTCGGAGGTCGTCCGCTCGGATTTCGGCTTTCACGTGATCCGCGTTACCGGCGTGCGTCCCGAACACGTCAAGCCGTTCGACGAAGTAAAGGCGGAGATACTGGCCGAGCTCAAGCGTGAAGCGGGAATGAAGAAATACGCCGATGCGGCGGAAGCATTCGGCAACACGGTGTACGAACAGGCCGACAGCCTGAAGCCCGCCGCCGAGAAATGGAAGCTCGACCTGCGCCAGTCGCCATGGCTGGCCAAGGGCGGCAAGCTGGCGCCGCCCTTCGACAACCAGAAACTCCTGGGGGCCCTGTTCAGCGACGACGGCCTCAAGAACAAGCGCAACAGCGAAGCCGTCGAGGTCGCGCCCGGCACCCTGGTCTCGGCGCGGGTGCTGGAACACAAGCCTGCGGCCTTGCAGCCACTCGAGGGTGTCCGCGGCGAGATCGAGAAGCGCCTGTTGCGCGAGCAGGCGGCGGCGCTGGCGATCAAGGATGGCGAGGAAAAGCTGGCGCGCCTGCGCCAGGGCCAGGCGCTCGACCTCAAGTGGTCGCCGGTGCGCAAGGTCAGCCGCAGCGAGGCATCTGGCCTGCCTCCCGAATCGGTACGGGCGGTATTCGCGGTCGATGCCAAGAATCTGCCGGCGCATGCCGGTGTCGCCTATCCGGGCACGGGCTATGCGCTGTACCGGATCAGCGCCGCCGCTGCGGCCGAGAACGAACCGCGGACACGCGCACTGGCCCAGCAATATGCGCGCATTGTGGCAGAGGAAGAGTTTGCCGCCTGGCTGGCGAGCCTGAAGGAAAGCCATCCGGTCAAGATCAACAAGGCGGCGCTGGAGACCAGGGACCGCTGATCTTTCGCCACAAGCGACAAGGGCCACGCATCGCGTGGCCCTTGTCGCTTGTGGCGCCTCCGGCTTTGTCAGCCCGGCAGCGGGTCCGCGTTGCCCATCGCGGTGGTGTGGGTGCCGCCATCGACGTAGAGGATTTCGCCGGTGATGCCGCTGGCCAGGTCCGACAGCAGGAAGGCGGCGGCATTACCGACTTCGTCGATCGTGACGTTGCGTCGCAGCGGCGCATGGTGGGCGTTGTAGGCCAGCAGCTTGCCGAAGCTGCCGATACCGGAGGCCGCCAGGGTCTTGATCGGTCCGGCCGACAGCGCGTTGGCGCGGATGCCCTGCGGCCCGAGGCAGAACGCCAGGTAGCGTGTCGCCGCTTCGAGGCTGGCCTTGGCCAGGCCCATGGTGTTGTAGTTGGGCATGGTGCGCACGGCGCCGAGATAGGTCAGCGCCAGCACCGAGGGATTGCTGCCCTTGAGCAACAGCGGGCGGGCGGCCTTGGCCAAGGCGGGGTAGCTGTAGGACGACACGTCGTGCGCGATGCGGAAGGACTCGCGCGAGATGCCGTCGAGGAAGTCGCCTTCGATCGCCTCGTTGGGGGCGAAGGCGATCGAATGCACCAGGCCGTCGAGGCCGTCCCAGCGCTTTGCCAGCTCCGTGAACACCACATCGATTTCGGCGTCCTGGGAAACGTCGCAGGGGTAGATGGCGGTCGAGCCGAACTCGTCGGCATACTTGGCCATGCGGTCCTTGAAGCGCTCGTTCTGGTAGGTGAATGCGAGTTCGGCGCCTTCGCGGTGGCAGGCCTTGGCGATACCGTAGGCGATCGAGCGGTTCGAGATCAGACCGGTGATAAGAATGCGTTTGCCAGCGAGAAATCCCATCGCTATTCCTTGGTTGCAGCAGACGGCGGATTATAGCGGATCAGCTAAACTCGACTCCATGCGCGGCCTGATTTCCTGCTTTCTCGGTGTGCTCCTCACCGCCTGCGGCGGTGCCTGGAACGATCCCTATCCGGCGGCGGACCGGGGCCGGAACATCCTGTACACCGCCTTCACCGACCGGCCCAAGCATCTCGATCCGGTGCAGTCCTACAGCGAGGACGAGATTACCTTCACGGGCCAGATCTACGAGCCGCCGCTGCAATACCACTACCTCAAGCGGCCCTACCAGCTGATCGCCGCCACCGCCGAGGCGGTGCCGCAGCCGCGTTACCTGGACGCCCGGGGCGGGCCCCTGCCGGACAACGCCGACCCGGCGCGGATCGCCTTCACCGACTATGTCATCGCCATCAAGCCGGGGATCCGCTACCAGCCGCATCCGGCCTTTGCCCGTGAGGAGGGCGGCGAGTACGCCTACCACGCGCTGGGCGCCGCGCAACTTGCTGCCGCCAACGCACTCGGCGACTTCGCCCGGCGCGACAGCCGGGAACTGACCGCCGAGGACTACGTCTATGGCATCAAGCGCCTGGCCCATCCGCGCCTGCATTCGCCGATCTTCGGCCTGATGGAGGAGTACATCGTCGGCCTCGGCGATTTCGGCAAGCGCTTGCAGGCGGAGAAGGATCGGCCATGGATCGACCTGCGCCAGCATCGCCTGGAAGGCGTCGAGGTGATCGACCGCCACCGCTACCGCATCCGGATCAAGGGCAAGTACCCGCAGTTCCTCTACTGGCTGGCGATGCCGTTCTTCGCGCCGATGCCCTGGGAGGCCGACAAGTTCCACAGCCAGCCGGGCATGGCGCAGAAGAACCTGACGCTGGACTGGTACCCGATCGGCACCGGACCCTACATGCTGAGCGAGAACAATCCGAACGCGCGCATGGTGCTGGAGCGGAATCCTAATTTTCGCCGCGAAACCTATCCCTGCGAGGGGGAAGCCGGGGACATGGACGCCGGGCTGCTCACGGATTGCGGCCAGGCGCTGCCCTTCATCGACAAGGTGGTATTCACCCGCGAAAAGGAGCAGATCCCTTACTGGAACAAGTTCCTGCAGGGCTACTACGATGCGTCCGGAATTTCGTCGGACGCCTTCGACCAGGCGGTGCAGGTCAGCGCGGGCGAGATCACGCTGTCGGACGACATGCGCGCGCAGGGCATCGTGCTGACCACGTCGGTGGCGACGTCAAGCATGTACATGGGTTTCAACTGGCTGGACCCGCTGGTGGGCGGGGCCGACCCGAAAACTGCCGAGCATGCACGCAAGCTGCGCCAGGCGATCTCGATCGCCATCGACCAGGAAGAGTTCATCTCGATCTTCCAGAACGGGCGCGGCGTCGCCGCCCAGGGGCCGATTCCGCCGGGCATTTTCGGTCACCGCGAGGGCGCGGCGGGGATCAATCCCCACATGTACGACTGGGTCGACGGCCAGCCGCGGCGCAAGCCGATCGCCGAGGCCAAGCGCCTGCTGGCCGAGGCCGGCTGGCCCAATGGGCGGAGTGCGAAAACCGGCGAACCGCTGGTGATCAATCTCGACACGACGGCCACCGGCGTCGGCGCCAAGGCGCGCATCGACTGGCTCAACAAGCAGTTCGCCAAGATCGACGCGCAACTGGTGGTGCGCAGCACCGACTACAACCGCTTCCAGGAAAAGGTGCGCAAGGGTGCGGTGCAACTGTTTTACTTCGGCTGGAATGCCGACTATCCCGATCCGGAAAATTTCCTGTTCCTGCTGCACGGCAAGCAGGGCAAGGTCAAGCAGTCGGGCGAAAATGCGGCGAACTATGAGAATCCCGAATACGACCGGCTGTTCGAGCAGGTCAAGGCGATGGAGAACGGCGCGCCGCGCCAGGAACTGATCGATCGCATGACGGACATCCTGCGCCACGATGCGCCTTGGGTCTGGGGTTTCCATCCCAAGGACTACACCTTGCGCCACGCCTGGCTAACCAACCGCAAGCCATCAAAAGTCGGGCACAACACCCTCAAGTACCAGCGGGTGGATGCCGCCTTGCGCGAGCAGCGCCGCGCCGAATGGAACCGGCCGGTGCTGTGGCCGCTGCTGGCGATCGTGCTGGTGTTCGGCGCGGCGATCTGGCCGGCCTGGCGCGGCTACCGGCGGCGGGAGACTGCTACGGCGCGCTGACAGGCGACAATCGCCGTGCCGCCGGCGCCGACTTTTCGCTCCGGGTCAGCCTTCAACCGATTGCCACTCGCCGTGGCGCAGCGCCTGCAGCGGACGGAAGCGGGCCTTGTAGGCCATCTTGCGGCTGTCGCGGATCCAGTAGCCGAGGTATAGCCAGGGCAGGCCCATGTGCTGGCATTGGGCTATCTGCCAGAGGATGGCGAAGGTGCCGTAGCTGGCATTCGGAATGTCCGGATCGTAGAAGGTGTAGACCGACGAGAGCCCGTCGGCCAGCACGTCGATGATGCTGACGGCGCGCAGCACGCCGTTGTCGCGGAATTCGATCAGCCGGCTGTCTACGTGGGTTTGCAGCAGAAAGTGGGCGTACTGGTCGCGGCTGTCCTGGTCCATGCCGCCGCCGGAGTGCCGCGCCGCCTGGTAGTGCTGGTAGAGCTGGTAGTGCTCCTCGCGGAAGCTCAGGCTGCATTCACGTGCGGTGAGCTCGGCGTGCTGGGCCAGGGCGCGGCGCTGGCTGCGGTTGGGGACGAAGGCCTTGACGTCGAGCCGCACCGGCTGGCACTCGCGGCAGGCATCGCAATAGGGGCGATAGGTGAATACCCCGCTGCGGCGAAAGCCGGCGCGTACCAGTTCGCTGTAGGTGGCGCTGTCGATCAGGTGGGTCGGCGTGGCGACCTGGGAGCGCGCGATGCGCCCCGGCAGGTAGGAGCAGCCGTACGGTGCCGTCGCATAGAACTGCAACAGGGGAAACGGCGGCAGGTCGCGCAGGTGGGTCATGGGCGGGTCAGGGCTGGCGCCTGAAATGGCCGTCAATCGCGGCGGCCGGCCACGGTGCCGGCGGGTCGCCGCGCGGGCAGAGTTGTTCCAGCCGCGCGGCAAAATCGCGGCGGGGAATCGGTTTGGCGCCGAGTGAGGCGAGGTGAGCGGTTTCCATCTGGCAGTCGATTATGCCGAATCTGCGGCGCTTGAGGTGGGCGCACAAATGCGCCAGGGCAATTTTCGACGCATCGCGTGCATGGCTGAACATCGATTCGCCGAAAAACGCCTGCCCCAGCGCGATGCCATACAGGCCGCCGGCAAGTTTGTCGCCGATCCAGGTTTCCACGCTGTGCGCGTAGCCGAGTCGGTGCAGGGCACGATAGGCCTGTTGCATTTCAGCGGTGATCCAGGTACCGGGCTGGCTTGCGCGCGGCGTTACGGCACAGGCATGAATCACCTCGTCGAAGGCGCTGTCGAGGCGCACTTCGTAGTTGGCCTTGCGCAGGGTTTTCGCCAGCGAGCGGGATATCTTCAATTCACCTGAAACCAGCACCATGCGCGGATCGGGACTCCACCAGAGGACGGGTTCGCCGGACGAGTACCAGGGAAAAATGCCGCGCTGGTAGGCGGCGAGGATGCGCTGCGGGTCGAGGTCGCCACCGGCGGCAAGCAGGCCGTTGGGTTCCGTCAGCGCCGTGACCAGCGGCGGGAATTCATGCGTTTCGCCCAGCCAGGGAATCATCGGCCCTGGGTGAAGGTGACGACGTGGTCGACGTCGAGGCGGATGCCGATCTTTTCGCCGATCGCGTGGTTGTGGTGCGACGGAACCAGCGACAGCACCTGGGCGCCCGAGGGCAGGCGCAACGTGTAGAGGAACTCCGCGCCGCGAAAGGCTTTCCCCACGACCTCGGCCTTGACCTCGCTGGCGTCGTCGTGGATCACGTCGTCGGGGCGCAGCAGCACGTCGAGCCGGCAGCCGCGTTGGCATTCGGCGCAACTCGACGCGCAATCCATCGGCACATCGGAATCGAGCCGGCCGAGTTCGACTTCGACAACCTGGCGCGACATGACCTCGCCGGGCAGGAACACGCCCTGGCCGATGAAATCGGCGACATGGCGCGTGGCGGGGCGGTGGTAGAGGTTGTAAGGTGTGTCCCACTGCTCGATGCGGCCCTCGCGCATGATGCCGACCATGTCCGCCATGACGAAGGCTTCGTTCTGGTCATGGGTGACGAGGATCGCCGCCATGCCGGCGCGTTTGAGGATGTCGCGCACTTCCAGCGACAGGCGTTCGCGCAGTTCGACGTCAAGATTGGAAAATGGCTCGTCGAGCAGCAGCAGGTGCGGTTGCGGCGCCAGGGCCCGGGCCAGCGCCACGCGCTGCTGCTGGCCACCGGAAAGCTCGTGCGGGTATCGCCCGCCGCGATTGGCGAGGCCGATCAGGTCGAGCAGTTCCTCGATGCGTTGCCGTCTCGCCTGCGCCGACTTTTCGTGCAGGCCGAAGCCGATGTTGTCGGCGATCGAAAGATGCGGGAACAGGGCGTAATCCTGGAACACCATGCCGATGCGTCGCGCTTCGGCCGGCATGTTGATCTTTTCGCCGGCGATGGTTGCGCCGTTGAGACGGATGCTGCCCGTCGCCGGCATCTCGAAGCCGGCGATCAGGCGCAGCATGGTGGTCTTGCCACAGCCCGAAGATCCCAGCAGGCAGGCGATTTCGCCCTGCGCGAGGGAGAAGGACAGGTCGCGCACCACGACTTGCTTGCCGTAAGCATGGCTGACACGGTCGACTTCGAGCAGGGGCATGATTCTCGCGCTGCGGCCAGGTTGTGGAGAATGAGTCTCAATTATAATCGGACGGCCGTGTCCCGCTCATCCTTGTCGCTTCCCGCTTTATCCTTCGCGCTCGCAGTTCTGGTCGCGCTGCCGGTGCTCGCCGTGGGCGCCAATCTTTTCACCGGCGGCACCGGCGAAACCTGGGGTCATCTGATGGCCACGGTGCTGCCCGAGTACGTGGCGAATTCGGTCTGGCTCTGCCTCGGCGTCGGCATCGGTGTCGCAGCCATGGGTACCGGTGCCGCCTGGCTGGTGGCCCTGAACGATTTTCCCGGGCGGCGCATCGCGGAGTGGGCGCTGCTGCTGCCGATGGCGATGCCGGCTTATGTGCTGGCTTACACCTATACCGATTTCCTGCAATTCGTCGGACCGCTGCAAACGGGCTTGCGCGAGAGCTTCGGCTGGCAGAAGGGCGACTACTGGTTCCCCGAGGTGCGTTCGCTGGGCGGCGCCATCGTGCTGTTTTCCTGCGTGCTGTATCCCTATGTGTACCTGCTGGTGCGCACCGCCTTCCTCGAACGCGCCGGCGGCATGATCGAAGCGGCGCGCGCGCTCGGCCTGAATCCCTGGCAGGGTTTCTGGCGCGTCTCGATCCCGCTGGCGCGTCCGGCCATCGCCGCCGGCATGGCCCTGGCCTTGATGGAAACGCTGGCCGATTACGGCACGGTGGCCTACTTCGCGGTGCAGACCTTCACTACCGGCATCTACCGCGCGTGGTTTTCGCTCGGTGACCGGATTGCCGCCGCGCAGCTTGCAGCGGCCTTGCTCGG
>JADYZH010000331.1 GCA_020853215.1 Sulfuritalea sp. | reverse complement strand
CGCGCAAGGGAGCAATTCGCGCTCGCCAGGGTGATCTCGGCATCATCCCCGGCAGCATGGGCGCGAGGAGCTACATTGTGCGTGGCCTGGGTAATCCGGATAGCTTCAACTCCAGCGCTCACGGCGCCGGACGACGGATGAGCCGGACGGCGGCAGAAAAGCAGTTCACCGAATCCGACATGGTGAAGCAGACCGAAGGGGTGATTTGCAGAAAGGACAAGGGCGTGATCGATGAAATTCCTGGTGCCTACAAGAACATCGATGCCGTGATGGAAAACCAGAAAGATCTGACCGAGACGCTGCATACCCTGAAACAGGTGGTGTGCGTGAAGGGGTAGAACATGACAATATCAGCCGTATTGCGCGCAACGTTGTTCGCTGCCGAAAAACACAAAAATCAGCGTCGCAAGGATGCCGAGGCATCGCCTTACATCAACCATCCAATTGCGCTGGCTAACGTACTCGCCAATGAGGGCGGCGTGGTCGATCCGGACGTGCTGTGTGCGGCGCTTTTGCACGACACGATCGAGGACACGGAAACCACCGCCGACGAATTGCGGACTACCTTTGGCGCTGCGGTGACGGGCATTGTGCTGGAGGTAACCGACGACAAGTCTTTGCCCAAGGCGGAACGGAAGCGCCTGCAGGTCGAGCATGCAGCCCATGCCTCGCCGCAGGCCAAGCTCGTGAAGCTGGCAGATAAAATTTGCAATCTGCGCGACATCCTTTCGTCGCCGCCGTCGGATTGGCCAATTGAGCGTAAGCAGGAATATTTTGACTGGGCGGCCAAGGTGGTCGTGGGCGTGCGTGACGTGCACCCGGGACTGGCATCGGTGTTCGACCAACTGTACGCCCGACGACCAAAGTGATTTGAGCTTTGTCAGCGAAATTGACCGCCACGCGTTAATGCATGATGAATTCTGAATTTGCCCCGGAAAAGGAGATCGCCATGACTTAGTTACCAATAACTGGAGCTATGTCATGGCACGTACGTTTCGCCGCAAGCGGGAGCGTCACGAGTATTACTGGGTGCTGCACGATTGGGAGTCTCGGCTTCCCTACGGCTACTGGGTAAGACTCGACCCCCGATCCAAAGCCGGGCGCAAGGCTATTGCGCGCTTTCATTCCGACAAGTCGGTCACCATGGGCGGATCCGCACCGCGCTGGTACCGCAAGGTGTCCGATCACCGGATTCGCACTGGCAACAACCGCATGCTGCGGCGTTGGCTGGCTGACCCCGAATTCGATCCGGTGTTTCGGACTTGGCACAACCATGATGCAAATTGGAGCTGGTGGTGAACACTGATTTCGTCCTGATGTTTCGTTTCACGAGTTTCTTCATACGACCGGCCGGGCCCATTCCGGGTGCCGGCCGTAACCAGGAGAAACTCGATGAAGGATATGAAACGCGCTCTGCGTCGGCATCATGCTGCACGACTGAAAGCCGCTCGCGGATTCCATTGGGGGCGAGATATCCGGCACGACGCCATATTGCTTGGAAAGGTGGTCGATACGCCATGCCCTTGTAGCTGCTGGATGTGTGGCAATCCTCGCCGATATTTTCAGGAAATCAGCAGGCAAGAACAGATCGCTCTTGATCGAGAGACTTCGTAGCAACGATTTTCTCGAACTGCTCCAGTACATCTGGCTGATGCTGCTTTAGATACTTTGCTACGGCCTTGTTCGCCAGCAACTTCTCCAGATACCGCTGTGCCAGCACAAGGTTGAGAACGTCCTGCCCGTAGCTCTGCTCCGCCAGCTTGTATTGCCCTTGTACGTTGGTCATTTCTCGCTCCATGCGCGCAAGTTGCTCGGGGGTGACGCCGGTCTGCTTGCGTGGGTTCGCGCTATCGACCAGCATGTCCGGTGGCGTCAGCGCCAGCAGTGCGTTGGCGTAGTCTGACGTGAACTTGTTGCAGTCGATCATCAGCTCCACGCATTGCACCTGACGCATTGGCTTCATGCGTTTCAGGACGGCGGTGACGTTGGTCGAGAACTGCCGATCCTTGAGCATTTCGATCGCCTCGTCGCAGACACCATCCAACATGGTCGCCTTCTTTTGGATCAGGCTGACGTCGACACCCAGGGTGTTGGCGACCTTCTCGCGGGAAACGCCGCGGTCGATAGCACGGCGGATCATCCGGTGTTCCTGGATAGTGGAAACGCGGTTGATGCGCGTGTTGTAGGTATAGCCTTCATCGTCCTTGGCGATCAGGCAATTGGCCTCGGTGTAGCCTAGCTCGCGCATGGCGACAATACGGACATGACCATCGAGCAGCAGATACGTGCCGGCCGCCGCATCGGCGGCGATAACGGAGAGCGGCTCGATGACCCCAACCTCGCGAATCGAGGCCAGAATCTGCTGGTACTTCCTGGACTGCAACAGGCCGATGGCGATCTTGCGTGAGGGCAGCAAGTTGTCCAGCGGCACTCTGATCGTGTTCGGATCGAAGCCGATCGGGATCTTGCTCACGGGGCAATTCCTCCTGGCCACACACGCTCGGACAGATATTTCGGCAAGGTCTCCAGCTTCTCGGCGCGGAGCAGGTTCACGAAATTTTCGTCCGCCAGGAGTTCCCGCATGGCGCCAGAGACGAACATCAAGCAGTGCTGAGTGTATTCCGCTTTCCTGACTAGCTGCCGCTGCCGCTCGACTTCGCGCTCGTAGGTGCGCACGAGTGAGTCGGCGGAGACGTCGGCGCGCTTCCTCGGACCCTGCTTGTTGGCGGATCGGCCCAGAGTACGGCGCTTATCGAGTATGCGACGCACATCCATCAGCGGCTTGCCGCGAAGCTTGCCGGATTCGTAGGCATCTTGAAGTGCGGCCTGTAGCGATTTGTCGTCATTGCCGGCACCGTGGATGGTCAAGGCCACATTGAGCGGAATCTGGCCACGCTCGACGGCGATGACCAGTCGCTCCTCGCCTTCTTCCAGCAGGGTCAGCATCCCCTGAACGTAATGGAGAGTCATGCCGATCTTGGTAGCAATCTCCTTGGGAGAATGTCCCTTGGCCCGCAGGGCGGTGATGCTGGCTAGGTTCTCCAGAGGTTTCTCCTGACGGCGGGCGATGTTTTCCACGAGACTCATCAGGAAGGCGTCCTCGTCGCTGATCTCGACCACGATGGCCGGGATTTCGTTCTCGCCGAGGTTGCGAAATGCCGTCAGCCGGCCCTCGCCGAATACCAGCACATACCGCTGCTCGCCGGCGTCGGTAGTGCGCGGCGTCACCTTGATCGGCTTCTTGAGGCCGATATCCTTGATGTTGCCGACGATGACCTTGAATGCCTTGGTGTTCCGGTCACGTGGATTGAGCACGTCGATCTTGTCGATCGGGATCATGCGGATTTCTTCGTGGGTCTGTTTTGGACTCATGCGGCCCTCCGTATCCGGGTACGCCCGGCCATGCCGTAGAGGTAGTCGAGGGTTTCGAAGCGGTAGCTGTCGAATTCGATGGCGTTCTGCTCGGCCAACTGGATCTTGGGCTGGCCGAAGTCGAGCCGTGGGAGCAGGTAGTAATCCATCGGCCCTTGGTTGTCTGGGTCGAGGCGGATGGCTGCGGTGATGTCTGGCTGCAGCGAGGTATCGAAGCGAATATTCCAGCGATGGCTGCCGGTGTCATAGGTGTGGCAACGGGCCAGCACCAGCGAGACGGTGAATTCGTCATTGATGCACAACAGGTCGTTGGTGGGATCGCGGAAGACGCTGCCGCCGATGCGGGCGATCTCGATTTCAGCCTGGGCCACCACCTGGGGATGCAACTGGCGCAGGAGCCGATTGACTTCCAGATAGCGGTAATCGCGATCCGGGGTATAGCCGACCATCTTGTAGGCGCGAATCAGGCTGTCGAATCGGTGCGCATACACGGCGGCAGACGGCATGCTTTCAGTTTCATTGATGATCAGGCCGGAGAGATAGCCGTGCTTCTGATACAGATTGCGTAGCCGCTCGATCAATTCCTCGTTGGTATAGCGCCGGGCGCGCTCGCGCATGATGCCTTGCACTGTGTAGAACATCTCGGGTGGGACGATGGGATCGAAGGCGCCATCCTTACGAATCCACAACTCGGGGGGATTCACGGTGCGCTCTTTCTTGAGCTTGAAGGAGGTCCGGTTGTAGATGTTGTTGCCGATGTATTTTTCGTTAGTCAGGACTTCCTGCACCGTTGATCGCGTCCAGGGCCGGTCGAGGTCGGTGCGCACCTTCATGCCATTGAGTCGGCCTGCGATGGCCGACTCCGAGAGCGACTCTGTGATGAACCACTGGTAGATCAGGTTGACGATGCGTTGCTCGTCCTCCGGGCCTGGAACCAGAATCACGCGGTCGGTTTGCAGGCTCTTGTGCTCGCCGCGGTCGAGGTCGGCTTTTGGGTTGCCACTTTGGTCGATCAGTTTGCGGCGCAGGCCATAGCCGGCCGGCCCGCCTTGCCGGTAGCCGAGTTCGATCAGGCGACACTGGCCGGCAAACACCTTGGTCGAGAGTTCCCGGCTGTACTCGCCAGCCATGACGCGCTTGACACCCTTGACGATGGTCGACACCCCAGAGCCATCGTTGTCGAACGGCTCGGCGACGTACTCGACCATAATCCCTTTGCGTCGGCAAATGTGCTCGTAGTAGGCGGCTTCATCAGGATCCTGGAAGCGTCCCCAGCGGCTGACGTCATAGACCAGGATGATCTGGAAATTGGTATCACCGGACTGAACGTCACCGATCAGGCGTTGCAGCGCATCGCGGCCATCGATGTTGAGGCCGCTTCGACCTTCGTCGGCGTAGGTGCGCACGATCTCGATGCCATGTTGCTCGGCGTATTCCCGGATCTTGTCGGCCTGGTTCTGGGTCGAGTACTGTTGATGGTCGGTGGACATGCGCACGTATTCGGCGGCGGCGAGGAATGTTCCCTGTACCGGTGGCTTGTCGATAGTGTTGTTGCGGTACATGCCGGGATGCCCTTGTTCATGAGGTCGAAGCTCGTCTCCCGGCTGCCAGCATGACGACGTGTCATGTTGCCTGGCAACCCGTGCCAGATCTGGATTTGCGATCTCGAAGCAGGTGTGTCGGGAGCATTTCGCGCGGAAGTTATCAGCGCGAAAGTCCCCGGTCTATAACGGTCTCATTTGCAATCGCAAGTGAGAACGCGTGAATTACCCAGAGGAACAAGCAATGGCGGTGATCTCGACGATCCACACGTTACCGTTTGCAACTCCTTCGGAATCGATACGAGTGAGCTGGTATCGGTCTGAAGGCAATAGGAATTCCGAGCTCTCCGGCGATGAGATGCCTGGCTTCAATTTTCGTGTCAGTGCGTGCCGCTGCCGTTGAAGCTGCCTATTGCGGTCAGCATAGGCAGGATGATCTTCTCGATATTTCTCCCAGTAGCCGGCGTTTGCAGCCGCCCAAGCGCGGCTGTACTCGGCATCGATCTT
>JADYZH010000330.1 GCA_020853215.1 Sulfuritalea sp. | reverse complement strand
CCGGAATTGCGATCCATTTCCTGCGACTGCTTGCTGTGCAGCTTGATCATCAGGCGCACTTCGTTCATCGAGTCGGCGAAACGCAGGGCATCGTCGTAGCTGATGCGGCCTTCCTCGAAGAGGTCGAACAGCGCCATGTCGAAGGTCTGCATGCCGAGTTCCTTCGACTTCTTCATGATCTCCTTGACCTCGTGCACCTCGCCCTTGAAGATCAGGTCGGCGATCAACGGGGAATTGAGCAGGACTTCCACCGCCGCCGCGCGGCCCTTGCCTTCCTTCACGGGAATCAGGCGCTGCGAAACAATGGCCTTGAGGTTGAGCGAAAGGTCCATCAACAGCTGCGGCCGGCGTTCCTCGGGGAAGAAGTTGATGATGCGGTCGATCGCCTGGTTGGCGTTGTTGGCGTGCAGCGTGCCCATCGCCAGGTGGCCGGTTTCGGCAAAGGCGATGGCGTGTTCCATCACCTCCCGGTCGCGGATCTCGCCAATCAGGATCACGTCCGGCGCCTGGCGTAGGGTATTCTTCAGCGCGATCTCCCAGGAATTGGTGTCGACGCCGACCTCGCGCTGCGTGATTATGCAGTTGCGATGATCGTGAACGTATTCGACGGGATCTTCGATGGTGATGATGTGGCCGTAGCTGTTCTGGTTGCGATAACCGATCATCGCCGCCAGCGAGGTCGATTTGCCGGAACCCGTGCCGCCGACGAACAGCACCAGACCGCGCTTGGTCATCGACACGTCCTTCAGCACCGGCGGCAGCTTGAGGTCCTCGAACTCGGGGATCTGGACGTTGATGGTGCGCATGATGATGCCGACACGACCCTGCTGGACGAAGGCATTGACCCGAAAGCGGCCGATGCTCGCCGGCGAGATGGCGAAGTTGCATTCCTTGGTTTCTTCGAACTCCGCCGCCTGCTTGTCGTTCATGATGGCGCGCGCCAGTTCCTGGGTATGCTGCGCCGACAGGGGCTGCGTGGTGGCCGGCGTCATCTTGCCGTCGATCTTCATGGCCGGCGGGAAACCGGCCGTGATGAACAGGTCCGACCCCTTCTTCTGCATCATCATCGTCAGAAGCTGGTACATGAATTTAAGGCCTTCGTCGCGTTCCATGGTGTTCCTCGTCAATCAATTTGAGCCGCGAAGCGGCGATCCAACTTGGTCACCTCCCCCGCGAGGGGGAGGCCGGGAGGGGGCGGGCGTCCGATTTGCCACAAGGACAATTACCCCGGCGTCAGCCGGGGAAATTGTCCTTGTTGGCGGCCTTGGCACGCGCCTCCGCGGGCGCAATGATTCTGCGCTTGACCAGGTCCTGCAGGTTCTGGTCCAGCGTCTGCATGCCGAAGGACTGGCCGGTCTGGATCGCCGAATACATCTGCGCCACCTTCGCCTCGCGGATCAGGTTGCGGATGGCCGGCGTGCCGACCATGATTTCGTGCGCGGCGACGCGGCCCTTGCCGTCGATGGTCTTGCACAGGGTCTGCGAAATCACGGCCTTCAATGATTCAGACAGCATGGCGCGGATCATTTCCTTCTCGGCGGCGGGGAACACGTCGATGATGCGGTCGATGGTCTTCGCCGCGGAAGACGTGTGCAGCGTGCCGAACACCAGGTGGCCCGTTTCGGCGCCGGACATGGCCAGCCGGATGGTTTCCAGGTCGCGCATTTCACCGACCAGGATCACGTCCGGGTCCTCGCGCAGCGCCGAACGCAGCGCGGTGTTGAAGGAAAGCGTATGCGGGCCGACCTCGCGCTGATTGATCAGGCACTTCTTGGATTCATGGACGAACTCGATCGGATCCTCGACCGTCAGGATGTGGCCGTATTCGCTTTCGTTCTTGTGGTTGACCATGGCCGCCAGCGTGGTCGATTTGCCGGAGCCGGTCGGACCGGTCACCAGCACCAGGCCGCGCGGCTGGTCGGCCAGCTCCTCGAAGATCTTCGGCGCACCGAGCTCCTCGAGCGAAAGGATCTTCGAGGGAATGGTCCGCATCACCGCCGCCGCGCCGCGGTTCTGGACGAAGGCATTGACCCGGAAGCGGGCCAGGTTGGGGACGGCGAAGGAAAAGTCGCACTCGAGGTTTTCCTCGTAGGCCTTGCGCTGCCCGTCGTTCATGATGTCATAGATCATGGCATGCACGTCCTTGTGCTCCATGGCCGGCAGGTTGATGCGCCGGATGTCGCCATGGACGCGAATCATCGGCGGCAGGCCGGATGACAGATGCAGGTCGGACGCCTTGTTCTTGACGATGAAAGTGAGCAGTTCGGTGATGTCCATGAGCGCTTTCCTGTAGGGGGGGTGCGATATACTTTGCAGCCGCTATATGACATCAATCGCCGCCAACTTGCAAGCTGTGCGTGCACGCATTGCCGCTGCCTGCGCCGGCGCGGGGCGGGCGACGGAGTCCGTGCAGCTGCTGGCCGTATCGAAGACCTGGCCTGCGGCCAGCGTGCGCGAGGCGATTGCCGCGGGCCAGCGCGCCTTTGGCGAAAACTACGTGCAGGAAGCGGTCACCAAGGCTGCCGAACTGGGGGATCCCGGCCTTGAATGGCACTTCATCGGCCCGCTGCAAGGCAACAAGACCCGGCTGGTGGCCGAAAACTTTGCCTGGGTGCACTCGGTGGAACGCCTGAAAATCGCCGAGCGGCTTGCCGCGCAACGCCCGGCGGGCCTGCCTGCGCTGCAGGTTTGCCTTCAAGTGAACATTTCGGGAGAAGCGTCCAAGAGCGGCTGCAGTCCCGATGAACTGCCCGACCTGGCGCGTGCCGTCGCGGTCCTGCCGGGACTGCGGCTGCGGGGCCTGATGGCCATTCCGGAGCCCAGCGACGACGTGCGCCTGCAGCGCAGCCGCTTTGCCCTGCTGCACGATCTGCTCGATCGCCTCGGTGCCGAAAGCCCGGGGCTCGATACGCTTTCGATGGGGATGTCGCACGATCTCGAGGCTGCCATACTGGAAGGAGCGACCATCGTGCGCATCGGCACGGCATTTTTCGGAGAACGGGAGACGACGACATGAAAATCACCTTCATCGGCGGCGGCAACATGGCGGTTGCCCTCATCAGCGGACTCTACCGGCAGGGGCTCGCGGCAGCCAACATCGACGTCGTCGAACCGTCCACGGTCGCGGGCGACGCCCTGGTCGGGCGCTTCGGCGTGCGTTGCACGACGGCCGTCGATGCCACGGCCCTCGCGGCGCAGATCATCGTGCTCGCGGTCAAGCCGCAGCAGATGAAGGAAGCCCTGGCGCCGCTGGCGGGCAAACTGACCGGGCAGCTGGTGGTCAGCATCGCCGCTGGCATGCGCCTGGCCGACATCTCGCGCTGGCTCGGCGGCTACCGCCACGTGGTGCGCACCATGCCCAACACGCCGGCCCTGATCGGCGACGGCGTCACCGGCCTGTGCGCCGATCCCGGCGTCAACCAGGACGGCCGCGACAACGCGGAGAACCTCATGCGCGCCGTCGGCAGCACCTTCTGGGTGCATGACGAGGCGCAGATGGATGCCGTCACCGCTGTCTCGGGCAGCGGCCCCGGCTATGTTTTCTACTTCCTCGAAGCCATGGAAAAGGCCGCGCTCGACCTCGGTTTCGATGCCGAAACCGCGCGCCGGATCAGCGTCGAAACCTTTTCCGGCGCGGCCAAGCTGGCGGCCCAGAGCACTGAATCGCTGGCCACGCTGCGCAGCCGCGTGACCTCGAAGGGCGGCACCACCGAAGCGGCCCTGCTCGCCTTCGATGCCGCCGGGGTCGCCGCCGGCATCGGGCGCGGCATTATGGCGGCCGATGCACGCGGACGCGAACTCGGCGACATTCTCAGCAAAGATTAAGCACTCCAGATGCTGGTCCAGATCCTTCTCTTCATCCTCGACACCGTCTGCGGCTTCATGACGTTGGCGCTGCTGGTGCGCTTCGCCATGCAGTGGGCGCGCGTTCCGTTTCGCAATCCGCTGGGCCAGTTCATCGTTGCCGTCACCGACTGGATGGTGCGTCCCGTGCGGCGCCTGATCCCGGGCCTGTTCGGCCTCGACATGGCCAGCCTGTTCCTGGCCTGGCTGTGGCAGGTGGCCTACCAGGGCATCGCGCTGGGCTTTAGCGGTGTCCTCGCCGCCGTGTCGCCGGCGCCGACTTTTGTGGTCGCCCTTCTGGCGCTGCTGGAGGTGGCGAAGATCGGCCTGTACCTGGTGATCGGGGCGGTGATCGTCTCGGCGGTGTTTTCCTGGGTGAATCCTTATGCGCCCCTGGCCGCGGTGTTCGACACGCTGACGCGGCCCTTGTTGCGACCCTTTCGTCGTTTCATTCCGCCGGTTGGCGGCGTGGACCTGTCGCCGCTGGCCCTGCTGCTGGTGCTGCAGATCGCCCTGTTCGTCCTCGACGGCCTGCGCCGGAGCATCCTGCCCTTGATGCTCGTTTCATGACATGGCTGGTCGCCGATGAGCTTGGCGTCACGCTGCGACTGCACATCCAGCCCGGCGCGAAGAAGACGGAAGTGGCGGGCCTGCACGGTGAAGCGCTGAAAATCCGCCTCGCCGCGCCGCCCGTGGATGGCAAGGCCAACGCCTGCCTGATCGCGTTTCTCGCCGATCGGCTCGCCGTCGCGCGGTCGGCGGTCAGCCTGATCAGCGGCGACACCTCCCGCGCCAAGCGGGTACATGTCAGCGGCGTCGAACCGGCATCGGTGAAAAATGCCTTCCTGATCCCCGACTGATTTTTTGCGCGGCGCCGCGGCGGCGCCGGCGCAGCCAACCGCCGGGATCAGGTTTTCAGGTTTCCGCCGGCGGAAGCGACGCCCGGATTTCCGTGGGTTCCGGCCAGCGCCGCTTCCAGCATGTCGATGAAGGCCCGCGTTTTCGCCGGCATCAGGCGCCGCCCCGGAAACACCGCCCAGGCCGTGTGCGAAGGCATGCACCAGTCGGGCAGCACACGCCGCAGTTCGCCGCGTCGCACGCTGGGCGCGGCGAAGTAATCAGGCACGGCGGCGATGCCGGCGCCGGCGCGTGCCAGGTTGATCAGCAGGTCCGGCGCATTGGCCACCATCCGCGCCGGCGGTGCGCCTTCCCAGGTGCGCTCGCCGCAGACCAGGGTCCAGCCTGTCGCCTCGCCGTTGCGCCCGAGCAGGCGCAAGGCAGCGTGCCGCTCGAGATCCGCCGGCGACACCGGATCGCCGCGTTCCGCCAGATAGGCCGGCGCGGCATACAGGCCGCCGGAAAACACGGCGATGCGCCGCGCGGCCAGCAAGCTGTCGTCCGGCAAATCGCCCATGCGCACCGCGAGGTCGAAATTTTCGCCGAGGAGGTCGACTCGCCGCGGCGATAGATCGAGTTCCAGCGACACCGCCGGATGCAGCCCGATGAAGGCCGCCAGCATGTCGGTCAACAGCAGGTTGGCAAAATCGCTGGGCATCGACACCCGCAGGCGGCCGCTGGGACGCGCTTGGCGGTGCTCGCTCAGCGCCTTGACGGCATCGACCTCGGCCGCGACCTGGCGCGCGTGTTCCAGCAGTTTCAGGCCGAACTCGGTCAATGCCAGGCGGCGCGTGGTACGCAGCATCAGGCGCTCGCCGAGTTGCTCTTCGAGGAAGGCGACGCGGCGCGACACCGTCGATTTGGGCAGGCCAATGCGCTCGGCGGCGCGGCTGAAACTACCGGCCTCGGCGACCCGGGCGAAGATCAGCAGATCATTGGGTTCATATTGTTCCATTTTTGGAACAATCTTATCCGAAATAGGGACTTCTGTTCTCTTTTCTTTATCAATAAAGTACGCATCAGACCATCACTCACCTCACCACCCAACCACGGAGAGCCCAATGAACATCCTGCAAATCAATGCCAGCGCCCGCCGCGAAGCCGCCAATTCGACCCGCGTCGCCGACTCCATCACCGCCCGCCTGCAGGCGACCGATCCCGCGGCCAGCCTCACGCTGCGCGACCTTGCCTTCACGCCGCATCCAGTCCTCGATGAAGCCGCGCTCGGCGCGCTGTTCACCCCGGCCGAGAAGCGCAGCGCCGAACAGGCGGCGCGCGTTGCCCTCGACGACGCGCTGATCGCCGAAGTCCAGGCCGCCGATGCAATCGTGCTTGGCGTCCCGATGTACAACTTCGGCGTGCCGGTGCAGCTGAAGAACTGGATCGATGCCATCGCCCGCAACGGTGTGACCTTCCGCTACACGGAACAGGGCCCCGTGGGCCTGCTCCAGGGCAAGACGGTCTATGTCGCCCTGGCGCGCGGCGGCGCCTATCGCGGTACCGAGGCCGACAGCCAGGTGCCCTACCTGAAGACCGTGCTCGGTTTCCTGGGTATGAAGGATGTGCATTTCATTTATGCCGAAGGCCTCAACATGGGCCCGGAAGCCGCGGCGCGGGGCTTCGCCCAGGCCGAGAAAGACCTGGCCGCGGCACTGGCCTGAGAGCTTGTGAATAAATCTACTGCGCGTACCGGATCGGGGCTTGGGCGGTGCTCGCTATCCTCATGTACAACAACGTACATTCCGGTAGCTGCGCTCCGGCCGCACCCCGCTGCGGCCCGCTCGCTACGATTTCTTCACAAGCTCTGAGCCCGTATCAGTACAACGCGTTCATCAACCCGATCGAGGAGCCATCATGACAAGCAAGCCCATCCGTCGCAGCGAACAGGTCCGCCAGTCGCGCCGCATCGAACGCCAGGTCGCCGGCAAGCCGACCTCGGACGGCGCCGGCGTCAAGCTGACGCGGGTGCTGACGCAGCCGCTGCAGCGCCGGCTGGATCCCTTCCTGATGCTGGATGCCTTCGGCAGCGACAATCCGGACGACTACATCGCCGGCTTTCCCGACCATCCGCATCGCGGCTTCGAGACCGTGACCTACATGATCGCCGGCCGCATGCGGCATCGCGACAGCGCCGGCCATGAAGGCCTGCTCGAAAACGGCGGCGTGCAGTGGATGACCGCCGGCCGCGGCGTGATCCATTCCGAGATCCCGCAGCAGGAAGCCGGCGTCATGGAAGGCTTCCAGCTCTGGCTGAACCTGCCGGCGAGCGAAAAGATGAGCGCGCCCTGGTATCGCGATTTCGCCGCGGCCGAGCTGCCGCGCTTCGTCACCGCTGCCGGCGTCGGCGTCACCGTGATCGCTGGCGCGAGCCACGGCGTCACCGGTGCGGTGACGCGCGAGGCGACCGCGCCCTTGTATCTCGACCTGCACCTGCCGGCCGGCGCGCGGTTCACGCAGGCGCTGGCGGCGGAGCACAACGCCTTCGTCTATGTCTATCGCGGCGAAGTGCGGATCGGCAGCGAAACGCTGCCGGTGCAACGCATGGCGATTCTGGCCAATGACGCCGAAGCCGACGGCGTGACCATCGAAGCCGTCGGCGAGGCGAAGGTCCTGCTGATCGCCGGCCGACCGCTGAATGAACCGATCGCCCAATACGGTCCCTTCGTCATGAACACGGACCAGGAGATTTACCAGGCGCTCAACGATTTTCGGGACGGGCACCTGGCGCAGTAGATCTATTCACACCCGCCGACCTTCCAATTCACTTCCCAAGGAGAAATGCAGTGAACGATGCTTACAACACCTATGTGCCCGTTGTCGGGCGCCTGCTGCTGGCGCTGATGTTCATCCTGTCCGGCTTCGGCAAGCTGGGCAACATCGAGGGCACCGCGGCCTTCATCGCCAGCGGCGGGCTGCCGATGCCGACAGTACTCGCGGCTGCGGTGGGCGCGCTGGAACTGTTCGGCGGGCTGGCGCTGGTGGTCGGTTACCAGGTCCGGCTGGCCGGACTGGCGCTGGGTTTATTCACCGTGGCGGCCAGCGTCGTCTTCCATGCCTTCTGGGCGGCACCGGCGGAACAGCAATACGTCGCCCAGCTGCTGTTCATGAAGAACATCTCGGTGGCCGGCGGCATGCTGCTGATCTCGGCACTCGGCGCCGGGCCGCTGAGCATCGATGCGCGGATTGCGGCCGGAACCGGCACGCGTTTCAAGCCGGCCCTGGCGGGAAGCGCCTGAGCCACCGAGCGGATATCCGGCCATGACCCGGGCCCCGGTCTTGTTCATCTCCCACGGTGCGCCGACTTTCGCGCTCGAACCCGGCAAGCTCGGCGCCCGACTCCAGGCCATGGGCAAAGGCTTGTCCGGCGTCGAGGCGGTGCTGGTCGTATCGCCGCATTGGCAGACGGAATGCGTGAAGGTCATGGCCGACAAGGCACCCGCCACGCGGCACGATTTCGGCGGCTTTCCGCAGCCGCTATACGACCTGCAGTATCCGGCGCGCGGCCACCCGCAGTTCGCGGCGGAGGCGACTCGACTGCTGGCCGACGCCGGCTTCGAGGCCAGCCTCGAAACCGGGCGCGGTCTGGATCACGGCGCCTGGGTGCCGCTGCTGCACCTGCTGCCGGCCGCCGACACTCCCGTGTTCCAGGTGTCGATGCCGCACACTCTTGATGCGGCCGGTGCGCTGCACCTTGGCCGCGCCCTGGCGCCGCTGCGGCAGCGCGGCGTGCTGATCGTCGGCTCGGGCAGCATGACGCACAACCTGCATGAATTCCGCCTGTCTGCCACCGGCGAGGCAAGTTACGTCCGGGAATTCGCCGCGTGGGTGCGGCAGGCGGTGCTTGCCGACGCGACGGATATGCTGACGGACTACCGCCGCCTGGCGCCCCATGCCGGGCGCGCCCACCCCACCGAGGAACACTTCCTGCCGCTGCTGGTCGCCATCGGCACCAATGACGGGGAAAGCCGGGCGGAACTCTTCGCGGACGAAATCACCCATGGCGTGCTGTCCATGGCGTCTTGTGCCTGGGGGCTGGCGGACTGACGGGCAATCCGCGTCATCCGGAATCGTTTCCTGCCGATGCGTGACACGAGCCGTCCTGTCGATCCTGCCGTGAGGCGGGAATTCGAAAATCGCATTGGCAATGCCATGCAGCACCAGCAGGACGCTTTCGTGCCGACGCACGAGTTTGTTGTCGATTCGCCAGCCGCCTGCTCATGATGCCGGCTCCTTTTGCGGCGGGCACTCAAACCGCACGCCGTGCGCCGGATTTCCGGCACACGGCAGACAAGGACTCAATCGACCCTCCAGTCCGCGACGGGCTTCCAGAAACAAGGGATGGTGCGCGGAACGACCGCATGTCCGACCTCGTCGAGGTCGCGAGGGTCATCCGGGGTGTTTGTCGTCATGTCAGACTGCACCGGCTCGTGGTACGTCCCGTCCTCGTCTTCGTCCAGGTAGCGCGTAGCGTAGAGATGCCTGCCTGTCTGCCCGAGGCTGTTGTGATCGCGTGAATGGAACATGATCGTCTCCTCACGATTTCGGTCTTCGGCCGATCGGCCGACGCACCGTCCCGCCTTGCATCCGATTGCCTTAAAGGCAATCGGCGCGGCGGGAAATTCGGTACCTTGGGGTCCATCCTAGGCTCGGTAGGAAATTCGGCAATAGTCCGTTCGGACCCTCGCGTGAAAAAATCCACGCTGCCCTGCGGATGCGGCGCGGTATGCAGGTGTCAGGCAAGCGTGCCGTCGAAGGCCAGGTGGCCGTCGATCAGCGTGTAGCGCACCCGGCCGGGAAATTCCATGCCGAGGAAGGGCGTGTTCTTGCCCTGGCTCCTGAGGTTTTCGCGGCTGACCTTGAATTCGG
>JADYZH010000329.1 GCA_020853215.1 Sulfuritalea sp. | reverse complement strand
TCGCGCGCGGTGAACTGGCGCGCCTCGCGCAACAGTTCGCGCAGCACCTCGTAGCAGACGGTCTGCGCCGTCTTCACCTCGCCGCGCCCGCCGCAGGTGGGGCACGGTTCGCACAGCACGTGAGCGAGGCTTTCGCGGGTGCGCTTCCTGGTCAGCTCGATCAGGCCGAGCTGGGTGAAGCCGGACACGGTGATCCGCGTGTGGTCCTTCACCAGCGCCTTGTTGAATTCCGCCAGCACCGCTTCCTTGTGCTGCGGGTCTTCCATGTCGATGAAGTCGGCGATGATGATGCCGCCCAGGTTGCGCAGGCGCAGCTGGCGGGCAATGGCCTGCGCCGCTTCGAGGTTGGTCTTGAAAATCGTGTCGTCGAAGTTGCGCGATCCTACGTAGCCGCCGGTGTTGACGTCGATGGTGGTCATCGCCTCGGTCTGGTCGAAGATCAGGTAGCCGCCCGACTTGAGGTCGACCCGGCGCGCCAGCGCCTTCTGGATTTCGTCCTCGACGCCGTGCAGGTCGAACAAGGGCCGCTCGCCGGTGTAATGCATCAGGCGGTCGGCGACCTGCGGCACATACTCGCGGGCGAAATGCTGCAGCTTCTGGAAGTTTTCGCGCGAGTCGATGATGACGCCGGTGGTTTCGCTGCTCACCAGGTCGCGCAACACGCGCTGCGCCAGCGTCAGGTCATGGTGCAAAAGCATGGGCGGCAGGGCGCCGACGCTGCGGCTCTTGATCTCGCTCCAGATGCGGCGCAGATAGGCGATGTCGGCCGCCAGTTCCTCGTCGCCGGCCGCGGCCCCGACGGTGCGCAGGATGTAGCCGCCGGGCTGGTCGGCGGGCAGAAGCGCCATGATGCGGTCGCGCAGCCTTTCGCGCTCGGCCTCGTCGTCGATGCGTTGCGAGATGCCGATGTGGGTGTCCTGCGGCAGGTGCACCAGCAGGCGCCCGGCGATCGAAACCTGGGTCGTCAGGCGCGCGCCCTTGGTGCCGATCGGATCCTTCTGCACCTGCACCATGATCGACTGCCCCTCGCTCAGGATGCGCTCGATCGGACGCGTTTCGTGGCTGTTGTAGCCGTTGCCGTTGATGCGTTCACTCCAGATATCGGCGACATGGAGGAAGGCGGTGCGTTCCAGTCCGATCTCGATGAAGGCCGACTGCATGCCCGGCAGCACCCGCACCACGCGGCCCAGATAAACGTTGCCGACGATGCCGCGGCCGTTGGTGCGTTCGATGTGCAGTTCCTGCACCGCGCCCTGCTGCAGCAGGGCGACGCGGGTTTCCTGCGGCGTGAAGTTGATCAGGAACTGTTCAGTCATGATGACAAAACCTGTTAGCCACAGAGATCACAGAGAAAAGCCATTCGGAAACATTGGGGGAAACAGTCCCGGGTTTGCACTTCTCTGTGCCCTCTGTGTCCTCTGTGGCTTGATTCATGATTTTCAGACTCACAACGGATAACCGAAGTCGCGCAGCAGCAGCGCCGTTTCGCACAGCGGCAGGCCGACGATGCCGGAGTGGGAACCCCTGATTTCCTCGATGAACATCGCGGCACGGCCCTGGATGCCGTAGGCGCCAGCCTTGTCCATCGGCTCGCCGCTTTGCACGTAGCGGCGGATTTCTTCCGCATTCAAGTGGCGGAAGCGCACCTCGCTGATCGACAGGCGGTGTTCGAGACGCTCGTCGCGGGCCAGGGCGATGGCCGTCAGCACGCGGTGGCTGCGGCCGGAAAGCCGCGCCAGGATGGCCGCGGCGTCGGCCTCGTCGCGCGGTTTGCCGATGATTTCGCCATCGAGGTCGAGCGTGGTGTCGGCGGCCAGCACCGGGCGCAGCACAACCCGCCGCGACGCCAGCAGATCGGCGCCGAACGCCGCCTTGATGCGCGCCACGCGAACCACGTAGGCCTCCGGCGCCTCGCCCGGCAGCCAGGCTTCGCTGACTTCCGCATCCTCGCGCGGCGAGTTGCGAAACAGCAGCAGGTCGAAACGGACGCCGATCTGCGCCAGCAGTTCGCGGCGGCGCGGACTTCTGGACGCCAGGTAGATGCGTGGATCGATCATGGTCGGGCAGCCTCGATGACGGTTTCCGTGAGCATAGCCTCAGGCACGATGATAGGGGTGGCCCTTTATCACGCTCGCGGCGCGGTAAAGGGCCTCGGCGAGGATCACGCGGACCAGGGCGTGGGGCAGGGTCAGGCTGGAAAGGCGCAGGGTTTCGTGGGCGGAATCCTTGATCCGGGGGTCGAGCCCGTCGGGGCCGCCGATGATGAAGGCGACATCGTCGCCGCCCGCCATCCATTTTTCCAGACGCCCGGCCAGCTGCCGCGTGGTCGGCGCGTCGCCGCGCTCGTCGAGCGCGACCCGGCGACAGGCGGCGGGCAGTTGCGCGTCGATCCGCGCCGCCTCCAGCGCCAGCATGGCCTGCGCCGTCTTGCCCGTGGTGCGGGGCTCGGGCCGGATCTCCAGCAGTTCCAGCGGCAGTTCGCGCGGCATCCGCTTCGCGTATTCGCACCAGCCCGCCAGCACCCACTCGGGCGGCCTCGCCGACACCGCCGCGACGATCAATTTCATTCGTCCCCGGCGTCGGCGGCAGCCTTCTTGCGCGGACGCCTCGGCACCACCTTCCACAGCTCTTCGAGGTTGTAGTAGCTGCGCACGGCGGGCTGCATCACATGCACCACGATGTCGCCCAGATCGACCAGCACCCATTCGCCGGCGTCCTCGCCCTCGATGCCGATCACCTGGCCGCCGGCTTCCCGGACCTTGTCGTGGACGTTCTTCGCCAACGACTTGACGTGGCGGTTGGAGTCGCCGGTGGCGATGATGACGCGGTCGAACATCGCGGAGATCTTCGAGGTATTGATCACCTCGATGTCCTTGGCCTTGATGTCCTCGAGGGCGGCGACGGCGATTTTCTGCAGTTTTCTAATGTCCATGCGGGGTCCGGTAGAGCTGACGGGATTCAATATAGTCGAGAACGGGATCGGGGACCAGATAGCGCACCGAAAGGCCGCGCGCCAGGCGCTCGCGGATCGCCGTGGCGGAAATCTCCAGCGCGGTGATGGCAAAGGGGACGATGCGGCCGGCCGGGGCCGCGGCAAGGTCGGCGGCGATACCGCGCCGCGCCGCGAACTCGGCGGCGAGCGCCGTGTCGCCGGCGCCGACTTTTATGTCGTGCCCCGGCCGCGTCGCCACGGCGATGTGTGCGAGGCCGAACAGCTCGCGCCAGCGCTGCCAGGATTCCAGCCGGGCGAAGGCATCGGCGCCCAGCAGCAGCACCAGCGGGCGCCGGGCGCCGTGCTGGCGGCGCTGGCGCTCCAGCGTCGCCACGGTATAGCTGGGGGCCATGCTCTGTGCCGCGGCCAGCACCTCGCCCGGATCGACGCTGAATCCGGGCAGGCCGGCCAGTGCGCACTCGACCATGGCCAGGCGCTGCGTGGCGGCGCAGTGCGGCAGGGCGCGCAATGGCGGGGACCCGGCCGGGATCAGGCACAGCGCGGACAGGCCGAGGGCTTCGCGCGCCTCGAGGGCGAGGCGCAGGTGACCGACATGCAGCGGATCGAAAGTGCCGCCGAGCAGCCCGAGCACGCCCGCCCCGGCCTCACTCATCGGTCAGGGCCGGCGGCGGATCGACCGGTTCGGCCGGCGCGACCGGTTCCGGCGTTGCGAACACGTCGCGATAGGACAGATACACGCTGGCCATCAGGACTGGCGCCAGGACGAAGATCAGCACCATGCGCAGCGCGATCGAAAGGATGTCGAGCAGTGCCTGCGAGATCAGGCCGGCGATGATCAGGATCAGGCCCGGCAGCACCGCGCCGACCACCGCCAGCGTCAGGCCGTACACGGCGAAAGCGCGCCAGTTGCGCCAGCTGGCGACGAAGCTGAAGAACAGCGATTTGCCGGCACTGACGCCATTCCAGGCGGTCAGCAGCGGCGCGAACCAGAAGGCCATCAGCAGCGGCGAGGCCAGCAGCATGACGATGCCGAGATCGACCAGCAGCGCCTCGGCTTCCTGCGGGCTCATGCCGTCCTTTAGGTCGAGCGGCGCGGCGAACAGCGAGGCGACCAGCACCAGCAGGGTGGAGCCGACCAGGTGCAGGCCGCCGAGGCGGATCATTCCGGTGCGCTGCGGGCCGAGGCCGGCCATCAGGGTGTCGCCGTCCACCGGCTTGCCGCGCTCGATGGCGCGGCAGCCGTTGCCCAGCATCACCGTCAGCGCCGGCAGCAACAGCGGCAACAGGATGGGGCCGATGGTCGGGATCAGGTTGACCACGATCACCATCAGCAGGTAGCCGAAGGTCAGCACCGTGGTCAGCGGCGGATTGCGGCGGAACAGGGCCAGGCCGGCGAGCAGCCAGAGGAAGCCGTGGCGGGCGGAAAGGCGACGCGCGTCCATCAGTCGTCCTGCGCCATGAAGTCGATGGCCTGCGGCGCCAGGGGCGGCAGGGCCTGCGCATCAAAGGCGATGTCGCCTTCCGGGTCCGGCGTACCGGTCGCCCGCAGCCCGACGAAGTCGAACAGGCGGGCGTCGAGCAGGTGCGAGGGCACGACGTTGGCGAGGCTCCTGAACATGGTTTCGATGCGTCCGGGAAAGCGCTTCTCCCAGTCGTTCAGCATCTGCTTCACCTGTTGCCGCTGCAGGTTGGGCTGCGAACCGCAGAGGTTGCAGGGGATGATGGGGAATTCGCGCAGCGCCGCCCACTTTTCCAGGTCGCTTTCGCGACAGTAGGCCAGCGGCCGGATCACGATGTGGCGGCCGTCGTCCGAGACCAGCTTGGGCGGCATGGATTTCAGCTTGCCGCCGAAGAACATGTTGAGGAACAGCGTCTGCAGGATGTCGTCGCGGTGGTGGCCGAGCGCGATCCTGGTCGCCCCCAGCTCGCCGGCGACGCGGTAGAGCACGCCGCGGCGCAGGCGCGAGCAAAGCGAACAGGTGGTCTTGCCCTCGGGAATCACGCGCTTGACGATGGAATAGGTGTCCTCATCCTCGATGTGGAAGGGCACATCGATCGAACGCAGGTAGTCGGGCAGCACCTCGGCCGGGAAACCCGGCTGCTTCTGGTCGAGGTTCACCGCGACGATGTCGAAGCCGACCGGCGCGTGCTCGCGCAGGAAAAGCAGGATGTCGAGCAGGGCGAAGGAATCCTTGCCGCCGGAAAGGCAGACCATGACCTTGTCGCCGGCGCCGATCATGTTGAAGTCGGCGATCGCCTGGCCGACCTCGCGGCGCAGGCGCTTGGCCAGCTTGTTGTTTTCGAAGG
>JADYZH010000328.1 GCA_020853215.1 Sulfuritalea sp. | reverse complement strand
TGTAGGACATTTCCACCTTGCTGCGGCCGGAAAGATTGGTGGCGGCGGTGCGGATCTCGGAATAGCGGTCGTCGCGGTCGCGCCAGACGGCGGCGATCTCGCGCCGCAGCGCCTCGTCGCCGGCGCCGTGGCGCAGCAGGGCGCGCAGGTCGTGGCCGGACTGGGCGAAGAGGCAGGTGTAGAGCTGGCCTTCGGTGGACAGGCGGATGCGCGTGCAGCTGGAGCAGAAGGCCTGGGTCACCGAGGAAATGACGCCGATCTCGCCGCCGCCGTCCCGATAGCGCCAGCGTTCGGCGACTTCGCCGGAGTAGTTGGCGTCGATGGCTTCAAGCGGAAATTCTGCATGGATGCGGGCGAGGACCTCAGCCGAGGGCAGCACCTCGTCCATGCGCCAGCCATTCGACGAGCCGACGTCCATGTATTCGATGAAGCGCAGGATATGGCCGCTGTGGCGGAAGTGGCGCGCCAGCGGCAGGATCTGGTCGTCGTTGGTGCCGCGCTTGACGGCGCAGTTCACCTTGACCGGCGCCAGGCCCGCGGCTGCGGCGGCGGCGATGCCGTCGAGCACGTCGCCGACCGGGAAGTCGACGTCGTTCATGCGCTTGAACACGGCGTCGTCCATGCCGTCGAGGCTGACCGTGACGCGATGCAGCCCGGCATCCTTGAGCGCCCGCGCCTTCTTTGCCAGCAGAGAGCCGTTGGTGGTCAGGGTGATTTCCACCGGCAGTCGCGCCAGTTGTTCGATCAGGTTCTCGAGGTGGCGGCGCAGCAGCGGTTCGCCGCCGGTGATGCGGATCTTCTCGACGCCCTGGTCGACGAAGATTTTCGCGACGCGCACGATCTCCTCGAAGGACAGCAACTGCTTGCGTGGCAGGAAGGCGTAGTCGTCGTCGAAGACTTCCTTGGGCATGCAATACACGCAGCGGAAATTGCAGCGGTCGGTGACCGAGATGCGCAGGTCGCGCACGCGCCGGCCGCGCCGGTCGACCAGTTCGCCCTCGGGCGGCGCGGCGAGGTCGCGGCCCGGCGGCAGCGTGGTCCTGACCACTCTGGCGATGGGGATGATGCGGGCGTTGTTCATGGGCGAACTATAAGCCGGGCCCGGCTTTCGGACAAATCCGGCGCCGGGCTCAGGCCAGCAGCGCGGCGAGGTCGAAGGAGCTCTCGGCGGCCTGCGCCGGCGTCGGCGAAATGCCCTTGTCGAGCAGCTTGCGGCCGGTCAGGTGGTCGGGCGACTGGTTCAGCGAGTCGATCGCGATCAGCCGGCCGGCCCTGAAGTAGTACCAGGAGAACTTCCGCGTCGTCGTATCGACTTTCGCGGCGCCGCGCGTCACCACGGTATCGAAGCCGGCGGTGAGTCCCGCCATCTGCAGCTTGACGTCATACTGGTCGGACCAGAACCAGGGCGTCGCGGTGAACGGCCGTTCGCGCCCCAGCAGCGCGACGGCGGCCGACTTGGCCTGCTCCATGGCGTTCTGCACGGATTCGAGGCGGCGCAGGCCGCCGTCATCCAGGCGCCGCACGCTGCAGTCGCCGGCGGCGACGATGGCCGGGTCGGCGGTGCGGCTGCAGGCATCGACCACGATGCCGCCGGCCACGTCGAGGCCCGCCGCCTGCGCCAGCTCGGCATTGGCGATGACGCCGATGCCGACCAGCACCAGGTCGGCCGGGAACTCGCGGCCGTCGCCGGTCCTCACGGCGGCGATCCGGCCGGCCGCGCCGATGAGCTCGGCCACGGTGGCCGCGAGCACCACCTCGACGCCCTGGCCGCGGTGCAGGTCGAGGTAGAACTGCGACAGATGCGGCGGCACGACGCGCGCCATCAGGCGCTCGGCGGCTTCCAGCACCGTCACCTGCTTGCCTTTCTTGCGTGCCACGGCAGCGACTTCGAGGCCGATGAAACCGCCACCGATGATCACCACGTTCTGCGCGGTTTCCAGCGCGGCCTTGATCGCCTTGGCGTCATCCAGCGAGCGCAGGCCGAACACCCCGTCGGCATCGGCCCCGGCCAGCGGCAGCGGCCGCAGGCGGGCGCCGGTGCACAGCGCGAGGCCGTCGTAGGCCAGGGTCGAGCCGTCGGCCAGCGTGACCTGCTTCGCGCCGCGATCGATCGCCGTGACGCCGGCGCCAGCGCTGTGCGTCCCTGCGGGAACTTTCAAGCCGATGCCCTTCTTTTCCATGGCCTCCGCCGTGCGCATCATCAGCTGCGCCTCGGCCGTCTCGCCCAGCAGGAAGCCCTTCGACAGCGGCGGCCGCTGGTAGGGCGCATGCGGTTCGGCGCCGAGCAGCGTGACCGGCCCGGCATAGCCTTCTGCGCGCAGGGTTTCGGCCACGGTCAATCCGGCAAGCCCGGCGCCAACGATCAGTATTCCGCCCATGGGTGTTTCTCCAAAAAAATGTGCAAACCCGTTCCGATTTGGTCTCCCATTGCGGGGGTGGATTGCAGGGCCGACTTCAGTCGGCCAAAGCAACCCGCCCGGCTAAAGCCGGCCCCACGAAAAGCAACATGCCTCGCCCCATCGTGGGGCAGACTTCAGTCTGCCATGGCTGGCCAAAGTCGACGCCGCAGGGATTCGTCAACTGCGGCTGCCAATGAATTTCGGCTCTTCGAACAGCGACACGAACCTGACCTGGCGCACCTCGGGATGGTCCGGCAGCAGGTACATGGTCGGCGTCAGCATTTCCTCGAAGATGCCGCGCAGGCTGCGTGCGCCGACCTTGTATTCCATCGCCAGGTCGGCGATCTGCTGGAACACCAGTCCTTCGATGTTCAGTTCCACGCCGTCGTTGGCCAGCATCTGGCGGTACTGCTTGTAGATCGAATTTTTCGGCTCGGTCATGATGCGCACCATCATCTCGCGCGACAGCGGGTTGAAGTGGGCGATGATCGGCAGGCGCCCGGCGAATTCCTGGATCAGGCCGAATTCGAACAGGTCGGTGGGCTTGATGCGCGAGTTGAGGCGGTCGAGCATCTTCTGGTTGTCGCTTTCGGTGGTCGAAATGAAACCGAAAGCGCGGGTGCGTGCCCGATTCTCTTCCAGCCCGACGAAGGCGCCGCCGCAGATGAACAGCACCTGCGTGGTGTCGATGTAATGCGCGCCCTTGATCCTGACCGGCACGCCTTCCATGATCTTCAGCAACGCATGCTGCACGCCTTCGCCCGAGGTGCCGCGCAGCAGCCCCTGCTGGCCGCTGATGGCCTTCAGCTTGTCGATTTCGTCGATGAAGACGATGCCACGCTGGGCGCGCCCGATGTCGCCCTCGGCCTTGTCGATCAGCCGCAGCAGGATGGCCTCGATCTCGTCATTGACGAATTCGCTCTGCGCCAGCGAGGTTGCGTTGGCGGTGACGAAGGGCACCTGCAGCACGCGCGCCAGCGTCTCGCAGATCAGCGTCTTGCCGGTGCCGGTGGGGCCGACCAGCAGCACGTTGCTCTTGATGATCTCGACCTTG
>JADYZH010000327.1 GCA_020853215.1 Sulfuritalea sp. | reverse complement strand
CTTCGCCGGCAACCTGATGATGGGCTTCGGCCTGTTCACGCTGCTGGTCGCGGCCTTCTTCCTGTCGCGACAGAAGGATGTCAAGCGCATGTTCGCCTACTCGTCGATCGAGCACATGGGGCTGATCACGTTTGCCTTCGGCATGGGCGGCCCGGTGGCGAACTTCGCCGGCCTCCTGCACATGACCATGCACTCGCTGACCAAGTCGGCGATTTTCTTTGCCGTCGGCCATGCCACGCAGAAGACCGGCACGCAACTGATGGAAAACATCCGCGGCCTGATCAAGATCAACCCGCTGATCGGCTGGGGCCTGATGCTGGGCACCCTGGCGATACTGGGCATGCCGCCCTTCGGCGTCTTCGCCAGCGAGTTCATGATCCTCACCCACGCCATGAAGCACTACCCGTGGGCGACGCCGGTACTGCTGCTGGGCCTCGGCGTGGCCTTCGCCGCCATCTTCGGCAAGGTGCAGCCCATGGTGTTCGGCGAGACCGAGGCGAAGCGCCTGCCGCATGCACCCGCCATCACGCCGGTGTTCCTGCACCTGGGCATCGTGCTGATGCTCGGGCTCTACATTCCACCCTATCTCACGCGCTGGTTCCATGAGGCAGCGAAAATGCTCGGTTAGCCATGTTCCTCTGCGACGATTCCGCCATCGACTTCACCCCACAGCCTGGCGTCGGTGCGCCGGTCTGGTGCGGTCGCGCCGCGAACGGCGAGACGCTGAAGGACTTTGCCGCGTCGGCGCGGCAGGTCGGCGGACGCCTGGCGGCGATCTGGGGCAGCGACGAGCGTCGGCACGGCGGCGGCTTCCGCCTGCATTGCGTCTTCGGCCTGGACCGGGGCCATGCCTGGGTGAGCCTCGACCTGCCCGCCGACGATCCGGTTTATCCCGATCTGGCGGGCATTTTCCCGACTGCCGGCCGCATGCAGCGCGCCACCCGCGACCTGGTCGGCATCGCCAGCGCGGGCGGCGACCAGCGCCCCTGGCTGCGCCACGGCGCCTGGCCTGCGGACTGGTATCCGTTGCGGCATGACGCCGAAGCAGAAAAAGGGGCCAGGCTCGAATTTAACGAATCTCAAAATTCGAACCAGGCCCCTTTTTCTGCGGGCTTCCCCAATTTCCCCAGCGACTACGACTTCGTCAAGGTCGGTGGCGAGGGTGCGCACGAGATTCCGGTCGGCCCCATCCATGCCGGCATCATCGAGCCGGGGCACTTCCGCTTTTCGGTGGTCGGCGAGCGCGTGCTGCGCCTGGAGCAGCGCCTGGGCTACCAGCACAAGGGCGTCGAGAAACTCTTCATCGGCGCCGACATCGCGCGTGGCGCAAGCCTGGTCGGCCGCGTTTCCGGCGATTCCACCTGCGCCTATGCCTGGGCCTACGCCGCCGCGGTCGAGGCGGCATGCTGCGTCGAGCCGCCGCCGCGCGCGCTTGCCGTGCGCGCGCTGCTGCTGGAACGCGAGCGCGTCGCCAACCATCTGGGCGATCTCGGCGCGCTGGGCAATGATGCCGCCTTCGCCTTCGGCCTGACCCAGTTTTTCCGCCTTAAGGAAGACTGGGTGCGGCAGAACGCCAGGCTGTTCGGCCACCGTTTCATGATGGACTGCATCGTGCCCGGCGGCGTGACCGTCGATGCGGACGCTGCCGCGCTGGCCGCGATCGTCGAGCAGTGCGGCGCCATCGAAGCCGCGGTGAAGGAATTGCGCGAGCTCTACGACGGGCACCCGGGCCTGCAGGACCGCTTCGCCACGACCGGCATCATCGACAGCAACCTGGCGCGGGAACTCTCGCTGACCGGCATGGCGGCGCGTGCCACGGGGATCCTGCTCGACGGCCGGGCGCACCGCCAGGGCTACACGCCGCCGCCGCCTTACGCGGCGCTCGGCGTGCGGCCCGTCACCGACGAGCGCGGCGACGTCGCTGCCCGCGTCGCGGTGCGCTTCGATGAAATTGCGGAATCGCTGCGTTTGTTGCGCACCATGGCGGTCGGCATGGCGGCCGGCGACACCCGGGTCGACCTTGCGCCGGCGGCCGGCGCCAGCGGCCTCGGCGTGATCGAAGGCTGGCGCGGCGAGGTGCTGGTCGGCGTGCAGTTCGACAACGATGGCAGACTGGCCCGCGTCCATCCCCACGATCCATCATGGCAGGCATGGCCGGCGCTGGAGCACGCGGTGATGAACGACATCGTTCCCGATTTTCCGCTGATCAACAAATCCTTCAACCTGTCCTATTCCGGGGTGGACCTGTGATTCCGCTGCTGCGACACATCTTCCGCACCGGCATCGTCACCGAGCCGCCACAGCCGGCCGGCGCCGACGACCCGCGGCGCGAGATCGACCGGCTGCACGACGAGATCCTGCGGGTGCTGGGCCGCGCGCTGACCATCCGCGAGGTCGATGCCGGTTCGTGCAACGGCTGCGAACTGGAGGTCCATGCGCTGAACAATCCCTACTACAACCTCGAAGGGCGCGGCATCAAGTTCGTCGCCAGTCCGCGCCATGCCGACATGCTGCTGGTCACCGGCCCGGTGACGAAGAACATGGAGAACGCGCTGCGCATCGCCTACGACTGCACGCCGGATCCCAAGCTGGTGGTGGCGGTGGGCGACTGCGGCTGCAACGGCGGCGTCTTCGGCGAGAGCTATGCCAGTTGCGGCGCGATCGGCAACGTGGTCGGCGTCGATGTGCGCATTCCCGGTTGTCCGCCGACGCCGCTGGCCCTGATGCAGGGCATCCTGGCGGCGGTGCGCACGGCGAAGTAGGCCTGTCCGGACGCTGCCGGCGGCGTTTGAAAAAGTCGGCGCCGGCGCTACGGCGATGCGTCGAGCAGCGCTGCGCGATCCAGCGCCGCGACATCGGTGACGCCGGTCAGCGCCAGCGCGACGGCCATTTCGGCGCGCATCGTCGACAGCATGTGGGCCACGCCGGCTTCGCCGCGGGCGGCCACCGCATAGCCCCAGGCGCGGCCCAGCATGCAGGCGCGGGCGCCCAGCGCGAGCGCCTTGACCACGTCCAGCCCGTTCCTGACGCCGCCGTCGAGCAGCACCTCCAGCCTGTCGCCGACGGCATCGACGATGCGCGGCAAGGCGTCGGCGCTGGCCGCGACGCTGTCGAGCTGGCGGCCGCCATGGTTGGAGACAACGATGCCGTCGGCGCCGGCGGCCGCGGCCAGGCGCGCGTCGTCCGCATCGAGGATGCCCTTGAGCAGGATCCTGCCCGGCCAGTGCTGCCGCACCCAGGCCAGGTCGTCCCAGGTCACGCGCGGATCGAACTGGCCATCGACCCAGGCCTTGAATTGCGGCAGGCTGCGGGCGAACGGCACTGCCGCGGTCAGGTTGCCGAAGCCCAGCGGCCGGCCGCGGATGCCCACGTCAAGCAGCCAGTGCGGATGCGAGAGCAGATCCCATGTCTTGCGCAGTTTCCCGGCGGCGGATGCCGCGCCGCCCATGCCGTTGCGGATGTCGCGATAGCGCGCGCCCATCACCGGCAGGTCGACGGTCAGCACCAGCACCGGGCAGCCGGCCGCCTGCGCCCGCGCCATCAAGTCCCGCGCGAAGCCGCGGTCGCGCATGATGTAGAGCTGGTACCAGAAGGGCGCCGCGGTCGCGGCGCGGACCTCCTCGAGCGAACAGACGGAAACCGTCGATTCGCAGAAAGGCACGCCGGCCGCCGCGGCCGCGCGCGCCGCCTGCACCTCGGCACGCCGCGCCAGGATGCCGGCCAGTCCCAGCGGGGCGAGCACCAGCGGCAGCGCGAGGTCCTGGCCCAGCACGCGGGTGGAAAACTTCAACTGCGAAACGTCGCACATGACGCGCTGGCGCAGCCGCAGCCGATCGAAGGCGCGCCGGTTCTCGCCCGCGGTGAGCTCGTCATAGGCGGCGCCATCGAGGAAATCGAACAACTGGCGCGGCAGCCGGCGCCGCGCCAGTTCGCGGTAGTCGCCGGCCGTGGCCGGGGCAAGGCCGAGTCCGCGGGTTTCATGGCCGGTCATGGGCGCTCCCGGTAGCTTGTGGTGGACCTTGTGTCAGGCCGAAGATTTGCGGTGAGTTCAATCGAACAGTTTGTGTTCGATGGCATAGCGGATCAGGTCGGCGTTGTTGGCAATGCCCAGCTTTTCCATCAGGTGGGTCTTGTGCGTAGTGACGGTCTTCGGGCTCAGATGCAACTGCTCGGCGATCTGGCTCAGCATCCCGCCCTGGGCGATCAGCTTGAAGATCTGCCGTTCGCGCTGGCTCAGGGTTTCATGCGGCGGGCTGGTCGGACGGATCGTCTCGAAGGCCAGCGTTTCGGCCAGGGCGGGGGGGATGAAGCGCTCGCCGGCCGCAACCTGGCGCACCGCCGCATGCAGCGTGTCGGGCGAGGACTCCTTGGTCAGGTAACCGGTGGCGCCGGCCTGTAGCGCGCGGCGCACCGTCGCCGGTTCGTCGTGCATGCTGAGGATCAATATCGGCAGCGCGGGGTGTTGCCGGTGCAGCTGCTCGATCAACTGCGTGCCGATGGTGCCGGGCATGGTCAGGTCGGAAATCAGCAGGTCGGCCGCAACGCCTTGCACGACGGCCAGCGTTTGTGCGGCGTTGGCCGCCTCGGCGACGACCGTAATGCCGTCGAAGGATTCCAGCATCTGCTTGAGCCCGATGCGGAACAGGGTGTGGTCGTCGGCGATGATGATGCGGGTCATGGCGGGCTTTCCGTGGCCGGCAATGGCAGGTGCACCGTGATGCGCGCGCCCTCGCCGGGTGCGCTGTCGATGTCGAGCGCGCCGTGCAGCGCGGCGACGCGTTCGCGCATGCCGACCAGGCCGAAGTGTTCGCCGGCGCAGACTGCGGCGGGATCGAAACCGCGGCCGTCGTCCGCCACGCTGAGGATCAGCTGTCCGCCGTCGGCGCGCAGGGAGACATGCACGCTGTGCGCGCCGGCATGGCGCAGCACGTTGGTGAAGGCTTCCTGCACGATGCGGAACAGCGCCGTGGCCGCGGCGTCCGGCAGCGATTCCGCGACGGGGGCCAGCGCTACGGTGAATTGCAGGCCGGCCGGCGTCAGCACGCGCGCCGCCTGCCATTCGATGGCGGCGGGCAGGCCGAGGTTCAGTGCCGCCGGGCGCAGTTCCGCCGCGATCGACTTGACGCTGCGGTAGGCCTCGCCGATGATGGATTCGATCGCGGCGAGCGCGCCGCGCGTTGCCTGGTCATCGCCGACCCGGCCTTCCAGCCACTGCAATTGCATGCGCGCGCTGGTCAGCAACTGACCGAGCTCGTCGTGGAATTCGCGCGCCAGGCGCCGGTATTCCTGCTCACGCTCGTTCTCGCGGTAGGTCGCGAGCCGGCGCAACTCCTCGCGCGACGCTTCCAGCGCCTGTTGCGTGCTCATCAGCGGCGTGACGTCCACCACCACGCCCGTCAGCAGCCGCTCGCCGCCGGGACCGATGTCCGCCGCGCCGCGCATCTGCAGCCAGCGCGGTCCGGACCCGTCACCCTGCGCCACGCTGCGTCCCAGCCATTCCAGTTGCGGCGGACAGTTCGCGCCGGAGTTCAGCCACTGCAATCCGGCGCGATCTTCCCCGGCGACGGCACCGAGCAGGCATTTCGGATCGGACAGCAGTTGTTGTGCCGTGACCGGCAGCAGGTACTCGATGCCGTCACTCACCGCCTCGAAACCATGGCCGGGCCGGAAGCTGAAGAGCGCGATCGGCAGCTGGTTCGACAATTGCGCCAGCCGGTTCTGCGTGGCGCGCAACTCGACTTCGGCAGCACGTCGGCGCTCGAGCAGGCGGCGCCGGTTCAGCCCGGACCAGATTGCAATTCCGACCATCGCCGCGAACACCAGCGCCAGCAGCATCCCCGTCGTCAGGGTCAGCTGCCGCGACGTGCCGGCATGGGTCAGTTCGGTTGCGGCATAGGCCAGGCTCATGGTTAGCGGGATCGCGGCAAAGGACCGGCCGATTATAGACACCGCCGGATCGACCGGCTCCGGCGTTGCCGTAGGCATGACTTTTCGCCTATCGCACGCCCGGAGTGACGAAAGTCACGATTTTTCGCGTCGGGGTAGGGTTTACCCTATGACAAATCCGCTTTCGCCGATGTTGCAGAAACAAGACTGCGGGAATCATGGCAACAGTTGCATGAAGCATCGGAGGGATACAATGCCCGCGGGGGCGACGACGGCGAAGACGGCGAACACACGATGCAATTGCAGTGTTCGTTTCGCAGTCCGGATCGTTGACTCGCATCTTTATGGCGTTGTCTTCTACAACTGGGGTTGCCAATGAAAACGAAAACAGAAAACGGATTCTCCCTGATCGAGCTGTTGATAGTACTGGCGATCATTGGCGTGCTTGCCGCTATCGCCGTGCCCAACTACAACGAATACATCACGCGCGGCAAGATTACCGAGGGGGTCGCCAGCCTGTCCGATGCCCGCGTGCGTATGGAGCAGTATTTCCAGGACAACCGCTTCTACAACACCGACGGTAGCGCCGCGACCGCCTGCGCGGCCAGCGTCACCGTTCCGGCGACGACCAATTTCACCTACGCGTGCCTGGCGTCCGCCAATGGCCAGGCGTACGTCTGGACGGCAACCGGCACCGGATCGATGACGGGCTTCAGCTACACCATCAACCAGGTAAACGCCCGCACCAGCACCATCGCCGCTGGCGCGGCCTGGCCGGCGGCGGCGGCGAACTGCTGGATGACCCGGCAGGGCGGCGGTTGCTGATCCCATGAACACGTCGCGGCGCGGTTTTTCCCTGATCGAGCTGGTGATCGCGGTTGCGATCATGGGAGTCCTGCTGGCGCTCGCGGCGCCGAGTTTTTCGACCTACCTGCGCAACGTCAAGCTGCGTTCCGCGGCGGAGGCGTTCATGGCGGGCGTCCAGTTGGCGCGGTCCGAGGCGGT
>JADYZH010000326.1 GCA_020853215.1 Sulfuritalea sp. | reverse complement strand
TGATCTTCGATGCCGGCAAGACAGAGGCGCGTGTCGACCAGGCCAGCGCGGCGCAGGCCGAGAACCTGGCCAATTACCGCAAGACGCTGCAAACCGCCTTCCGCGAGGTGAACGACGCCATTGTCAATCTGCACGAATTCGCCAACGAGGAAGCGGCCTTTGCCGCCCAGGTCGCGGCCTCGAAAAAAGCCTACGACCTGGCGCAAAAACGCTACGAAAGCGGCTATTCCGGATACAGCGACCTGCTCGACACCCAGCGCACCTTCAATGCCGCCCAACTGCTTTACCTGGCCAGCCGCAAGAACCGGCTGGGCGCGTCGGTCGATCTGTTCAAGGCGCTCGGAGGCGGCTGGCAAACCACGCCGGACAACGCGGGATAGCGCCGAAACCAGACGGTTCAGTCGATCACGCCATCCACGTAGAACCAGCGGCCGTCCTCGCGCACGAAGCGGCTGACCTCGTGCAGTCGCTGCGCGCGACCGCCGACGCGGCAGCGGGCGACGAACTCCACCGTCGCGGCGCCGTCACTCGCGGAGTGGGCCTTGACGTCCAGCCCCAGCCATTTCGCTTGCGCTTCGGCGCCGAGATTCAGCGCCGCGGGGCGTGTCGAGGCGTGCCAGGTGACAAGCAGGTAGTCCTCCAGCCCGAGCACATAGGCGCTGTAGCGCGAGCGCATCAGCGACTCGGCATTCGTGGCGGGGCTGCCCGCATGATGGCGGCCGCAGCAGTCCGCATAGGCCAGCGGCCGGCCGCAGGGGCAGGGCTGCGGTTTTACGGACGCGGATCGGGTTCGCTGGGCGGCAGGCATTTGGCGCAGTCGGCGCGGCCGAAGGGTGAAATGTAGCGCCACCAGATCCAGACCAGCAGCGGCAGCAGCGCGATCAGCGCCATGTCGCCCCAGCCCGGCTGCGCCAGCTCGCCGTGCCACCACGCCACGGCGGCACGGATGGCCTCGATCAGCAGCACCATGTAGGCGAAAGCGCCGCCGAGCAGGGCGATGCGCTTCACCGCTCGTACACCCATTGCAGCAGCGCATCCTGCGCCGCCTGCGCGCCGCCGGCATTGGCGTGATTGACGAAGAAGACCACGATCCAGCGCCGCCCGCCCTTGTCCAGCACATAGCCGGCGATGCTGCGCACGCCCTCCAGCGAACCGGTCTTGATATGCGCTTGTCCTGCCACGCCGTTCTGCTTGAGGCGCTTTCTCATGGTGCCGTCGGTCGCGGTCACCGGCAGCGAAGCGATCAGCTCCGGCATCACCGCGCTGCGCCACGCCGCCTGCAACAGGCGGCCCATACCTTCGGCGGAAATCCGTTCGCGGCGCGAGAGGCCGGAGCCGTTTTCCAGCACCAGTTCCGGCACGGCCAAACCGCGCGCATCGAGCCAGGCGCGGATCGCCGCATCGGCCTCGGCGGCGCCGGCCGGGCGATGCCCCGCCTCCATGCCCAGCGTCAGGAACAACTGGCGCGCCATGACGTTGTTGGAAAACTTGTTGATGTCGCGCACGACTTCGGCCAAAGTCGGCGACGGCAGCACGCCGACCGCGCGCGCTTCGGCCGGCACCGGACCGTCGCGCACGTTGCCGGTGAAGCTGCCGCCGAGTTCGGCCCACAGCTGGCGGAAAACCCCGAGCACGAATTGCGGATGGTCCTGCACCGCGATGTTCCAGCGCTGCTCCTCGCAGGCCTGCGGGAAGACGCCGGTCAGCACCAGTCGCGTGGTCGGGCCGTGGCTGAAGACGTCGACGCGCAGGCGCTCCTTCCAGTCGCCGCAGCCATTGCCGTTGCCCAGGGTGACCTGGTTGACCAGGTCGAGGTTGGCCGGCGCCGGCTCCATGCCGACCAGCAGTTTCCGGTTTGCCGCATCGGGAACCAGCTGCAGCGTGACGGCCTTGAAATTCAGCAGCAGGGCATCGGGAGAAACGTTGTAAGGCCGCATCGGCTGCGCGTCGAAGCGCCCGGGGTCATTGCCGTTGGCGGCGAAGGCGCTACGGTCGAGCACCAGGTCGCCGCGAATCTCGCGGATGCCGCGCGCGCGGATCTGGCGCAGCAGGCGGCCGAACTGGTCGTAGGTCAGCTTGGGGTCGCCGCCACCCCTCAGGTGCAGGTCGCCGCTCAGCACGCCGTCATTGAGCGTGCCGGCGGCGAAAGCCTCGGTCTTCCAGACATAGGCCGGCCCCAGCAGGTCGAGCGCGGCGTAGGTGGTGACCAGCTTCATGGTCGAGGCCGGGTTCAGCGCGGTGCGGGCATTGACCGCGAGGCGCGGCTTGCCGGCGTCGACTTCAGCGACCCAGACGGCGGTCGCCCCCTGCGGAATGCCGGCGTGCTTCAGCGCCTGCGCCACCGGCGCGGGGAAATCGCTGGCATTCGCGGAAGGCGCGGACAGGACGCACAGGCAGAACAGGGCGGGCAGCAGTTTTCGCATGGGGCCGATCTTATAGAATCGGCGGATAAAAAAGGGAGTCAACACATGACCACGCGCATCGCCGTGCCGCTGCCCAAGGCCTACCTGCTGCTCAATCACGGGCCGACCGTGCTGGTATCCAGCGCCTACGGCGGGCGGCGCAACGTGATGGCCGCGGCCTGGAACATGGCGCTCGACTTCGATCCGCCCAAGGTGGCGGTGGTGATCGACAAGGCCACGCTGACGCGCGAACTGGTCGAGGCTTCGGGCGAATTCGTGCTCAACGTGCCGGCGCGACAACAGGCGGCGTTGGCGCTGGCGGTGGGCACGCAGTCGGGGCGCAAGGTGGACAAGTTCGGCAAGAAAGTCGGCGCTGGCGGCACGGCGGCCAGCGCGGTCGGCGCGCCGCTGATCGAAGGCTGCCTGGCCTGGCTGGAGTGTCGCGTGATTGCCGAGCCGCACATCCAGAAAACCTACGACCTGTTCCTCGCCGAAGTGGTCGCGGCATGGGCAGAGCCGGAAGCGTTTTCCAACGGTCGCTGGCATTTCCCGGACCAACAGCGGCGCAGCATCCACTACCAGGCCGGCGGCAATTTCTTCGCCACCGGCGAGGCCTTCGAGGCCTGAACGCTCAGCCGAAAGGCTTGGCGCCGATCAGCCAGGTGTGGCCCCAGAAGGCGAACCCGGCCCAGGCTACCAGGCCGATGCCCGCAACCGCAGCGTCCCGCGACCAGCCTTGCGCGACATAGCTCCGCCCCGCGATCCGGTCGAGCCGGCGTGAAGAAACAAAACTGGCGACCGCCCAGACGAGGAAGGCGCCGAACAGGACTGCGTCGGCCAGATTGCCGTTGGCCAGCAGATGGGCCAGCGCCCAGATCTTGACGCCCGCCACCATCGGATGGCCGATCTTCGCCTTGATGTGGCTGCCGGGCAGGTAGGCCGCGACC
>JADYZH010000325.1 GCA_020853215.1 Sulfuritalea sp. | reverse complement strand
AGGTCGCCGAGGATGAACAGCGTGTCGACATTCGAAGCGGCGGTGTCGGCAAGGAAGGTGGCGAAGCGCCGGGTCAGGTCCGGGCGCTCCCGCCGCAGGTGCAGGTCGGAGACAAGGCGGGCGGCTCCTGCGATGGTCAGCATGGAACCGCTGCGAGCTTAGATGACTTCCGCGCGCTCGATGACGACGTCCTCGCGCGGCACGTTCTGGTGGAAACCCTTGTTGCCGGTCTTGACCGCCTTGATCTTGTCGACCACATCCTTGCCATCGACGACGCGACCGAAGACGCAGTAGCCCCATCCGTCCTGGCACTTGTCGAAATCGAGGAAGTCGTTGTCGCCAACGTTGATGAAGAACTGCGCCGTGGCCGAATGGGGGTCGCTGGTGCGGGCCATGGCGACGGTGTAGATCTCGTTCCTGAGGCCGTTCTTCGCTTCGTTTTCGATCGGTGCCTTGACCGGCTTCTGGTCCATGCCCGGCGCGAAGCCGCCGCCCTGGATCATGAAGCCGTCGATCACGCGGTGGAAAATCGTGTTGTCGTAATGGCCGGATTCGACGTAGGCCAGGAAGTTGGCGGCGCTTCTCGGCGCCTTCTCCGCGTCGAGTTCGATGGTGATGGCGCCGTGGTTGGTGGTGAGCTTGATCATGGTTGCAGTCCTGTAGAAATTATTTCTTCGCCGGCAGCAGTTTGACGAATTCGATGATGACCGGCGTGTTCGGCACGTTCTGGTGCGGGCCGGCATTGCCGGTCGGCACCATGGCGATCTTCTGCACGATGTCGAAACCCTGCGTCACCTTGCCGAATACGGCGTAGCCCCAGCCGTCGCGGCTCGGATAGTCGAGGAAGCTGTTGTCCTTGAGATTGATGAAGAATTGCGCACTGGCCGAATGCGGATCGCCAGTGCGGGCCATGGCCAGGGTGCCGGTCTGGTTCTTCAACCCGTTCCTGGCCTCGTTCTGGATTGGGGCGCGGGCGTCCTTCTGCTTCATGTCGGGGGTGAAGCCGCCGCCCTGGATCATGAACCCCGGGATCACGCGGTGGAACACCGTGCCGTTGTAGAACCCATCCTTCGCATACTGCAGAAAGTTCTCCACCGATTTCGGTGCCTTGTCCTGGTACAACTCGATGCTGATGGTTCCCAGCGAGGTCTTGACTTCAAGCTGGGGGTTGGCGGCGAACGCGGCGAAGCTGGAAAGAAGTGCGAATGCAAGCATTAACAGGCGGTGCATGGAGCCTCCGGGGAATTGACGGTAAGGGAGAGCAGGGCGCGGAACGAAAACGGGATCAGGCGGAACCTTCAAAAACAATCTTCCAGCGGCCACCTTCCTTGATCCAGTACTGGCGCTTCTTCATCTGGCCGGAAAGGTTGCTGGAGCGGTAGTCCTGCTCGAAGGTGACGACGACGTATTCTTCCCTGCCGGGATTGCGGAACATGCTGATGTTGCCGGTGCCGACCTTGATCCAGCTCTTGCCCGCGTTGACCTTGCGCTTGTGCTCGATCCATTCGCGGTAACCCTGTCCGTCCGATTTGAACTTGTGCGAGTAGTGTTGCGCGTAGCTGTCGACGTTGCGGCTCTCCCAATCCTGCCGCCATTCCTCGACATTTTTCAGCAGCGAACTGCGCTCGTTCTGCCAGTCATCGAGCGACAGCCATTCGATGCTGTTGCTGATGATCACCGGCGTCAATCCGACTTGCAGGTTCTTGGCCAGCGAATCCAGGTCCTGGTTGGCCAGCACCACGCAGCCGTCGGACGCCTTCGGCGGGCGTGAGAAAGTGTTGGAGGGCGTGCCGTGCAGCCAGATGCCGTGGCCGTTGCGCCCCTGGCGCTTGTCCCATTCATTGGGATAGTTGATCGGGAAGGCGCCGCTGCCGTAAAAGTCGGTCAACCGCTGTCGCGGCAGGCTGGCGGTAACGTGGTAAACGCCGATCGGCGTTTTCTTGTCGCCCTCGCGGGCCTTTTCGGCACCGAGCTTGCCCTGCGAAATGTAATAGTCGGCGACGAAGCGCGGCGTGCCGTTGTCGTTTTGATACAGGTAGAGGCGCGATTTCTGCGTATCGACCACCACGGCGTACTTCTGCTCCGGATGCATCTGCAACAGGTAACGCGGCACGTAATCGGCCGGCGGCTTGCTGCGGTAACCCTTGAGGCGGACGATGGCTTCGTCGCGCAGATCCGCGACCTTTTCCCCCGAGGCGGGCACGCCGCCCTCGCCGAAGGCCGTGAGATGGCGGGAACGGGCCAGCAACAGGTCGCCCTTGACCAGATGTGCCAGGCGGAAATTGGGGTAGGCCTTGATCAGCAGGTCAGTCTGCTGCATGGCCAGATCGAGCCGGTCGGCTTCGATGGCGTCGAATATCCTGGCCAGCAGGGGCTCCGGGCCGGAATCCGTGTACGTCGCTTCGGTGATGGTGTCGCCGGCATCTTTTTTTATGTGCCCAGGCACCTTGCCGGCAGCCAGCGCCAGCCCTGACGCCAGGAGCAGGGCGCAGCCAGCGGTGCCGAGCCGGGTATGCGACAGGTAGCGCATCAGCCGCCGACCCGTTCCTGCAGGATCAGCCATTTGCCCTCACGCTTGCCCAGTTGCAGGATCTTGTTGCTGGATGTCTTGAGCGTCGCCGACTTGTAATGCTGGCGGAATCTCGCAGTCGCCGTCTCGCCGTCCATGCTGATGCGCAGGTTTTCCACGCCGACCTGGATGGCGCCGGGTTTGGTGATCCGCTTTTCCCGTTCCGCATCCCACTGTGCGCGCGACTCGCCGGCCGGGGTCTTGAAGTCGCGGGCATACGCGGCGAGGTAGGCCTTGACATCCTTGCGCGACCAGGCCGCAGCCCACAGTTCGATGGCCCGCGTTACTTCGGTGGTTGCATCGGCGGCCGGGGCCGGGGTGGTTTTCGGCGCTGCCGCGGCGGGTGACTGGGTCGTGGCGGCCGCAGCCGGCGCGGTCGCGGCCGGGACGGCGGGTGCGGCCTTGGGTGCTTCGGCGGTCTTGACCGGTTCCGCCGGACGCGGTTCGCCGCTCGGCTTGCTTGCCTTGGCCGGACGGCCCGAGGTGCTCATCAGGTCGCCGATGAGGGCAAGCTTTTTCTGCGCGCTGGAGTTGGACGAATCGATCTGCAGCGCCTTGTCATAGGACTGGCTTGCCAGCCGCGCATAGATGTCGCCGAGGTTTTCGTGGGCGGTGGCATACGACGGATGGGTGCGGATGGCCATTTCCAGCGCCTGCCTGGCCTTGTCGAACTGCTTCTGCTGGGCGTAGATGACGGCAAGGTTGTTGTAGGGTTCCGGCAACTCGGGATAATCTTCGGTCAGCCTGGTGAATATCGCGATGGCCTCATTGGGCTTGTTCATCTCCGTCAGGATGATGCCCTTGAGGAAGCGGCCCTGGGCATCCTTGGGCTTGCCGGCGAGGTACTTGTCGACCTGTTCCAGCGCCTGGGAATATTGCCCCTGCTTGATCTGCTTGCTGATGTCCTGCAGCGCGTCGGCATGAACCACCGGCGCCAGAAGCAGAAACAGGATGGCGGCCGCCGTGACGAGGAGGCTTGGGAAGTTGAGGCGGAATTGGGTCATGGTATGTACTTCTCGCTGACTGTTGCCCGAAATGAATCTGCTTGCGGCCGCTGTGCCTGACGCCGATTCAGCGGGTGTCGACCTGCGCCGGAAATGCATTCAAGCTTCGGCCGCTGCGCCCGGCGCCGGTGAAACGGACGTCGGCCTGCACTGAAACTTGGTTTTCACCGGCATAAACCGTCATGGATTCAAGCGCGAATTCTACCAAGAAGCCCGCCTTCCCGACAACCTGACCGAGTTCCACCAATGGCGCGATAATACGTACCTTTCGTGGCCATCTTTTCCATTATCGCCAAGCCCGGCGCTTACTTCTCCCATGCTGAAGATCTACAACACCCTGGCTCGCGACAAGCAGGCCTTCGTCCCCATCGTGCCCGGCCGGGTGGCCATGTACGTCTGCGGCATGACGGTTTACGATTTCTGCCATCTCGGCCACGCCCGCGTCATGGTGGTATTCGACATGGTGGCGCGCTGGCTGCGCGCCAGCGGCTACCGGCTCACCTACGTGCGCAACATCACCGACATCGATGACAAGATCATCAAGCGGGCGCAGGAAAACGGGGAGACCATCCGCCAGCTCACCGACCGCTTCATCGCCGCGATGAACGAGGATGCCGGGGCGCTGGGCGTGCTGCCGCCGGACGCCGAGCCGCGTGCCACCGAGTATGTGCCGCAGATGCTGGACATGATCGGCACCCTGGAAAAGAACGGCTACGCCTATGTCGCCGACAGCCGTGACGTCTGCTATTCGGTGCGCAGGTTCGAGGGTTACGGCAAGCTTTCCGGCAAGTCGCTGGAAGACCTGCGCGCCGGCGAGCGCGTCGACGTCATGGCCGGCAAGCAGGATCCGCTCGACTTCGTGCTGTGGAAGCATGCCCGCGACGACGAACCGAACGAGGTGAAGTGGGAATCGCCCTGGGGGACGGGCCGTCCGGGCTGGCACATCGAGTGCTCGGCGATGGGCTCGCAACTGCTGGGCAAGCACTTCGACATCCACGGCGGTGGCCAGGACCTGCAGTTTCCGCACCACGAAAACGAGATCGCGCAGTCCGAAGGCGCGCACCACTGCCAGTTCGTCAATTACTGGATGCACAACGGTTTCGT
>JADYZH010000324.1 GCA_020853215.1 Sulfuritalea sp. | reverse complement strand
CGGCGACACCTGGTGCATCTACCCGATGTACACCTACGCCCACCCGATCGAGGACGCGCTGGAGAACATCACGCATTCGATCTGCACCCTGGAGTTCGAGGACCAGCGGCCCTTCTACGACTGGCTGTTGCAGCGCCTCGCCGAGCTGGGCTGCGTGAATACCCCCCTGCCGCAGCAGATCGAATTCGCCCGGCTCAACCTGTCCTACGTCGTGCTCTCCAAGCGCAAGCTGATCAAGCTGGTCGAAGAGAAGCACGTCGACGGCTGGGACGATCCGCGCCTGCCGACCCTGGTCGGCGCGCGCCGCCGCGGCTTCACGCCGGAGGCCTTCCGCCGCTTCAACGAAATGAACGGCGTCACCAAGTCGGATTCCTGGATCGACATCAGCGTGCTGGAGGAATGCCAGCGCGACCACCTCAACGAAACCGCACCGCGCCGTACTGCGGTACTCGATCCGCTCAAGCTGGTGATCGACAACTACCCCGAAGGGCAGGAAGAGGAATGCCTCGCGCCCAATCATCCGCAGAAGCCCGACTGGGGCAAGCGGCCGGTGGGATTTTCACGCGAACTTTGGATCGAGCGCGAGGACTTCATGGAAGTGCCGAGCAAAGGCTACTTCCGCCTCTTCCCCGGCAACACCGTCCGGCTGCGCTACGGCTTCGTCGTCAAGTGCCTCGGTGCCGACCATGATGCCGCCGGCAACATCACCGCCGTGCATTGCGAGTACATGCCGGATTCGAAATCCGGCACGCCGGGCTCCGACAGCTACAAGGTCAAGGGCAACATCCACTGGGTCTCGGCGCGGCATGCCTATGCCGCCGAAGTACGGCTGTATGACCGCCTGTTCGCCGTCGAGGCGCCGGGCGAAGGCGGGCGCGATTTCATCGCCGACCTCAACCCGAACTCGAAGCTGGTCATCACCGCGCAACTCGAAGCGGCGCTGAAAGGCGCCGCCGCCGAGGATCGTTTCCAGTTCGAACGCCACGGCTATTTCGTCGCCGACCGGGTCGACTCCAGGCCCGGTGCGCCGGTGTTCAATCGCACCGTGACGCTGAAGGATTCGTGGGTGAAGGGAAAATAAGGGAACGTCGGACACGATCCGGTTTTGATTCGTCATCACACCAGGAGGCTTCGAAATGCGCAAATTTGCCTATATTGTCATTGCCGCCGGCGCAAGCTTCGCGGCCAACACCTACGCCATGAAACCCGGCCTGTGGGAAATCACCTCGCAGATGAGCGGCGGCGGCATGCCGGCGATGCCGGCCATGTCCGCCGCCGAACGCAAGCAGATGGAAGCCATGGGCATCAAGATGCCCGGTGCCGCCGGCGGCCCGATGACCACGGTGACAAAGCTCTGCGTCACCAGGGAGCAGGCCGAAAGGCGCCAGCCGCCGCAGAGCGACGAAGATCGCCGCCAGCGCTGCGAGCAGAAGGACGTCAAGACCTCGGGCAATACGACGACGTGGAAGATCGAATGCAGCGGCGAGCAGAAGATGACCGGCACCGGCTCGATCACCTATCAGGGCGAGGAAAGCTACAAGGGTGAATCGACGTTCAACATGGTGGATGCCAAACGCGGCCCGAGCACCATGAAGCAGGCCTATTCCGGCAAGTGGCTTTCGGCAGACTGCAAGCAGGCGTCCGGTCCGGCGCCACGCCCGAAGTAAACGCTGCCGCCGCGATCAGTCCTGCTGGCCGCCTTGCTGTCCATAGCTGGCAAACTTCGCCAGCACGCGGGTCATTTCATCCGCAGGCAAGAGCTTCGGCGCGCCCAGTTGCAGCACACGCCAGAACTGCTCGCACAGCGTCTCCAGTTCGACGGCCAGGGCCAGCGCGTGGTCGCAGTCGCGGCCGAACACCACCATGCCGTGATGCGCCATGAGGCAGGCACAGCGGCCCTCCAGCGCGACAAGGATGGCATCGGACAATTCCTGGCTGCCGAAGGTGGCGTAGGCGGCGCAGCGTACATCCGCACCCCCGAAGCGCGCCACCATGTAGTGAAAGGCCGGGACGCCCATCTCCTGGCAGGCCAGCGCGGTAGCGAAGGGCGAATGCGTATGCACCACGGCGCCCGCCTCGGGCCGCGCGGCATAGATGTCGCGATGGAAGCGCCATTCGGAGGAGGGCTTGCGCAGCCCACCTGCCGTGCCGTCAGCGCCGACTTTCACTATGTCGGCTGCGGTGCAGTCGTCATAGGCCATGCCGGTCGGCGTGATGATGAACCCGCCCGCGCAACGCGCGCTGACGTTGCCGGCACTGCCGCGATTGATGCCGGAAGCATTCATCGCCCGCGCCGTGGCCAGCACCCGTGTCGCCAATTCGGCAGCCAGGCCCGCGCTAGCGTCACTCATGATGTCCACTGCTCCAGTGCGCCGGCCGCAGCGATGCCGCGCTCGGAGATGATGCCGCTGATCAGCACCGCCGGGGTCACGTCGAAAGCCGGGTTGGCGACCGGCACGGCGCCGGCGCCGAGTTCATCCGCAGCACGCTCTTCGATCGGGACCTGCGCACCCGAAGGACAGGCGAAATCGATGGTCGACAGCGGCGCCGCGACGTAGAACGGCACATGATGCGCGCGCGCGGCAAGCGCCTTGAGGTAGGTGCCGACCTTGTTCGCGGTGTCGCCGTTGGCGGCGATGCGATCGGCGCCAACGATCACCAGGTCGACCTTGCCCTGCATCAGCAGCAGGCCGGCGGCGTTGTCGGCGATCAGGGTATGCGGCACCCCGGCCTCGGCCAGTTCCCAGGCGGTGAGCAGCCCCTGGTTGCGCGGACGGGTTTCGGACACCCAGACGTGCACCGGCACGCCCGCGGCATGCGCGGCATACACCGGGGCCAGCGCCGTGCCGTGTTCGACAGTTGCCAGGCGACCGGCATTGCAATGCGTCATGACGTTGATGGCGTGACCGTCGTCACGGCGAACACGCTCAATCACCGGCAACCCGTGCTTGCCGATAGCGGCATTTGCCTCTTTGTCCTCGGCAGCAATCGTGCGAGCCTCGTTCCAGGCCGTCTCGCACCGTGTCGCCGGCGCCGACTTTTGCAGCACGCGCTG
>JADYZH010000323.1 GCA_020853215.1 Sulfuritalea sp. | reverse complement strand
GTGGTGTCGTGGCGTTTTTTCAGTGCCAGGGCCGACTTCGATTTCGTCGAGTGGGATTTTTCTGGCCAAGGCAAAGAATCCAATGCCGAGGAAGCCGCGGCCTTGTTCGGGATTCTTGAAGACATGGGCAAGGAAGCGTACATGGCGGTGTATGACCAACTCGGCGCAACGGCCTGCCGCATCCTGGTGCCGGGTTATTCGGAAATTTATCCGGTAGAGGATCTGGTCTGGGATAACACCAACAAGGCGCTATCGTTTCGCGCCGATATCCTGAACTTGCATTCCCTGGATGACGCCAGCCTGGACGCACTGCTCGAACGCTTGGAAGGCAGTGAGCTGGATGATTACACCGACATCATCACCCTGATCGGCGTCGAATTTGACGAGAATACCGTTTGGGGCCAGCTGACGGTTCTGGAATTGAAGCTGCTGATACATCTGGCCTTGCAGAATTTTGAAGCGGCGCACCAGCTGGTGGGCGCCTTCCTGCAATACAACGAGAACACGGTCGAGCGCGGCTTGTTTTATCAGGCCTTGAACGTGGTGCTGGAGGTGCTGCTGGACGACGAGCTGGAGCTGGACGATTACGTAGTCAATTTCCGCCGGATGTATGGCAACCCGCGAATGGATGCGGTGATGGGGTCGGTGGACGGTAGCGTGCGCTTCTTCGGCTTGACGCCAACGAGCACGAAACTGGAAGGGCTCGATAGGCACCAGCGCCTGATCGACAGCTATAAAAAACTGCACATGGCGCGGGCCAATGCGGCGGCTTTATCCAGTTAGGGTTGCGAGTCATGGCGGGATCAGCCACGAGAGTGGTCGGGTGGCTCCCTACGCGGCCATTGAATAGAGAAGCTGCCGTCCGGATGTGTCTGATGTCGTTCGTATATATGATTGCCGACAGCCCCGAGCCATTCGCCCGCGGGGAAAGGCGACAGTAGTCATTCGTTCCCGTCGCAGGAAATGGAACCCGGCATCCGTGGCACCGCAATCTTCGGATCCGCCAGGTTTGCAGACCTCAGTACAATGGATTCGACAGGCGGTTCGATGAATTCGCAACGAGTTCAACCCGCCACCCGGCGCGTACGTGCTGCAAGGCCCTTACAACCATGGAGACAGCCATGAAGCGCAAACTAGCGGTGCTCGGCCTGTTGGCAATGTCGCTCGCGGCACCGGGTCTGCAGGCCCAGGCCGCGGCGGCGGACACGGCCCGGCCGGCGGCGAACCCCGTCAATCCGGCAGCGATCCAGGCCCTGAAGGACATGGGGGCCCACCTGCAGACCCTGAAGCGTTTCCAGGTGTCGACCGAACTGACCGGCGAGGTGGTGCTGGCCAGCGGCCAGAAACTGCAGCACACGGCAAAGGCCGACATGAAGGCCGTGCGCCCGAACAAGCTGCGCGTCGCAATGGAAAGCACGAGTTCCAGCCGCGAGCTCATCTACGACGGCAAGACCCTCACCCTATGGACGCCGGAGCGGAAATATTTCTCGACCGTCGAATTCGAGGACACGCTCGGTGGCCTGATCAGCTTGCTGGAAGAAAAGTACGGCGTGCAACTGCCGATGGAGGATTTCTTCCGCTGGGGTACGCCGGACGCGCCATTCGACAAGATCGAATCGGCGATGAATGCCGGCCAGGCTCTTGTCGGCGGGGATCTCTGCGATCACTACGCCTTTCGCCAGGGCAGTATCGACTGGCAGATATGGATTAGCGCCGGGAGCAAGCCCCTGCCGCGCAAGCTGGTGATCATCAATCGCGCCGACGAAGCGCGTCCGCAGTCGATCCAGCTGTTCGACTGGAATTTGAAGCCGGGCTTCAAGGACGCGGTGTTCAAGTTCACGCCGCCCAGGGGGGCTACCGCCATCGAGATGCTTCCCCGGAAGACCAGATAGAGGAGCGACGACATGAAAAGCTCATCCGGCAAATTGTTTCTGTTCCCCCTGGTCTCCCTCGTTCTGGCCAGCCTGGTCCTGGCCCCGCCGGCGGAAGCCGCGCGGGGTGGCGGCGGCGGTGGCGGCGCTCGAGCCGGCGCCGCTGCCCGGCCGAGCGTGCAGCCCAATCACAGCAGGGCCGATGTCGGCACCCGGGATGTGCGCAGCACCAGCGTCAATAACGTAAATGTGAACAGGAACGTCAATGTCAGTGTCGATCAAAACCACCGCAACTGGGATCATCCGGTCGCGGCCGCGGTGGTCGTCGGCGCCGTGATCGGCGCGTCTGCCGCCGCGGTCGGATCGACGGTGAACGTCCTGCCGGCAGAGTGCGTCCCGGTCTACTACGGCGGCATGGACTATCAGCAGTGCGGCACCCTCTGGTATCAGTACCAGGGGGGATCCACATTCGTCGTGGTCAATCCGCCGTATTGATGGCTGGCGGATAGCCGCGCCAAGTCCGGCGGCAGCCCGGTCGCGCAAAAGTCGGCGCCGGCGACACGCCGAGGAAAACCCGGAGGCTAGGGGGCTTCGCGCCAGCCCAGGCGGCGCGAGATGTCGAGCGCGGCGGCGCGGATCGCTTTCGGCACCGGCCCGTTCCAGTTCGGCGGTACGAGGCCGGCGGGGCCGAGGCCGGTAATCGCCAGCGCCATCTTGCCGTCGTGGCCGAAGACCGGCGCCGAGAAGGCGTTGATGCCCGGAATCAACGATCCCGCCACGCGTGACATGCCGTGCTTGCGGAAGTCGGCGGCCAACTCGTCGAGTTGCGCGCGCGTGACGGGGCCCCGCGGGTCTTCGCTGCGGGCGTTGATCCGCAGTTCTTCATCGACCCGGCGCCGCAGCAGCGGCGAATCGAAAAAGGTGGCGAAGCACAGGCCGATTGCGGAGTGCAGCAGCGGCATGACCGCGCCGGTGCGCAGATTGACCGTGACCGGGTGCCGCGATTCGACCCAGCGCACGATGGTCGGGCCCATGTTGCCCCATACCGCGAGGGCGACGGTTTCGCCGATTTCCCCGGCCAGCGCGTCGAGCACCGGGGTCGCCACGCGCACCGCGTCGAGCCGGGCGAGGCTGGCGAGGCCGAGGTCGAGCGCGAAATGGCCGAGGTCGTAGCGGCCCGACAGGCTGTCCTGCGTGACCAGTCCGGTGCGCACGAAACTGACCAGGTAGCGGTGGGCCTTGGCCGCCGGCATGCCGGCCGCCTTGGCCAGGTCGCGCAGCATCATCGGCGCGCCGTGATCCGCCAGCACCCGCAGCAGCGGCACGCCGACCTCGATCGACTGTATGCCCTGGCGGCTGTCTTCGTCTTTTTCTTCGGCTAACATGGTGGCGGATTATAGAATCGCCGTATCGCCGGCGCCGACTTTTCGCGTCACCAATGGAACCCAGGGACCGCTGCCCATGACCCCCGTCCTCGTCTTCGACATCGAGACCATCCCGGACATCGCCGGCCTGCGCACGCTGCACGAACTGCCGGCCGCATTGCCCGATGCCGAGGTCGCCGAGTTCGCCTTCCAGCGCCAGCGGGCCAGGAACGGCAGCGATTTCCTGCCGCTGCACCTGCAACGGGTCGTGGTGATTTCCTGTGCCTTGCGCAACAACGAGGGCTTCCGCGTCTGGTCGCTGGCCGAGCCGAAGTCGGGCGAGGGCGAGATCATCCAGCGCTTCTTCGACGGCGTCGAGAAGCTCACGCCGCAGATCGTGTCCTGGAACGGCGGCGGCTTCGACCTGCCGGTGCTGCACTATCGCGGGCTGATCCATGGCGTCACGGCGCCGCGCTACTGGGACATGGGCGAGGGCGATTACCGCGATTCGAAAGATTTCAAGTGGAACAACTACATCAGCCGCTACCATTCGCGCCATCTCGACCTGATGGACCTGCTGGCCATGTACCAGCCGCGTGGCAGCGCGCCGCTCGACCAGCTGGCGCGCCTGATGGGCCTGCCGGGCAAGCTCGGCATGGACGGTTCGGCGGTGTGGGGCGCCTGGCTGGAAGGGCGCATAGCCGAGATCCGCGACTACTGCGAAACCGACGTGGTGAACACCTTCCTGGTGTTCCTGCGCTTCCAGATGATGCGCGGCCTGTTGACGGCCGCCGAACATGAAACGGAACTGGCCCTGGTGAAGTCTTCGCTGACCACCACCGGCCTGCCGCACTGGAAGGAATTCATTGCCGCCTGGGAGGCCTCATGCTGATCGATGCGAAACAATCCGCGCTGCTGGTGGTGGATGTGCAGGGCAAGCTGGTGCCGGCGATTTCCGGCTGGCAGGCGCTGCTCGACCATGTCGTCTGGCTGATTCGCGTCGCGCGCCGCATGGATGTCCCCGTGCTGGCCTGCGAGCAGTACCCGCAGGGCCTGGGTCCGACCCATCCGCTGATCGCCGCCGAGTTGCCGGCGGGCTGCGTCGCCGGCAAGCTGCATTTTTCCGCCGTCGCCGGCGGCTGTCATGGCTTTGCCGCCGTCGGCAGCCATCCGCAACTCGTGGTCTGCGGCATGGAGACCCACGTCTGCGTGCTGCAGACGGTGATGGAGCTGCTTGCCGGCGGTCGCCAGGTGTTCGTGGTCGAGGAGGCGGTCGGTTCGCGCCGCGAATCCGACAAGGCGCTGGCCCTGGCGCGCATGCGCGAGGCGGGCGCTTCCATCGTCAGCCGCGAGATGGTGGCTTTCGAATGGTTGCGCAAGGCGGATTCCGACCTGTTCCGCGAGATCAGCCGCAATTTCCTGCGCTGAGTCCGGCGCTGCGCGCCGTTCCGCCGGCGCCGACTTTTCCCCGGGCAGTGCGCGCCGCTCAGCGCGCGATGTGCCCGGCGATCCAGGCCTTGAGCGAATCCAGGTCGTCGGCGAAGCCGCCGGTTCGCATCAGGCTGACGCCGAAGACATAGGCGTAGAGCATGACGCTGCGGGCCTTGGCCTCCGCCTCGGTCAGGCCGCAGGCGAGGAACAGGCGGCAGGCACAGGCCAGGCGCTCGGCATCGACGGCTTCGACTACGGCCGCGGCTGGCGCGTCGCGGCGCGCCCAGTCGCGCATGGCGGCCTCGATGGCGATGCCCTTGCGGTTGCGCGCCGAGGAATACACCTCGATGGTATGGAGCAGGGCGGCGACCTCGCTCCCGGGCTCGGACTGGGTCTGCTTGCGGATGTCGCGGATGCGGCCGTCCTTCCACATGTCGAGCACCGCGTCTTGCAGGTCGCGCCGGTCCTTGAAATGCCAGTAGAAGCTGCCCTTGGTGACGCCCAGGCGCTTGGCCAGGACTTCCACGCGCAGGCCGTCAGCGCCGTGATCGGCCAGGACGGCGATCGCGGCCTTGATCCATGCGTCGCGATCGAGCATGGTGCGGACTGGTTTGCCGGACTTCTTTTCCATGCCGGCGAGTATCGCACAATCCATACCGATGCGTATGTTCTGTTCGACTCGTTTTGTCGTTAGAATGTCCCTCCTGTTTCGGCCGCTGCGCATTGGCGTCGATCATGCCGGCGCTGCCTTCACTGAAATTCCGTTGTCAGCCCATTCAAAACAAAGGAGACCCGCTTGAAAATCCTCGTCCCGGTCAAGCGCGTGATTGACTACAACGTCAAGGTTCGCGTCAAGGCAGACGGCACTGGTGTCGATCTGGCGAATGTGAAAATGTCCATGAACCCCTTCGACGAAATTGCCGTCGAAGAAGCCATGCGGCTCAAGGAAGCCGGCAAGGCGACCGAAGTCGTCGCCGTCTCCTGCGGCCTCACCGCCTGCCAGGAAACCCTGCGCACCGCGATGGCCATCGGCGCCGACCGGGCAATCCTCGTCGAAACCGACGTCGAACTGCAGCCACTGGCCGTGGCCAAGCTCCTGGCCGCCGTGGCGAAGAAGGAAGCGCCGCAACTGATCATCCTCGGCAAGCAGGCCATCGATGACGACGCCAACCAGACCGGCCAGATGCTGGCGGCGCTGCTGGGCTGGTCGCAGGCCACCTTCGCCTCGAAAGTCGAGATCGGCGACGCGAATGGACAAATGCGGGCCACGGTGACGCGCGAAGTCGATGGCGGCCTGGAAACCCTGGAAATCAGCCTGCCGGCCATCGTCACCACCGACTTGCGCCTCAACGAACCGCGTTACGCGACGCTGCCCAACATCATGAAAGCCAAGAAGAAGCCGATGGAAATCGTCAAGCCGGCCGACCTCGGTGTCGACCCCGCCCCGCGCCTGACCACCGTCACCGTCACCGAACCGCCCAAGCGCAGCGCCGGCATCAAGGTGGCCGACATCGCGCAACTGGTCGACAAACTCAAGAACGAAGCGAAGGTGATCTAAATGGCCCTACTCGTCATCGCAGAACACGACAACGCCGTCCTCAAGGCCGCGACCCTGAATGCCGTCACCGCCGCCGCGAAGATCGGCGGCGAGATCCACCTCCTCGTCGCCGGCGCCAACTGTGGTTCCGTCGCCGAACAGGCCTCGAAAGTTGCCGGCGTGGCCAAGGTCAGGGTGGCCGATGCTGCCCATTACGGCGACCAGACCGCGGAGAACCTCGCCGCATTGATCGTCGCCGCAGTTGCCAACCCGGCTTCCGGCTACAGCCACATCATCGCGCCGGCCACCAGCAACGGCAAGAACACGTTGCCGCGCGTGGCGGCCCTGCTCGACGTGGCGCAAATCTCGGAAATCATCAGCGTGGTCGACGCCGATACCTTCGTCCGCCCGATCTACGCCGGCAATGCACTGGCGACGGTCAAGTCCAATGACGCGACCAAGGTCATCACGGTGCGCACCACCGGCTTCGATGCCGCGGCAAACTCGGGCGGCAGCGCCGCCGTCGAGGCGCTGGCGGCGGGTCCCGACCTGGGTCAGTCGAAGCTGCTGGGGCGCGAACTGACCAAGTCGGCGCGGCCGGAACTGGGGGCGGCCAAGATCATCGTCTCCGGCGGGCGCGGCATGGGCAACGGCGAGAACTACCACACACTGCTGGAGCCGCTGGCCGACAAGCTCGGCGCGGCGCTGGGCGCCTCGCGTGCCGCGGTCGATGCCGGCTTTGTGCCCAATGACTACCAGGTCGGCCAGACCGGCAAGATCGTCGCGCCGCAGCTGTACATCGCGATCGGCATCTCGGGCGCGATCCAGCACCTGGCCGGCATGAAGGATTCCAAGGTGATCGTGGCGATCAACAAGGACCCGGACGCGCCGATCTTCCAGGTGGCCGACTACGGTCTCGTCGCCGATCTGTTCACTGCCGTACCGGAACTGACGGCGGCGGTTTAGCCGCGTGAACTTCCCCGACGCCCTGTTTCCGCAGGCATGGGCGCTCGGGGCCTTCCTGCCGTTGTGCGTGATCTGGCTGTGGTGTCTGCGCACCGCGCCATGGCAACGCCTGGCCGATTCCGTGCAATTGAATGTCTGGCTCGGCACCATTGTCCTGCTGGTGCTGGTCTGGAGCATGAAGGCTGGCGTCAAGCCGGGGCTCAACCTGCACTTTCTCGGCGCGACGATGTTCGCGCTGATGTTCGGCCGGCAGCTGGCGATCATCGGGTTCTCGCTGGTGCTGGCCGGGGTTACGCTCAATGGCCAGTTGCAGGGACATGACGGCTGGCTGGCCTACGGTCTCAACGCGCTGGTGCTGGCGGTATTCCCGGTGCTGCTGGCGGACGGCATCCGGCGTGCGGTCGAACGTTTCCTGCCGGAGAACGTCTTCGTCTATGTCTTCGTCGCGGCTTTTTTCGGCGCGGCGCTGACGGTACTGGCGACCGGCCTGCTGGCCTGCGCGCTGCTGTGGTCGGCCGCCGTGTATCCGGCGTCGACCTTGCTCGACGACTACCTGCCTTATTATTTGTTGCTCGGCTTCGCCGAAGCCTGGCTGAACGGCGCACTGATCACGCTGATGGTGGTCTATGTGCCGCACTGGGTGGGCAGCTTCGACGACCGGCGCTACCTGCTGAACAAATAAGCCGGAGTCGAGCGGCGAGCACCCGTGCCGCTGCGCTGCAGTACATGCGGTGCGCCCTGGGCGCGCCGGCCGGCCCGCGGTCGCCGTGCCGCCAGCGCCGACTTTTCGCGGTGGCTACATCTGCGTGTAGATCGGCCCCTCGCCGCCCTGCGGCACCACCCAGTTGATGTTCTGCGTCGGGTCCTTGATGTCGCAGGTCTTGCAATGCACGCAGTTCTGCGCGTTGATCTGCAGCCGCGGATTTTCGCCGCTTTCGTCGCGCACGATCTCATACACCCCGGCCGGACAATAGCGCTGCTCGGGCGCATCGTAGAGCGCCAGGTTGGTCGCGATCGGCACTGCCGCATCCTTCAACTGCAGGTGGCAGGGCTGGTCTTCCTCGTGGTTGGTGTTGGAGAGGAAGACGGAGGAGAGCCGGTCGAAGGTCAGCACGCCGTCGGGCTTCTCGTAGGCGATCGGCGTGCATTCGGCGGCCGGCTTCAGCTTCAGGTGGTCAGCCGTGTTGTGCAGGGTCCACGGTGCCTTGCCGCGCAGCAGTACCTGGTCGATGCCGAACATCAGCGTGCCGGTCCACAGCCCCTTGGCCATCCACGGCTTGAAGTTGCGCGCGGTGTGAAGTTCTTCGTGCAGCCATGACTCGCGGAAGGCTTGCGGATACTCGCTCAGCGCATCGTTGGCACGGCCGGCAGCGAGTGCCGCGGCGGCGGCCTCCGCCGCCAGCATCCCGCTCTTGATCGCGGCGTGGCTGCCCTTGATGCGCGAGGCGACCAGCATCCCGGCGTCGTCGCCGATCAGCGCGCCGCCGGGAAAGTCGAGCTTCGGCAGGGACTGCAGGCCGCCCGCGGCCAGCGCGCGGGCGCCGTAGGCCAGGCGCTTGCCGCCCTTGAACAGCGGGGCGATCTGCGGGTGGGTCTTCAGGCGCTGCATTTCCTCGAAAGGCGAGAGGAAGGGATTCTTGTAACCCAGCCCGGTCACCAGGCCGACCGAGACCAGGTTCTCGCCGAAGTGGTAGATGAAGCCGCCGCCGTAGGTGTCGGATTTCATCGGCCAGCCGAAGGTGTGCATCACCAGGCCCTTCTCGAACTGCTCGGGATCGACTTCCCAGAGTTCCTTGACGCCCAGCGCGTAGGTCTGCGGGTCGGAGTCGGCGCGCAGATTGAACTTCGCCTCGACCTGCTTGCCCAGATGCCCGCGGCAGCCTTCGGCGAACAGGGTGTATTTGGCCAGGAGTTCCATGCCCGGCTGGTGGTTGGGGCCGGGCTGGCCCTCGCGGGTGAGGCCCATGTCACCGGTGGCCACACCGCGCACCGCACCTTTCTCGTCATAGAGCACCTCGGCGCCGGCAAAGCCGGGATAGACCTCGACGCCGAGCGCTTCGGCCTGGGCGCCGAGCCAGCGGCAGAGTTGGCC
>JADYZH010000322.1 GCA_020853215.1 Sulfuritalea sp. | reverse complement strand
GCGGTGCGGCGAGGCCGCCGCGGTTATCGGTGTAATCAATGTCGATGCCCCACTGGCGGCGATAGGCGGCGATTTCATCGTCGCTGTGGACATGGGTCAGCAGTTCGGCGACGTCGAAGCCGATGCCTCCGGCGCCGATCAGGGCGACGGTTTTTCCGACGCGCTCGGGATGCTCGATGGCCTCGGGGTAGGACAGCACTTTCCGGTGGTCCACGCCCGGGATCGGCGGCGTGCGCGGCGTGACGCCGGTGGCGACGACGACGTGGTCATAGCCCGAAAAGTCGGCGGCGGCGGGACGGCGATTGAGTTGCAGGTCGACGCCGGTTTCCTTCAGGCGCACCGAGAAGTAGCGCAGCGTGTCGTTGAAGTCTTCCTTGCCGGGGATGGCCTTGGCATAGTTGAACTGGCCGCCGATGCGGTCCTGCACCTCGAACAGCGTGACTTTGTGGCCGCGTTCGGCCAGCGTGGTGGCGGCGGCCAGCCCGGCCATGCCGGCGCCTACCACGGCGACCTTTTTCGGCGCATCGGTCGGCAGCACCTCGACGTCGAGCTCGTGGCAGGCGTAGGGATTGACCAGGCAGGAGCAGAGGTTGCGGTTGAAGATGTGGTCGAGGCAGGCCTGGTTGCAGCCGATGCAGGTGTTGATGCGCTCCGGCGTGCCCGCCGCGGCCTTGTTCACGAACTCGGCGTCGGCGAGGAAGGGCCGCGCCATCGAAACCATGTCGGCATCGCCGCGGGCGAGGATGTCCTCGGCGGTTTGCGGATCGTTGATGCGGTTGGTGGTGATCAGCGGGATGCCGACCTGCCCTTTCATGCGCCGCGTCACTCCGGTGTAGGCGCCGCGCGGCACGGCGGTGTAGATGGTGGGGATGCGGGCTTCATGCCAGCCGATGCCGGTATTGATGATGTTGGCGCCGGCCTTCTCGACTGCCTGCGCCATGGCCACCACTTCGTCCCAGGTGCTGCCACCTTCGACCAGGTCGAGCATCGAGAGGCGGAAGATGATGATGAAGTCGGCGCCGACGCGCGCCCGCACGGCGCGGATCACTTCGAGGCCGAAGCGCATGCGGTTTTCCAGGCTGCCGCCCCAGCGGTCGTCGCGGTGGTTGGTGTGCGGCACGAGGAATTCGTTGATCAGGTAGCCCTCGGAACCCATGATCTCGACGCCGTCGTAGTTGGCGAACTGGCACATGGCCGCGCACTGGGCGTAGTCGGCGATGGTCTGCTGGATCTCGTCCTCGGTCAGCGCATGCGGCGTCGCCGGGTTGATCGGCGCCTTCAGCGCCGAGGGCGCCACCGGGCGTTTGGTGTAGGCGTAACGGCCGGTGTGCAGGATCTGCACGCAGATCTTGCCGCCATGCTGGTGCACGGCCTCGGTGATGACGCGGTGCTTCGTCGCCTCGGTTTCGTTGTCGAGGATCGATGCGCCCTGCATCACGATGCTGTCGGGATTGGGGGCGAAGCCGCCGGTAACGATCAGGCCGACGCCGCCTTTGGCCCGCGCGGCGTAGAAGGCCGCCATGCGGTCGTGGCTGTTGCCGATGTCCTCCAGGCCGGTGTGCATCGAGCCCATCAGGACGCGGTTCTTCAGCGTGGTGAAGCCGAGGTCGAGCGGCGCCAGCAGGTGCGGGTAGGAACTGTTCATGGGTCAGGGATTCCGTGGAAAAAATCGGGGCGGACAAGAGATTCCGCGGTGATTCTAGCTGGCAAAGAAGATTTTTCAGTGGGTGGAATCGCCCAATTCATGCCTGCGCCGCCGGACAATCGCAGGAAGGCGGAAAAACCGGTGCCGTGGGGTGGGGACGAAAAAAAGCCGGCCCCTGTTGCGGGGCCGGCCTTCCTTGTGAGACGGATGCCTGCTTACTTGGCGGCCTTGGCGTCGGCTTCGCACTTCTTGATCGACGCGGTCTTGGCAGCGCCGGCCAGCGGCTTGCCGTCCTTGCTCACTGCCTTGGCTTCGCAGTCGCTGGCGGCAGCCTTGGCAGCCGGGGCGGAGGGCGCCGCAGCTGCGGGCTTCGCCGGCTCGGCGGCCTTGGCAGGGGCGGCGGCTTGGGCCGCGGCAGGCTTGGCGTCGGCTTCGCACTTCTTCATGAAGGCGGTCTTGGCGGCGCCGGCCAGCGGCTTGCCGTCCTTGCTCACGGCCTTGGCTTCACAGTCGCCGGCGGCGGCCTTGGCAGCCGGGGCGGAGGGTGCGGCCGCCGCGGGTTTCGCGGGTTCGGCGGCCTTGGCAGGGGCGGCTGCAGGCTTGGCGGGTTCGGCGGGTTTTGCTGCGGGGGCCTGGGCAAGTGCCACGCCGGAAGCGAAAAGGGCCGACAGGGCAAGGGCAGTGAGTTTGTTCATGGTGGATCTCCTGGATGTGTGGGCGGCGGTCGGAGTGCTGTGCCGTGCCCGTTTAACGCGGCGCAAGGGGCTTAGTTGACACTGCTGTCCCCGGAGTCGGCCAGGAGAGCGGCTTCCTGCCGCTCGACGAACTCCTGCATGCTGTCGATGCCGCGCAACTTGAGCACCGTGGCGCGTACCGCGGCTTCCAGCAGAACGGCGAGGTTGCGGCCGGCGGCGACCGGCAGGGTGACGCGGCGCACGGGTACGCCGAGGATGGTTTCGGTCTGGGCGTCGAGCGGCAGGCGCGCGGCTTCCGGCACGCCCGGCGTCGGCCTTTGCAGATGCACGATGAGCTTGAGGCGCATCTTGCGCCGGCAGGCGGTTTCGCCGAACACGGTGCGGATGTTGAGCAGACCCAGCCCGCGCACTTCGAGGAAATCCTTGAGCAACTCGGGACAGCGCCCTTCCAGCGTGTCGGAGCCGACGCGCGAGATGTCGACCACGTCGTCGGCGACCAGCCCGTGGCCGCGGGAAATCAGTTCGAGGCCGAGCTCGCTCTTGCCGACACCGGAGTCCCCGGTGATCAGCACACCCATGCCCAGTACGTCGAGGAAGACGCCGTGCAGGGTTCCTGTTTCCGCCAGTTGGCGCGAAACGAAGTAACGCAGGGTATCGATGACGAAGGCCGAGGACAGCGGGGTTTTCAAGAGCGGCGTGCCGGAGGCTTCGCATCCCAGGCGAACGCCTTCGTTGATTTCGCAGTCATCGGCGACGATGATCGCCGGCGGTTGGGCGGCGTAGATTTCCTGCATGTGGTGGGCGACCTTCTCCAGCGGATGGCGCGCGGCCCAGGCGACTTCCGGCGCGCCGATGACCTGCAGGCGTTCCGGATGCATCAGGTTCAGGTGGCCGATCAGGTCGGCGGGTGAAACAACATGTTCGCTGGTGCAGATCGCCCGCGTCATGGT
>JADYZH010000321.1 GCA_020853215.1 Sulfuritalea sp. | reverse complement strand
TCATGCGGTCCTTGTGGATCAGGGTCTTGATCATGCGCACGTAGTAGTCGAACTCGACGATCGCCTCCGCCGTGGCGTAGCCGTAGGGACTGCGAAACCCGAGCTCGACGGTCTTGGGACTGCGCGAGCCCATCACGGCCAGCGACAGGCCCTTGCGCTTGAGGAGCTCGATGGATTCCTCGCGCGCCGTGATCACGCGGTTCAGATGCGCGCGGAGCGCGACCAGACCCTCGTACATGCGGATCAGGATCCAGTCGGCGTACGGGTTGTCGTTGGCCGACAGGTGCCAGATGGATTTGAGAACCGCCGCAAAGCGCCTGCCTCCGGGAATCGGCGGCAACTTGCCTGCGGCATCCGCACCACGGCCGGTAAAGATCCGATAGGCATCCTTGGTGTGCAAACTCATGGTGTCGGGTGTGGCATCCGCCAGTTGCCCGAGTTGGGCGTTGCCGGCGGGTGTGGCATCGGGCGCATTGGGCCCATTGGGCTCATCGCGCTCTTGCTGCAGAATTGCGTCAGGGGGTGCCATTGCGGACTCCGTTTCGATTGAGGTGGTTGTGGCTGCCGCGAACGGCGTGGTGGTTGCAGCGCCGTGTTGGCAGCGCTGGCGACCAGGATTTGTCGCTGCCGAGAATTCGGACTGGCAGGCGGCTCACGAGCGTTTTTCCGGCGGGCGCCCGGTCTGCATGGTGCCGACCATTCGTCGAATCTCGGCGCGGCGTGCGGCGACCTTGGCCTGGTGTTCCGGAGTCGCACACTCGGCGGCAAGGTGCTGTTCCTTAGCCTCGCGCTGTTGGCGCAGAATCAATTCCTCCGCTTGCCTGCGCCGGGCGGCCGCCACGCGTTGTCCCAGTTCCGGCACGAACTCGCCGGCCGTGGCTCGCCTGACCAGACCACGCAGATAGGCAAGCGGGCTGGTATGCACCGTCCTTGCCTGCATCCGGGCGCTCAGCTCGTCGAGCAAGGCCTGAGCTTGCTGCGCGCAGGGCTTAAGCAGGAGGAGCGCCGCCGCACGTTCTTCAGGGAGCAAGCTTTCCGGCAGGATCAGATCACCACCACGAGCTTGCGACCATCCCTCATCAGCGATGGTTTCCATCGTGGGTGGTTGTTGTACTAAACCACGTGTACTTCCTTGTATATGTAGATTGGCGGTTTCGGCAGAACAGTGATGGCGTTTTTGTCGAATCAATTTTGGCGCTTTCGGCAAAACATGAATGTGGGAATCCCGCATGCTTGTTTCGCCGTTTTGTGGAAGATTGAGTGTGACAACACCGCACTCTGGCGAATGCGTCAATTCGATGCGATTGGCATCGCCGGATTCATCCCCCGCCAGCCGCGCGAGCAGGCAATCCAGCCGGATGCGGGCGAGTCGTCGCGGGGGAATGCCGACGAGTGTTTCGTCCCAGACGCCGACGCCCACCAACTCCCGACGCGCAATCTCCTGTTCGCGGCGCGTGAGACCGATCTGCTCGGTCCACACGTCGGTCGAACTGCCGATCCACTCCTGCAACTGCCGGCGCATCTGCAACCGCGTCAGGTGCAGCGCGCGTGACAACAGCAGGCCGGCATGGACCCCGCCGCCGATGCCGGCCAATGTGCGGTGATAGGCGAGCGACGGCCCCAGCAGTTCCGCGACGGCGGCGCCGTCAGCCCAGTCCAGACTCGCCGACGCCCTGCCGATCCGCTCGCTGAGCAAGATGCCGAGCTGATCGACGCATAGACGGAAATGCAGCCGCGCCGGGATGCCGATGCGCTGCTCGTTGAGGATCGCCAGTTTGCGCAACAATTCGCGGGCGGTGGCTTGTTCCTTGGCCGAAAGTCCGGTTTCCATCTCCCATTGCTCGGTGGTCTTGAGGAACCACCCGCCGGTCCGGGCGATGTCGCGCCCGTGGCGCGTCCAGTAGATCGATTGGGAAAGCAACAGCGCTGCCTTCACGTTCGCCGTCAGGTCCACCAGCCGCCGATGAAACGCGATATGCCGCCCCAGCAGCGGCCAGAGGATCGCCAGCGCTCGTTCCTGTTGGGCGGATTGCCAAGGATCACCATCGGCGCGGGTTACGATTCTCGGTTCGCGGTCTCTCATGCTGGGCCTGTGCACCGTCATCGGCGAACCGGGTTGGCGTGCGCCTGCAATGCGCGGACAACGACTTCGGGGCGTACCCGAAACCAGAGCTTCGCCGGCATGCCGGCGCGTCGCTCTTCGAGAAAGCCGCCAGTGCGCAAAGCTCGCCGTGCCGTTTCCTGTTCCCAGCGCGAAAGCCCGGTCTCTTCGGTCCACTCCTCCTGGGACCTGCAGAACCAGCCGCCGAGCTCGGGGTCGAGCGCCTCGCTGGTCCAGATGGCCTGCGAGAGCATCAGTGCCGCCGTCACGCCACCCGTGATCGGGACCAGGCAACGGTGGAAGCTGATCGGCAGGTCGAAGACTTCGAGCAGCAGTTCGGCGGTAATGCCCGGCGGAATCGAGGGACGGCCGTTCATCGCTCGTCCTCGAAACCGCGCACCACCGCCTCCAGAACGGCGAGGGGATGCTTTGGGAATGCCTGATGCAGGCGGTAATAGCGCACCCTCGGATCCGGGTCCTCGATCGCCATCCATGCCCGGTAAATGCGCTCGCGCAAAGCGGTATCGGGAAGCGGGAAGCGGCCTGACGGTCTCCATGCACCGCAGTCGCGGCGGCGCTTGAGCGTCACCTTGCGGCGGATTTTGAAGAGCGCGCTCATCATCTGCCAGGACGCACCATGGCAAATGAAATACGCCTCCAGCGCCTTGGCCTCATTCACCAGCGACACCGTGCGCAGGCCCTCAGTGAGTTCGGCGGCATCGAAAGTCACGCCGATGGTCAGACCGCGCATCGTGGCGAGACGGTTGAGATCGAGCGCCGACAGTTGCCGCAAGCAGACGAGTTGTTCGTTCGCGATGCCGGCGGCGTGGAGGTCATCCGGCTGCGCCTCGGCCAGTCGCACGGCGACGTGACTGAGCAGAACCAGGCGCACCTGCGTGTCGAGCAGCGGCAGCATCAGGTGTCCTCCGCGTCTGGTCCACTGCCCGGCAGGCCGGGCGTGGAAGCGGATGAGCAGAATTCCCTGACCAGACCGAGGAGATCCCAGCAGGCGCTGGCCGTCTGGTCATTGGCATCGACCAGCCAACCGAAGAACGCGGAATCGAACTGGAAGGCATCCGTCGGATGGTCGGACATCCGGGACGGGCTATCAGCGGCGCATGGATGGCCGGCCGCAACACTTTCCGGCAGGGGCGCCGCTGCGGACACCAGCGTCAAGAGTTGCCACGCCCATTGCCGGCTTGGATGCAGCGAATCGCCATGAGGCGGAATCGGCAACGCGTCCATGCAGTACCCAAGGGGCGCCGCTTCGTCGCTGCGCAGACAATCGCTGATTCCGACGAAGCCAGCGCACAAGCGCACCTGTTCGATAACCCGAGAATGACTCGCAGCGCCTTCGGTCGTGACCGGAATCGCACCATCTGCCTGAGCACGGAGCCTAGGAATGGCCGCCCCGGTGTTAGCGGTGCTAACAGCAGGTCCCGCTGTCGAGCCACCCGGTGAGACTGGCAGCCGTGCCGCCGGTTCGAGCGCCATGCGCAGTTCGGCAACAGGCTCGCCGAGTACATCAGCCAGCTCCTCCTCGCATGCACGGCATACCGCCGCAATGCTGAAGCTGGACGTGCGCCGATACTCGTCGGCAGTATGGCGAAAGGCCGGTTCGAAGACCATCGCATAGAGTTGGTCCTCGGCCAAAGATGTGCGCGTCTGCGCATAGCGCTTCATGGAATTGAGCCGCGGCTGGAGGGTTTTGACGTCCAGGCCCGACAGATCGGCAACGGCCTCGCCCAGGGTGCCCAGCCGCTCGGTGGCGAACAGGTAGTGGGCCAGCGTCGCGGTATTGATGGACAAGCCCAGCGCCTTCATTTCTTCTTCGAGCTGCCGCAGCGAGAGCGTGCTTCCCTTCTCCGCTTCGATTCGGGCCTTGAGATCCACGACACCGCTGGCCTTGTCCCAGAATGTCATGTCGCCGCGCTGCTCGTTCTCGATGAGGTGGGCGGTGAGGACGTGACTTTCCGAGCGCCACGGCCGAAACAAGACGCCGAGCTTGTGGAAACGCGGCTCGCGTGTTTCGGCCCAAAGTTGCCGGATGGCCAGGAGGCGCGTGTTGCCGCCGGCCTCAACCACAAAGTGCGATTCACCCGGCCGGCGGGTTACGGTGAAGGGATTGCGCAGGCCGCTGGCGCGAATCGATTCCTTGATCTCATTGAATTTGGCGTTATTGGCCCGACGCGGGTTGTGCTCATAGGGATGGATATCCTCTACCGAGAGCTCGATCTGGCAGTCATGGGTCGGATCGCCTTGGGCCGGCAAATTACGAGCGTTGTTGCCCAGATTGCCGACCTGCAAGGACTCGGCGACCAAGCGTCGTCTCTGTTCGATTAACGTGGACCTCGCTGGCACTTGTGCGGGTGCCGTTGCAGCCTGATCAATCACGACAGCGCCGCCAAGCGGCTGCGCTTCGTCACTCACCCTGAGCCTCCCGTCTGGGCAGCAGATCGGCGAACACGCCTTCGAGGCTGGGGATCAACTCCCAGGCCAACTGATGCATGACGGTGTAGGCGCTCGGCGTCGGGCCGTCGCGCTTGCGTTCGTGGCGATGCACCGGAACGCGCAGCGTCGCCGCTTCCTTGTAGGCCTTGGCATGGGGCACCACGGTTTCCAGAACCGCTACCCGGCCCTTGAGCTTGATGAAGTCCTCGCGGATGCCGCTGGCAATGATCCGGGCATCGGCACTGCGATCCTGCCGGTAGATCACCGCTTTCATCGGGCCCAGGCTGGCGCCCAGTGCGCCGCCCGGCTCCAGGCGATCGAGCAGCTCCATGGTGCCGTCGCGGAATTCGCGGGCCGAGAGGATCTCTGGGGTGATCGGCGACACCAGGATGTCGGCGGCAAGCACCGCCGCATCCTGCAATGGTCCGATGGCGCCCTGGGTATCGATCAGCACGCAGTCGTAGGCATCAATCACCGCCGGCGACTGGAGCGCAAAGCGCAGCCGAAAGCCACGGTCGATGCGATTCAGCAGCCAGTGAGGCAGATTGCCCTCGGGGTCGTCGGAGATCACGATGTCGAGGTTCTGATACCGGGTCGCCGTGATGCACGACGCGCTGACCGCACCGCGCACGATTACCTCGGTCAGGCCGGCAGCCGGTTTCGCCACCGCCAGCGGAAAATATTTCGACAGCGAGGGTTGCACGTCGGCGTCGATCAGGAGAACACGCAGCCCTATGTCGGCAAGGAGCGCCCCCAGATTGGCGGTGAGCGTGGTCTTGCCGACACCCCCCTTGGTGCTGGTCACAGTGAATTTGATCATCGAATCGGCGCGGTTTCAGGTCATGGTTCAGTCATACGAAATCCCTCGGCAAAGTGTCGGCAATGTTTGGATTAGGGCTGCAGATAGTCATCCAGGCCATGCAGGGCGAAGATCCTGCGGATACGTTTGATTTCCTCGTAGAGCGTTGCGCGCGGGATTCGGAGCTTCTCTGAGGCCTCTTTGATGGAGAGGCCCTGTGCGCCGAGCAGTTCGCACAGCCGCCGCTGCTCCGGCGTGAGCCGCCTCATGACCTCCGTAACGTCGATACGAATGTCAGCCGGATCGAAAGACTCTTGCCCACCCGACTCACGACCCTGTTCGGCATCGACCAGATCGGCATAGGTGGGCGCGTCCTCGGAGTCACCCACCGTGTCGTCCAGGGAAACGGTCTCCTGGTCGCCCCGTCGCTTGTCGGTCTCCCGCTCGCGAGCCAGATCGATCAGCTTATTGCGCACGACCCGCGCCATGTAGGCAATCGGCGGACCGCCCGGGTCGGGGACTACCTGCCGCCGCACTTCAAGCCAGTGCACCAAGCATTCCTGCAGGAGGTCGTCGAATTCCTCCCGATACAGACTTCGTGACCGCCGGCGGAATTCTCCGACGAGTTTCTTGGTGACCGCAATTTCCCAGCCCTGTAGACCATTGCCCTGTTTGAGCGCCATGGCGCCCCCCTTTCGTCAGATGAAAGGGCGGCAATGTGACCAATGACGCTACTTTTTTAGCTAAATGGCATCGAAATAAATGTATCTATATGACCTAGGTCATAGTCGCCGACAGTTTTGAAGGCAATTTCGTATTCATGAAATGCGAGCGAGGTACGACCTCCGCACGAATATGGCTCTTGCTCAATGTGTGGTCGACCGCGTCGACCACCGTTGGCTCGATTTCATGGACAAGGTAAAGACGTGGGATTGGATATGTACGGCGCACAAGACATGGCGGGTCATACACCCGAACCCAGGAATGCTTGCTTCGATGGTGAAAATCCAGATGGCTCGCAATGGGCTACCCGCGACTCAGTCGGCACTCTTATTGCCGACAGTCACGATCAGAGTGGCCCCAATGAAGCCGCGGCCTATGGTGAAGCGAACCCGCTTCACATACCCGTGTGCATGAATGCGCTTCGGGCCTCTGCGTTGCCGTGATCGGCACATGCTGCCCCACTTGACCATGCCCCGACGCGCGCTCAAAATCACCAGTTCAAATAGACCCGACCCACGCGTGGTCGCTGAGGCAGCGGTCGCGCTCATTCTGGACTTCCATGCCAAAACAAGCCGCCCTGTACTGCCGCTCGTCGAAGGATCGCAGCGCGATCTCGATCCAGGCGCAACGCCACGAACTTCTGGCGCTGGCCAAGACGCGCGACCTGATCGTCACCGCTGAATACGCCGACGCCGTCGAGTCCGGCAAGGACGCCGACCGGCCCGGCTTCCAGCAGCTGCTGCGCGAACTGAAGCTCAAGACGCGCGCGTGGACGGCGATTCTGATTTACGACACCAGCCGCATCGGCCGCCGGCGCTATATCGCCGAGGCCTTTCGGCACGAATGCAAGAAGCTCGGCATCGACATCATCTTCGCCAAGGTTCCCGAGGTCGACCCGATCAGCCAGGTGATCCTCGATAGCGTCCTGCAGGCCATGGACGAAGTACATAGCCTGATGAGCCGCGAGAAGGGGCTGGCCGGCATGGCGGAAAACGTCAGGCAGGGATTTCGCGCCGGCGGCCGGGCGCCTTTTGGCTATCGCCTAGTGTCGATCGATACGGGCCAGATCCGCGACGGCGTCGCGGTCACCAAGAGCAAGCTGGAGCCAGACACTAACGGACCGAAGATCGCAGCTTGGTTGCAGGGCCGAGCGATAGGGAAGAACGGGCGCCAACTGGCCGACCAGCTCGGCATCGACATGGCCAAGAGCAGCCTCGCGCATCTGGAATGGACCGCGCTGACCTACGCCGGACACACCGTCTGGAACATGATGCGCGGAAAAGAAGACGCAGGAGCAGGCAAACGACGGCCCAGGAGCGACTGGATCATCCAGCGTGATACACATGCCGCCCTGATCACCAACGACACGGCAGAGGCCATCCTAGCGCGTCTGGAAGGCAAGAAAGCATCCCGGGCAACCCGTGTGCGGATATCCGACTACCTGCTGGCCGGCAAGGTGATGACGCCCGACGGCCAGGCATGGCATGGCAACGCCGGCAATTACCGGGTCGGCAGCTCGAACATCAAGTCCGCCATGCTCGAAGAGGCGGTCCTGCATCAGGTTGCGATCGACATCCGCAGCGATGCGATGGTCCAGACGATGACCGACACCGCCCAGGCCGCCCAGCAGCCCGGCGACGGCCACGAGCTGCAGGCAATGCAGGCCGAGCGGCGCGACATTGAGGCGCGCATCCGGAAACTAACGGGCCTGCTCGAGGAAATGAACGCACCAGGGCCCCTGCTGAGGCGCCTGGATGAGCTTGAAAGCCAGAGGGAAGGAATCGACCAGCGTTTGACCAGTCTGGAGGATGAGACGCGCCGGGCCAAGGCACTGGCGGCCGTCAAGGAAAACGACGTGCGCCGGATGCTCGACGCACTAGCCGATGACATGGCCGCGCTAAATCGCGACCACCTGAAAGACTTCATCGGCACACTGATCGAAGAGGTGATCCTCGATCCTGCCACTCGCGCTGGGGCGATCCGTTACCGGATCGCCCAGCGTAGTGGGGTTATGCTGGCGTCCCCACGGGGATTCGAACCCCGGTTCATACCGTGAAAGGGTATTGTCCTAGGCCTCTAGACGATAGGGACGTATCGTTTGGTGGAGGTACGCGGGATCGAACCGCGGACCTCTTGCAT
>JADYZH010000320.1 GCA_020853215.1 Sulfuritalea sp. | reverse complement strand
GCCAAAGCCCGGAATTCTGCGGGAACCCCATTTCCAGATTCAAATCGGAGACACCTCTCGTCGCTCGGAAACCCTTGTCACACATGGCTTACAGCAATTCACCCTTCAATTTAACCGGACAGCAGTGGACGCGGTTCTTCATGCAATCTCCCATTCACTTGCAAACAACGCCGGCGGGTTGTCGCCGAAGTTCAACCGGTATTCGAAGAAGTCGGCGCTGGCGGCACGGTGTTTGGCGTGATAACTCTGTGCGGGATATTCCGGCAGGATGCGCGATGCCGTCTTCGGCCGGTTTGCCCTGCCTATCCAGGTGGATTCGAGTTCTTGCCGGCCCGCCATCAAAACGTCCACCCTTGCTGGTGCATGAATTCTTCCAGGTCGATGCAGGGAATCGTGAAGTGTGCGCAGACGTTGGGAATCTTGGCGGCGGTGGGCTTGAGCGCCAGCGGCTTGCCCCCGCGTTGCCAACCTTCTTCCGTCACCACCGTAGCCTGATTGATCCTGGCGCAGGCGATAACGAAGGGGTCGGCGACGGGCGTTCCTTTCAAGCGTTGTTGCGCGCCAATCAAGCCTTGGAAGTGCCTGATCTTGAATATCTCGGCGACGAACAGGAGTTCAGCCCCGGTCGGCGTGGAAAACATGGCCTTGTGATTCTTTGCCCATTTCAGGACCTCATCACTGACGGCCTGCCTTTCGAGCTCGTTGAATACCTCGCGCGTGGAAATCAGTTCTTCTTGTGCGACGAGCTCATCCAGGCCATCCCAGATGCTCTTGAACACGCGCGGATAGAAGTGCTGGAGGGAACGAATGGAGCTGGTGTCGAAGACATAGTTCATGCTTCGGCACCTTGGAGGACGCGCTCTTCAAATCCGGCATAGCTCTTCGGCTTGATACCCAGAAGATCGGCGGCATGTTCCAGAGTGATCTGGTGCCGGTAATGTCGGCTGACGACCTCTTTGGCGAAACGGTCGCTGATGTACGCCCCCTGGTTGAGATACCAGTTGCCTCCACCGCCCTGCTGCTTCTGCGCGGCCCAGAACTTGGCCTTGCTTTCATAGAAAGCCTTGCTGACTCGCCCCATATCGAGAAAGCGCCGCAAGATCGCCTCCCTACTCACGCCATATCGTTCGGCGAGGTCCGAGAAGTGCGCTTCGTTTGCACTTTCCACGTCTGCCGGAAATTGCTTCACCTGAGTGGCAAAGTCGCTGCCCGGAATCAGCACATCGGCGGCGATGGCGTTGCAGAAGCGCTCGATCTCTTTTTCCCTCTTGGGCAAGTGCTCGATATAGCTCGTATCGAACTTGCTCAAGCCGTTCATGCTCAACAACAGGTGCGCAAGTTCGTGCAGCAGGCTGAATATCTGGCGGGTCTTGGTCGTGCTGTTGTTCAGATAGATGACCGGCAGATGGTCGTCCATCAGGCAGAAGCCCGAGATGTCCTTCTGCTTGAAAGCGGCCTTGAAGATGAAGACGCCGCACCCCTCAATCGTCTTGCGCCATTCTTTCAGCGCCTGCTCATCGCTTTTCCAGGCCGTCTGCTGGTCGAGCGAGATACCCAGATATTCGCGAATGACCGCCGCTTGCGATGCGACATCCTGCGATTGCGAAAGCGTGATGGCCTTCCAGATATGGCGCTCGGCGGGGTTGTGGCCGTCGAACAACTCCTGCAAACCGATCTGGTAGGCGTGGGCGCGGCGGATGTGGAGGTAGGTGTCGCGTGCCAGAGTTTGCATATCCGCATCAGGCAGGGTGCGGAACTCCCGCTGCGGAAGGGTTTCTTCGGGGGGCGAGGGCAGAAAAAATATCGCCAGCGGGCGCTTGTATATTTGATACGCCAACTTTTCCAGCTGCGGATAGGTCGGCGCAGCCCTGCCGTCCTCCCATGCCTCGATCTCTTCCGGCTGCCGCTTGAGCATGTCGGCAACATCGGTAACGGTAAGCCCGACCGATTTCCTGGCCCAACGAAGAATCTCAGGCTCAACGCCGGTAACAGAATCATGTTTCATAGGTGGCATTCCCAAGCTGCCAATTCCCCCGAATTCGAGGGAATTGAACTTCTCACAATCGAGGGATTATTGTTTTCCTCTCCTGCTGGTGGAGTGATATTTTCAAATGGCATTGCGAGTGTACCCGCAGGAAGGCTCACCAGGCGAGCCATTCGGTCGTACCCCAAAAAGTCGGCGCTGGCGACACGGCGCAGTACATGGCAGCAGCGCGGGCTTCCGCGGCTCGGGTGCGTTTTCCGCCATCATTGCAGCGTCCACCGCAACGTAAACAAGGGTAGCAAAGCTGTGGTCTGGTCCAGCTTGCCTTCGATGACCGCGATTAATTCCTCGCGCTGCTTATCCACTTGATCCTGGGCGTCGAACAGGGAACGCCGCTTCTGGTTGCGCTGGGTTTCGAGGGCCTTGATCTGCTTTTGCCCGGCCAGCTTTTCTTCCAGCGTTAGGGCGGTCGTGGCGGCGCGGCGGGCCTCCTTGATCTGGCGGTCGATTTCCTTGATTTCGCGTTCCAGGCCCACCTTGAGATCGTCGGCCCAGCCGTCGAGCTTGTCGGCCTCGGCCTCGAAGAAGCGGGCGTTGCGCTCGGATATGTTGCGCTGGATAGTGGTTTGGCGATGTTGGGTTAATGTTGCCAGGGTTGCCTGAACCCCACCCTCTCCCCAGCCCTCTCCCTGAGGGAGAGGGGGAATGATGTGGCGGCCCGCTCCCTGAGGGAGAGGGAGTGAAAGATCGAGAGGAGGCGAAGTTATTGGCAGCGTCAGCAGGCGTTGCGCGACTTCGTCGTCCAGTGTTTGGCCGTCATCGGTGACAGCCGAGAAGATCAGATGATCTTCCGCCTGGTCGAGCGCCTCGACGCTGAAGAACGAAAGAGCCAGCCAGCCGGTCTTGCCGATCAAGGGCTCAAGGGTTGTGACCTTGCCGTCGTGCTGGCCATAGTCGAAGCGGACCTCGGCCGGTGGCAGTTCGCGGGCCTTCGCCTGCGCGACGATGGCTTCGGCCAGTGGATGGTTGAGCCGGTAGAGGTGGGCCTCCCCGGAACGGCGCGGCAGTTCGTACAGGCCCAGCGGGATGGTGGATGCTTGCTGCGGGAACGGGTTTGCCGCCAGGCGAAACGAGGCATCCCCCAGAAATTCGGCCTGGCCCTCCAGTTCATGCCGCGTAAGCTGCATCAGCAGGCGTTCGTAGCGGTTGAGGTAGGCTCGGGAGACCTCGTCGCGCACCTTGAGCTTTTCGCGCACTTCGTCGTCGAAGTTCTCCAGCAACTGCTGGCGCGTGCGCGTCATCGACTCGTTGATCTCCAGACTCAGTTCAAGCTGGAGTTGGTTGAAGGCGGTGGCGATCTCTTCCGGCTTGCGGCAGTTCTGGTAGATGGCGGCGATGCGCTTCTCGAAATCGACGCCGGATTCGATGGCACCCAGCACTTCGTCGCTGGCACCGAAGACGCCTTCAAAGAGCTGGAACTTTTCGGACAGCAACTCGAAGACGCGCTGGTCGGCGGCATTCTTGCGGTTTAGGAAATTCACCACCACCACGTCGTGCTTCTGGCCGTAGCGATGGCAGCGGCCGATGCGCTGCTCGATGCGCTGCGGGTTCCACGGCAGGTCGTAATTCACTACCAGCGAACAGAATTGAAGGTTGATGCCTTCGGCGCCCGCCTCGGTGGCGATCATGATGCGGCCCTGCTCGCGGAAATAATCCACCAGCGCGGAGCGCATGTCCGCCGAGCGCGAACCGGTGACACGGTCGCTGCCCTGATGGCGTTCCAGCCATTGGTTGTAGATCAGCTTGGAGCCATCATCAGTGTTCGAGCCGTTGAACAGGACGATGCCCTCTCGAAACGGGCTGTCCGCCAGCACGCGAAGGAGGTAGCTTTGGGTGCGGCGCGATTCGGTGAAGATGATGGCCTTCTGATCGGCGCCGATTTCCTTGGCCTTGGCGAAGGCGATTGCCAGCGCCTTCAGCAGCGCCTTGCCCTTGGCATTGTGCTGAATGGAGGTGGCCAGTTGGGCGAAGTCGTCGAGGTCGGCAATTTCCTGCTCAAGTGCCCGGCGGTCGTCTTCGGTAAGGAGTTCAACAGGCTCGTCGTCCGTCCATTCCTCGGCCCGCTCTTCTGTCAATTCGTCGAGGGCTTCGTAGTCCTGATCCAGTTCGCCTTCCAGCGATTCGGCGGGCTCTTGCTTGCGGAGCTTGGCCTTGAGGCGGTTGGAAATCGAGGTCAGCGCGCCAGCAATGGCAAACGTCGATGAGGCCAGGAGCTTGCGCAGCACCAGTGTCATCAGGCTGCGCTGACCGGCCGGCAGCGCCTGGAGATTGTCCCGTTGCAGATATTCGGAGACGAGATGATAGAGCCGGTCTTCGCTTTCCTCCGGAGTGAACTCCTCGACCAGCGGTAGGCGCTTGGTGTAGGGGATGTAGGCCGTAACCTGCCGGCGCAGGGTGCGATGGCAGACAGGCTTGAGGCGCGCCTTGAGCGTCTCGAATACCTGCTCCTGATTCAGATTGGCGAATTGTTCGCGAAAGCTTTTCAGGTCGCCGAAGGTATGTTCGTCGATGAAGCTGACCAGCCCGAACAGCTCCAGCAGCGAATTCTGCAAAGGCGTCGCCGTAAGCAGCAGCTTGTGTTTGCCGGCCAATGCCAGTTTGAGCGTGTTGGCGATGACATTCGACGGTTTGTAGACATTGCGCAGCCGGTGCGCTTCGTCGATCACTACCAGGTCCCACGGCACAGCCTGCACGTCGCCGGCCTTGCTCTTGGCGAACTGATAGGAGCAGATGACGATTTCGGGCACTTCAAAAGGGCGGAACTGGCCTTGCCTGATCGCGGCGTTATAGGGCTTGGCTTCGAGAATCCGGCAGGGCAGAAAGAATTTTTCGGCCAACTCCTGAAACCATTGCTTGCGCAGGTTCGAGGGGGTAATGATCAGGATGCGCCGCTTGCGCTCGGCCCACTTCTGGGAGAGCACGAGTCCCGCTTCGATCGTCTTGCCGAGGCCGACCTCGTCCGCCAGCAGCGCGCCTTTGGAAAGCGGCGAGTTGAAGGCGAACAGGGCCGCATCGACTTGATGTGGATTGAGGTCAACCTGCGCATCCACAAGCGCACCTGCGAGCTTTTCAACACTGTCCGTCGGGCAGCGTCGCGTCAGCTCGTAAGCGAAGTATTTGGTGTGGTAGGCGGAGATCACTGGCTGGGTATTCTTGGGATTTTGGCAATTGTCGTGCAATGCACTGGAAAGGCCAAGATATTCTCAAAAGATAGCCTGTGAGCATGAAAGTAGGAACGTTCAGAAATTCGATCAGACACCTTGGGATCGCTGGGCACTTGCAAGCTCTTGGCAATGTCAGGAATGTGGCGGGAACCCGCCGTTGATATCTGCGGATTTGACTGGTCGCAAAGGCCGACCAGCTGCCGTATCACCAGCGCCGACTTTCGTCAGTGGGGAATCGCCCGCTACGCAGCAGACCAACACCACCCGGCGCCCTTCCCGCCCCGCCTTCGTCGCCGATTGCGGCCGCGCACGGCACGTTGCCGAGGGCATGCGGGTCATGACCACTGCTCTCATGTGTCATTGAACGCGACCAGGCATCCACTTGTGGATATACTTTTATCGGGAGGCAGGCCATGATTGAAACCCGCACCGCAAAACTGTTCAAGCACGGCGCCAGCCAGGCGGTTCGCCTGCCCGCCGAATTCCGATTCGAGGGCGAAGAGGTTTTCGTCAGCCGCGACGAGGCCACCGGCGACGTGCTGCTCTCGACCCGGCCCGGAGCGCGCACCTGGGGCGAGTTCTTCAGCTTGGTCCGCGCTCTTGATCTGTCGGACGATTTCATGAGCGAGCGACCGATGAACGTTCCGCCGTCGGCCCGTGGCGTCTTTGACGACGAAACCGGCGCCTGAGTCATGTACATGCTGGACACCGACATCGCCCGCCATATCATCCAGGGCCGCTCGCCGGCCGTCGAGGCGCAGCTGCCATCGATTCCACCGGACCGGATTTGCATCTCGGCGGTGAACCGGTTATGAACCCCGCCGACTTCGCCGCGATCTGGCTGACCTTCAAGCTGGCCACGGCCACCACGCTGATCCTGCTGCTGGTCGGCACGCCGCTCGCCTGGTGGCTGGCGCGCACGCGCTCGTGGTGGAAGGGCCCGGTCGGCGCCGTGGTGGCGCTGCCCATCGTGCTGCCGCCGACGGTGCTGGGCTTCTACCTGCTGCTGCTGATGGGGCCGGAGGGCGTGGTCGGCCGCTTCACCGAATGGGCCGGCATCGGCCTCTTGCCCTTCACCTTCTGGGGCCTCGTGGTGGCCTCGGTGTTCTATTCCATGCCCTTCGTCGTGCAGCCGATCCAGAACGCCTTCGAGGCCATCGGCGAGCGGCCGCTGGAAGCCGCCGCCACCTTGCGCGCATCGCCGCTCGACGCCTTCTTCAGCGTCGCCCTGCCGCTGGCGAAACCGGGCTTCCTGACCGCGACGATCCTGGGCTTCGCCCACACCGTCGGCGAATTCGGCGTGGTGCTGATGATAGGCGGCAACATCCCGGACCGGACGCGCGTCGTCTCGGTGCTGATCTACGACCACGTCGAGGCGCTCGAATACGGCCAGGCGCACTGGCTGGCCGGCGGCATGCTGCTCTTCTCCTTCGTCGTGCTGCTGACGCTGTACACGCTGAATCCGACCGGGCGACGCAAATGAGCATCGCCGCGACCTTCCGTTTGGACTACCCGGGCTTCACTCTCGACGTCGACCTCGACCTGCCGGGGCGCGGCGTCACCGCCGTCTTCGGCCAGTCCGGCTGCGGCAAGACCACGCTGCTGCGCTGCATCGCCGGGCTGGAACGCGGCGCCGGCCGGCTGGCCGTGAATGGCGAGACCTGGCAGGACGCTGCCACCTTCATGCCGACCCACCGCCGCCCGCTCGGCTACGTGTTCCAGGACGCGCGCCTGTTCGCGCATCTCACCGTCAGCGGCAATCTCGACTACGGCATGCGCCGCACATTTCGCCGTGGCACCAGCGCCGACTCTTCACGACGCGCGCCCATCATCGACCTGCTCAGCCTCGGCCCGCTGCTCGAGCGCCTGCCCGACCGGCTTTCCGGCGGCGAGCAGCAGCGCGTGGCGATCGCCCGCGCCCTGCTCACCGCGCCGCGCCTGCTGCTGCTGGACGAACCGCTGGCCGCGCTCGACCATGCGCGCAAGCGGGAAATCCTGCCCTGGCT
>JADYZH010000319.1 GCA_020853215.1 Sulfuritalea sp. | reverse complement strand
TGATCAACATGGTGATGGCAATTACGGTGCTGCCTGCGTTCGCCGTCAAGCTCGATTCCCTGTTTCCGCGCAAGGGGCCGGTCAAGGCGCCGGCCATCGGCCATTGAGATGGGGACGATCATGACGATACGACATATTCACACTGTTGCCTCCCTGCTGCTGGCCCTGGCGCTGTTCGGCGGCGCAAAAGTCGGCGCTGGCGAGACGGCGAAACCGGGCGGCACTGCGGGCAGTGCGCCCGTCATCACGCATATCGAAAAGGCCGCCATCATCGCCGCGACACTGGCCGGCAAACGCATCGTCGCCGTGGGTGACTATGGCGTTGTGGCGCTTTCCGACGACGGCAAGAAATTCCGCCAAGCCAAAAGCGTGCCGACGCGCACCGTGCTGACCAGCGTGTTTTTCCTCAACGACAAGCAGGGCTGGGCCGCCGGACACGACGGCACGATATTGACAACATCCGACGGCGGCGAAAACTGGCAGATACAGCGTGCCGATCCGGGCAAGGATCGCGTACTGATGTCGATCTGGTTTGAGAATGCGCAACATGGTTTGGCGGTGGGCCAGTTCGGACTGGCACTGGAAACCGACGACGGCGGCAAGAACTGGCAGGAACGAAAGCTGGTCGAGGGTGAGGCCGGCGATAGTCACATGTTCCAGATATTCGCCGGGTCCGACGGGCTGGCATTTGTCGCCGCCGAGGCCGGTAAATTATTGCGCTCGACCGATGGCGGCCGCAACTGGACGGCGATCCAGACCGACAACAAGGGATCGTTCTGGACCGGCCTGGTACAAAAGGACGGCAACGTGATTGCCGCCGGCATGCGTGGACATGTGTATCGCAGCGGCGACAAGGGACTCACCTGGACCGCGGTTCCCAGCGGAACCCAGCAGTCGATTACCGGCATCCTGAGCCACGAGGATGGCAGCGTCCATTTGTTCGGCAATTCGGGCGTGCTGCTGTTGAGCAGCCAGGACCATGTCATGAGTTTCAAGCTCATGTCGCGTGTCGATCGCAGCAATATCACGGCGGCAGTGAGTTTGGGACAGAGGGATTATCTGTTTTCGCTGAACGGCCTGCTGTCGGAGAAATGAATCCGCAATCTTGACGGAGTCGATAGGCAAATGACTGTAGTATCGAGCTATGTCCACGGCGCAAGCGCGCAGGCCCTGATCGGCCAGACGATAGGCAACTACTTCGACGAAGTTTGTGCGCGACATTCGGCAAGGGAGGCGCTGGTGGTTACCCACCAGAAAGTCCGGCTCAGTTACGGCGAACTCCATGACAAGGCGAACCGGCTGGCCTGCGGGCTGATGCGGCTCGGCCTCAAGCGCGGCGAGCGCATCGGCATCTGGTCACAGAACAACCTGGAATGGGTCCTGACCCAGTTCGCCACGGCCAAGGCCGGCCTGGTGATGGTGAATATCAATCCGGCCTACCGGCGGGCCGAGCTCGAGTATGCCCTGAACAAGGTTGATTGCCGGGCGCTGATCCTCGCTCCGGTGTTCAAGTCGAGCAACTACCTGGAAATGCTCGGTGACCTGGCGCCCGAGCTGGCTACCCAGGCCCCCGGCCCGCTGCGCGCGGCAAGACTGCCCGCTCTGCAGTACGTGATCCGCATGGGCCGTGAAAAAACCCCGGGCATGCTCAATTTCGATGACATGCTGACGGAACCCACCGCGGGCGAACTCGCGGCACTGGAAAAGCTCGGAGGTGAGCTGCAGTTCGACGACCCGATCAACATCCAGTTCACCTCGGGCACCACCGGTGCGCCGAAGGGCGCGACCCTGAGCCATCACAACGTCCTCAACAACGGTTTCTTCATCGGCGAAGCGATGCGCCTGACGCCCGAGGACAGGCTGTGCATTCCGGTGCCCCTGTATCACTGCTTCGGCATGGTGCTGGGCAACCTGGCGTGTGTCACCCACGGCTCGACCATGGTGTACCCGGCCGAAGGCTTCGATCCGCTGGCGACCCTGCAGGCAGTGGCAGCCGAACGCTGCACCGCCTTGCATGGCGTGCCGACCATGTTCATCGCCATGCTCGATCACCCGCAGTTTGCGGATTACGACCTGTCCGGCCTGCGCACCGGCATCATGGCCGGCTCGCCCTGTCCGGTGGAAGTCATGAAGCGGGTCGTCGACCGCATGAACATGCGCGAAGTCACCATCGCCTACGGCATGACAGAAACATCGCCGGTCAGCTTCCAGAGTTCCACCGACGATCCGCTCGACCGGCGCGTGTCCACGGTGGGCCGCATCCAGCCGCATGTCGAGGTCAAGGTGGTCGATGGCGAAGGCCGCATCGTACCGCACGGAACGCCGGGAGAACTGCTGACGCGCGGCTATTCGGTCATGCTCGGCTACTGGAACGATCCCGAGCGCACCGCCGAAGCCATCGACGCGGCCGGCTGGATGCACACCGGCGACATGGCGACCATCGACGCGGAGGGCTATTGCAACATCGTCGGTCGCATCAAGGACATGATCATCCGCGGCGGCGAAAACATCTATCCGCGCGAAGTCGAGGAATTCCTGTTTCGCCATCCCAAGGTGCAGGACGTCCAGGTGGTCGGCCTGCCGGACAAAAAATATGGCGAGGAGTTGTGCGCCTGGATCATTCCGCGCGAGGGGCAGAGGGTGACTGAAGCGGAGATCCGGAGCTTCTGTGACGGGCAAATAGCCCATTACAAGATTCCGAAATACATCCGTTTTGTCGAGAGCTTTCCGATGACCGTCACCGGCAAGGTGCAGAAGTACCTGATCCGCCAGCAGATGAAGGAACAACTGGCGCTGACGGAAGACAGAACCGCATAGGAAATCCGTCCTCGCGACGGCAACGGATCAGGTCGGGAGAAGCGAAAAGCCGGGCAGGGTCTGGCGGTTTCCGGCTAGGCGACCGCCGCGGATTCGGCCTGCGGTTCGGTACTTCCCTTCCTTGCAGCCTCGGCGGCCGACTGCACCTCTTCGACCTTCCTCAGGAACTCGCTGATGGCCGGAAAATTGTGCTGCAAGGCCACTTCGGAAGCCCGTCCCGACGGCCCGGTGGCCAAGGCTGATGCGCCGCATTTGATGAACATCTGCACCACCTTGAAATTGCCGCGCTGGGCCGCGCGCATCAAAGGGGTCATGCCTTGGTCATCGACGGTATCGAGGTCGAACTGCATGGTCAGAAGCGTTCTTATGTAGGGCAGATTGTCACGCGCGATGGCGTCGAGCAGGACCTGGGTCGCTTCGGAATTCTGCTTGCGCGGCTTCGGCTCCAGCCCTGACGGCAGCATCTTCGCCCCGTAGTTGAGCAAGGACAGCGCCACCATGATGATCAATGCCACCAGCATCGGAAACTGGCTGATGCCAAGGCTGGTGGCCCACTGGTCCGGCAGGTTGGCACCGACGGCAAGCAAGGCATACAACAGGAAGAAGAAAAACCGTACATAGAGAAACAGGGCGATCACGACCATAAAGCCCAGCAGTGCCATCAATACGCCTGGATCGAGCCCGATCCGCTCCACCAGATGACGGGGAAGGTTGGCGATCAACGCCATCGCGCCCACGAGCCCGAGCAAGGTCCATTCCCTGATCTGTTTTTGCCTGACGATATCCATGCCCGTTCCCTCGCAGACGATCAACCCCGGGGCGCGGGAGGTGTTGCCCGCGTTCAGGGGAACTGCCTTATGCAGCCATGCGCGATGGCCGGGGTGCTACGACACGATCCCGGATAGGTGATTTATAGCGCATCTTGCGACCGGATGGAATTTTCTTATTCGGTGGAAAATCGTTTACATCGTGAAATTACCCCCTGCGACGACCTTAGAATGGCAATATTTGTGCATGGCGGAAAATTGATTACTTTTGGGGAATGAGGGAGATGGCTATGAAGCAGCAATGGGTGTTTGCATTCGAGGATGGCGACGGCAAGAACAAGATGCTGCTGGGCGGCAAGGGTGCCAACCTGTGCGAGATGACGCAGATCGGGCTCAACGTGCCACCCGGGTTCACGATTACCACCGAGGCCTGCCTTGCCTACCTGGAGCACGATGCGCTGCCCAAGGGCGCCTGGGAGGAGATCCTGAAGAACATGAAGGATCTCGAAACGAAGACCGGCAAGCAGTTCGGCGGTGCCGACAATCCCCTGCTGATATCGGTGCGTTCAGGTTCATCGATGTCGATGCCGGGCATGATGGACACCATCCTCAACCTGGGTCTTAACAAGACCACCCTGCAGGGCCTCATCAAGCTGACCGACAACCCGCGCTTCGGCTACGATGCCTACCGGCGCTTCATCCAGTTGTATGGCAAGATCGCGCTCGGTGTCGAGGACAAGCATTTCGACGACGCCATGGCGGCGATGAAGAAGAAGGTTGGCGTCTCGCAGGACGTCGACCTGAAGGCCGAGCATCTCGAGGAACTGGCCGACCAGTTCGCCAGGATCATCGAAGCCAACACCGGCAAGCCCTTTCCGGAAGACCCCTACAAACAGCTCGAAATCGCAATCCAGGCGGTATTTCGTTCCTGGAACGGCAAGCGCGCGATCGACTACCGCAAGCAGTTCAGGATCACCAAGGCCCAGGCCAACGGCACGGCGGTGAATATCTGCACCATGGTGTTCGGCAACATGGGCAATGATTCCGGCACCGGCGTCGGCTTCACCCGCAATCCCGGCACCGGCGAAAACCTGATCTACGGCGAATACTTGGTCAACGCCCAGGGTGAGGATGTCGTGGCCGGCATTCGCACACCCAAGGCCATCGCCGAAATGGAAAGCGACATGCCGGAAATCTACCGGCAATTGCTGGAGCTGCACAACCGCCTCGAGTCCCACTACAAGGAAGTCCAGGACTTCGAGTTCACCATCGAGCGCGGCACGCTCTACTGCCTGCAGACACGCAACGGCAAGATGAATGCCATGGCCATGGTGCGCACCTCGGTCGAAATGTTCAAGGAAGGCCTGATCACCAAGGAAAAGGCGCTCTTGCGCATCGATCCGGCGGTGCTCGAGCAGTTGCTGGTGCCGCAATTGGCGCCCGACTTCAAGGGCAAGCCGCTCGCCACCGGTCTGGCGGCGTCACCGGGCGCCGCCTCCGGCAAGATAGTTTTCGATGCCGACACGGCCGAGACGCGCGGCCGCAACGGCGAGCGCATCATCCTGGTGCGTGAGGAAACCAAGCCCGAGGACATCCACGGCTTCTTCCAGGCGCAGGGCATCCTCACCAGCCGCGGCGGCAAGACCTCGCATGCGGCCGTGGTCGCGCGCGGGATGGGCAAACCCTGCGTCTCCGGCTGTGATGCGATCCATATCGACGACATCAAGAAGTGCGCCACGATTGGCGACACCACGTTGCATGAAGGCGATGTGGTCACCATCGACGGCGGCAATGGCAAGGTCTATGCCGGCGAAGTGCCGACGGTGCAGGCAGAGTTCAACGAGTACATGGAATCCCTGCTGAAATGGGCCGACCAGGTGGCGCGCCTGAAGGTGATGGCGAATGCGGACACGCCCGACGATGCCGTCAAGGCGCGTGGCTTCGGCGCCATGGGCATCGGCCTGTGCCGTACCGAGCGCATGTTCAATGCGACCGATCGATTGCCCATCGTGCAGGAGATGATCCTGGCCGAATCCAGCGAGGAACGCCAGGCCGCGCTGGATCGCCTGCTGCCCATCCAGCGTGCCGATTTCAAGGGCATTTTCAAGGCCATGAAGGGCCTGCCGGTCACGGTGCGTCTGATGGACCCGCCGTTACATGAGTTCCTGCCGACCTCGGCGCAACTCGAGCTCGAAATCGCCCACCTGCACCACCTGCGCGACTCGCTGAAGGCGGTCGAGGAACTGCCGGAAACCCTCAAGCTGCTGAGTCCGCGCCTTTACCAGCAGTATGCCGACGGCCTGACCAAGCTTGGCCGCGGCATGGAAGAGTTCAAGGACAGCCACCTCGAGGAGGACGTGATCCACAAGAAGGAGAAGACGCTGAAGAAGGTGCGCGCGCTCTCCGAGGTGAATCCCATGCTCGGTCATCGCGGCGTGCGCCTGGGGATCACCTATCCCGAGATCTACGAGATGCAGATCAAGGCGATCCTCGAGGCGGCGGCGCTTTGCGCCAAGGAGGGCATCGAGGTCCATCCTGAAATCATGGTGCCGCAGGTGGCCACCGTGGAAGAGCTCAAGCGCATCCACAACTACGTGCAGCGCATCCACAAGGTGGTTGAACTGACCCACGGCATCAATGTCGGCGTCAAGTTCGGCAGCATGCTGGAAGTGGTGCGCGCCTGCCTGCGCGCCGGCCGCATGGCGGAAGACGCGCAGTTCTTCAGCTTCGGCACCAATGACCTGACCCAGGCGACGTTCTCTTTCAGCCGCGAGGATGCGGAGAACAAGTTCCTGCCGGCCTACATCGAAACCGGCATCCTCGAGGACAACCCCTTCGAGGTGCTGGACCAGAAAGGTGTCGGCGAATTGATGAAGTTTGCCGTCAATGAAGGTCGCAAGACCAATCCGGAGCTCAAGGTCGGCATCTGCGGCGAGCATGGCGGGCATCCGGCGTCGATCCATTTCTGCCACGGCATCGGGCTGACCTACGTTTCCTGTTCCGGGCCGCGCGTGCCGATTGCGCGCCTCGCTGCCGCGCAGGCGCAACTGATGGACTCGGGTGGCACGGTCAGCAAGAACGCCTAGGGCAAAGATTCCGGCGGCAATGCCATAATCGGTCCCATGGATGACAGCGAATTCATGGGGTTGGCGCTTGATTTGGCGCGCGAGGCGGGCGCCTGCGGCGAAGTGCCGGTCGGCGCTCTGGTGGTGATCGACGGGGAAGTGGTCGGACGCGGCTTCAACCAGCCGGTCGGCCGCCGCGATCCCACTGCCCATGCCGAAATCGTCGCCCTGCGCGATGCCGCCGCCGGGCTTGGCAACTACCGTTTGCCCGGCTGCACCCTGTACGTAACCCTGGAACCCTGCGCCATGTGCGCCGGCGCGATCATGCATGCGCGCGTCGCGCGCGTCGTGTTCGGTGCGCGCGACCCGAAGACGGGGGCAGCCGGCAGCGTGGTCGACCTGTTCGCCGAAGCGCGCCTCAACCACCATACGTCGGTGTCCGGCGACGTGCTGGCGGACGAATGTGGCAGCCTGCTGTCGGCCTTCTTCGCCGCGCGGCGCGGACGTACCCTGGTGGCGTGAGCCCTCCCGCCATGCGCATCCGCATCAGCCTGCCACAACAAACCCTCGAACTGCACGACGAACTCGGCATGCTGCTGCGCCGCTACCGCGTCTCCACGGCCAAAAACGGTCCCGGCGAGCAGAACGGCAGCTTTTGCACGCCGCGCGGACGGCATATCGTGCGGGCAAAAGTCGGCGCCGGCGCGACGGCGAACACGGTCTTCGTGCGCCGCCGTCCGACCGGCGAGACATGGACGCCGCAACTCGCCGAGCAGTTTCCCGGCCGCGACTGGATCCTGACGCGCATCCTCTGGCTGTCGGGCAAGGAGCCGGGGCGCAACCGGCTCGGCGAGGTCGACACCATGCGCCGCTACATCTATCTGCATGGGTCGCCCGATACGGTGGCGATGGGCACCCCCGGTTCGATCGGTTGCGTGCGCATGCATAACAGCGACATCATCGAGTTGTTCGACCTGGTCCCCGCGCGCACGCCGGTGGATATCGTCGAGTTCGGCCTTGTAGCCGGTTCGTGGGATGAACTCGGCGGGCCGGCGCGGCAGGTGCGCGAGTCGGTCTTTGTCGAGGAGCAGAACGTACCGCGCGAGATCGAAATGGACGAGCACGACGCCTTGAGCCGCCATGTCATCGCCCGCGATGCCGACGGCGGGGCGATCGGTACCGGGCGCCTGCTTGCGGACGGGCACATCGGCCGCATGGCGGTGCTGGCCGGCTGGCGCGGCAAGGGCGTCGGTCGCGCCCTGCTGGAGCGCCTGCTGGAAGAGGCGGCCGGCCGCAGCCTGCGGCACCTGGCCCTGCACGCGCAGACGCATGCCAGCGGCTTCTACCGCCGCTTCGGCTTCGTCGAGGAAGGGCCGGAATTCATGGAAGCCGGGATCCCGCACCGGGCCATGGTGCGTTCGCTCCCCTAGTCTGTCCGGGACGTGAAGCGGTAGCGCACCCGTCCGCCGGGCTTTGCCCCGGGCAGCCAGGTCTGTTCGTCGAAGCTGATCCAGTCGTCGTTGCCGACGCACATCACTGTTGAACTGCGAGTGCCGTAGTCCGGCGACCTGACGAAGGCCGAGGACAGCAGGCGCTCCCAGTCGAGCGGGATCCCGGTTTGCGGCAGTTGCTCGTCGGGATGGATGCCGTCGTCGCGCAGCAGCGAAAACAGCGCGGTGTCGTCGGGCAGCCGCGCCAGGGCTTGTGTCAACGCCGTCTTGCCGGCGCCGACTTTTGGCCATGCGGTGTCGAGCAGATGATTGGATACACCATAGACGCCCGGCTCGAGTTGCCGCGGCGAGCCGCCCATGTTCGATGACCAGCACAAGGTGTCGCCATCGCCCGCCAGCAGGTTGTAGCCGTTGTATTCGGCGCCGCGCGCGGCAATGCGTTCAAGATAAGCCCGTGGGGCTTCGCTTGCGGCCAGAAATTCCGCCACCAGCGCGCCGCGCGAGGGCGTGCCGCTGCGATTCTGCGCCGGATCACGGAAATTGGTCAGTGCGGCAAACCGTCCGCTGCGGGTGATGCCCATCCAGGTGCCACCGGCCTCCAGATCGCGCCCGGCGAGTATCTGCGGGGCATCCCGCCAGAAGCTCGCCGCTGCCGTCGGACGGACGAAGAATTCGTCACGATTGGCCGCCACGACCAGAGGGAAGGCCGGATGCACCTTCCACGCGACCAGGATCAGGCACATGCGGGAAAATCAGCCCAGTGCGTAAGGCAGTTGCAGGAACTCGAGGACTTCTCCGGTCGGTGCGCCGACATGCACTTCACTGGCGTCGACGGCACCGACCTGGACGCAGACCAGGCATTCGAAACCGCCGGCCGGGGAGGGCGCCAGGCTGACGATCGCACCGCAATGCTGTTCGCCGGTTTCAGGCGCATAGACTTGTGTGCCGGGCACCGCGGCAGTCGTAAGCCTGGCGCGAAAGGTACGCCGCTTGACTTTGCCGAGGTAATGAGTGCGAGCCACGATTTCCTGGCCCGGATAGCAGCCCTTGGTGAAACTCACCCCGGCCACTGCGGGCAGTTCCATGTTCAGCATCTGCGGCACGAATGCTTCCTGGGTGGCTGTGACGACACGTGGCTGGCCAGCGGCGATGTCCAGCCAATGCCATGCGCCCAGACCCACGGACCGGGCCGATGTCGCCAATTGCTGCCAGTTGGACGTCGCCGTGGCCGGATCAAGCACCAACAGCCACCGCGTTTCATCCAGCCGGATCGCCTGGGTCCCATCGATGCTCGTGACGCCGAAGCGTTCAAGCTCGTCGAGTTCTTGAGCAAAAGTCGGCGTTGGCGAGACGGCGCCGGAAAGCCCGATCAAGACCTTTTCTTCGCTCGCGTCACTCAGCTTGACTTTCGAGCGCAGCACGTACATCGAGAGCTTTTTCAGAATCGGCGGCAGGATGTCGCGCGGCAGCATCAGAAGGAAGTCTTCGCCTTCGCGCCATATCAGGAACAAGGCGAGCAGCCGTCCTTTCGGTGTGCAGAAGCCGGCGAATCGTGCGCCAGCCGCGGAGATACCCTGGACGTCGTTGGTCAGCAGGTTATGCAGGAACGGAGCGGCATCCTCGCCGCTGGCGCGGATCAGTCCGAGGTCCGCCAGGGGCGCGACCACCGTCCCGTCACGGGCTGCGGCAAGTTCATCGGAGAGTGCGCCGAAACTGCTGCCGTCGGTCGCCAGTCCAGAACCGGCGAGTTGTGTAATCCATTCCTGGGTCATGGTCTGCATCCGGGGCTAGGGGTTGTGAATGTTATTATCGAAGCAGCGGTACAGATTGCGCCCGCGCCTCCCATATTCAAGCCTTCATGCGTGTTTT
>JADYZH010000318.1 GCA_020853215.1 Sulfuritalea sp. | reverse complement strand
CGTGCAGCATGGCGTGGCCGGTGCGGTCGGCCGCAGCGCAGGAACGGCGCACCGGCTTTTCGCCGAAGTTAGACATGTGGCCGCCGAAGGGACGCTGGTAGATCTTGCCGTTGTCGAGGCGGTCGAAGGGCATGCCGTAATGCTCGAGTTCGACCACGACTTCGTTGGCCTTGCGGCACATGAACTCGATCGCGTCCTGGTCGCCGAGCCAGTCGGAACCCTTTACGGTGTCGTACATGTGCCAGTGCCAGTGATCCTCCTCGGAGTTGCCCAGGCTGGCGGCGACGCCGCCCTGAGCGGCCACGGTATGCGAGCGCGTCGGGAAGACCTTGGTCAGCACGGCCGTCTTGTAGCCGGCTTCGGAAAGCTGAATCGCGGCACGCAAGCCGGCGCCGCCGGCGCCGACGATGACCGCATCGAATTTTCGGACAGAATAGTGCACGGTCACAGTCTCCAGATGATCTGTATGGCCCAGCCGGCATAGCCGACTAGGGCGAGCAGCGTCATTACGTGCAGGAACAGACGCAGCGCCGCGGAATTGAGGTAGTCCATCCAGATGTCGCGCACGCCAACCCAGGCGTGCCAGCAAAGGCTGACGATGAACAGGAAACTGAGGAAGCGGATGAAGCCGTTGGCCATGAACGTCTGCCAGGCTTCTCGCGAGGACATCGCACCGGCAAGCGCGGCGGCAAAGATGATCACGGTGAATGCGGCCATGACGACGGCGGTAACACGCTGGGCCAGCCAGTCTTTGAGGCCGTAGCCGGCCCCGACAACGAGTCTTTGCATGTCAGTAGGCTCCGAGGAGTTTCAGGCCGAAAATAGCGGTCAGCGTCAGGCTGACCACCATCACCGTCATCGCAGAGTTGTGGGACTGCTGCTTTTCGACACCGACGTGGATGTCGATCAGCAAGATGCGGATGCCCATGCAGAAGTGATGCAGGAAGGCCCACACCAGGCCCAGCAGGATCAGTTTGATGAACCAGTTACCGGTCACTGCGGAGAACATTTCGGCGTTGCCCTGGGTCGATCCCAGCGAGAGTTGCAACAGCCAGATCAGCAGGGGCAGCATCAGGAACAGGCCGGCGCCGCTGATGCGGTGCAGGATCGATGCGAAGCCTGCCAGAGGCAGCCGGATTTCGTTTAGCGCCAAATGCTTTGGACGCTGCTTGGTCATCTCTGCCATAAATCGGTTTCTCCGTTTGTAGTTTCGCCGTAACGCCGGTCGTTTCCGGTATCAAGCCTCACTGAAATTGCACCCTGCTTCCACTATGATGCGCTGCACTATAAAACAAACCGTTTACCTTGAAAACAAAATCTATCGGGTCGATTAGCCAAGTTCGTTGAAGTAACAATGCTCTTTTGTCGCATACAGTCCGCGCCGCCATTCGACTGGCTTGTCGGCGTAGGAAAAGCTGACGCGTTCGACCGACAGCAGCGGGCTGCCTTCGGCCACGTTAAGGAGTTCCGCACTGGCGCGGTCTGCGGGCACCGCCCGTAGGCGCTCCTCCGCGCGGATCATGCGGATGCCGAAATGGTGTTCGAAGAAACTGTAAAGCGAACCCTTGTAGTCACGAAGCATTTCCAGGGTTACGGCACCGAAGATATTGCCAGGAAGGTAGATTTCATCGACCACCACCGGTTTTGCCGAAAACTTGAGCAGACGGCGTACGATCGTGATCGGATCACCGATGTTCAGTTCCAGCATGCGCGCGACCTCCGGTCCGGCCTTTGCCCGCCAGCATTCGAGCGGTACGCTTTCGGTAGGCTCGATGCCACCGGAAAGCGGAACCACCCGAAGAAAACGGAAGAAGGCTCGCGGGTCGTCGTGGGATGCGACAAAAGTGCCCTTGCCCTGGCGCCGCAACAGCAGGTTTTCCGCGGCCAACTCGTCGATCGCCTTGCGCACCGTACCCTGACTGACATTGAAGCGGATTGCGAGTTCGGTCTCGCTGGGAATGGCCTCCCCCGGCCGCCATTCCCCTGATTCAAGCCGCTGGATGAGCAAGCTCTTGATCTGGCGATACAAGGGACTGAAAGTCGGCGAAGACGTTGCGCCGGCAGGAGTCTCTTTGGCAGTCGTGATATTCGAGCCCATGTGCCGGTTCAGGGATAAGGAACAAGCCTTGTCGATTGCGCGAATTTCCGCATGCCGCGCATTTGAGCATATTTTTTGACGAAGGTCCACATCTTGTCATATGTCTTATATAAGACATATGTTGATTATTGACACAATGCAACAATGTTCCTAAACTTGCCCCGACCGTTCGTGCCTTATTATTCGCGAACTCGGCCGCAGCCTGCACCGCCAACAGATCAACCGCTTTATTTGATGTCTTGACCAATCCATTCAAACTGATACAGGAGTTCTAGAAATGGCAAAAGCCCCCGTTCGAGTTGCAGTGACCGGCGCCGCCGGCCAAATCGGTTACGCCGCGATCTTCCGCATCGCCGCCGGCGACATGCTGGGCAAGGATCAACCCGTGATCCTGCAACTGCTCGAGCATCCCTCCGAAAAGCCCCAGGCCGCCCTCAAGGGTGTCATGATGGAACTCGATGACTGCGCTTTCCCGCTACTCGCCGGCATTGTCGGCACCGGTGATGCCAAGGTCGCCTTCAAGGATGCCGACTATGCCCTCCTGATCGGCGCCAAGCCGCGCGGCCCGGGCATGGAACGCAAGGACCTGCTGATGGACAATGCCAAGATCTTCATCGAACAGGGCGGCGCGCTGAACGAAGTCGCATCGCGCAACGTCAAAGTTCTCGTCGTCGGCAATCCGGCCAACACCAACGCCTACATCGCCATGAAGTCGGCTTCCAGCCTGCCCGCCAAGAATTTCACCGCCATGCTGCGCCTGGACCACAACCGCGCCGTCTCGCAACTCGCGACCCGTACCGGCAAGTCGGTCAATGACATCGAAAAGATGATCGTCTGGGGCAACCACTCGCCCACCATGTATCCGGACCTGCGCTTCTGCACCGTCGCCGGCCAGGCCGCACCGGCCGCCGTCAACGACGACGCCTGGTACAAGATCGAGTACATCCCGACCGTCGGCAAGCGCGGCGCCGCCATCATCGCCGCCCGCGGCGCCTCGTCGGCCGCCTCGGCCGCCAATGCCGCGATCGACCACATGCGTGACTGGGCGCTGGGCACCCAGGGCAAGTGGGTCACCATGGGCATCCCGTCGGACGGCAGCTATGGCATTCCGAAGGACATCATCTACGGCGTACCGGTCACCTGCGAAGGCGGCGAATACAAGCGCGTCGAAGGCCTGTCGGTCGACGAGTACTCGCGCACGATGATGGACAAGACCCTGGCCGAGTTGCAGGAAGAGCAAGCCGGCGTCGCCAGCCTCCTCGGCTGATGACACGCGACAGGATGAAGCGGCTCAACGGACTCGCAACAACGTGAGCCCGACGCTTCATCCTGCCGCCGTTCTGTTTCCGGGCGTCAAGCCCTTTCCGGCGCTCGCTGCCTGCGAGCATTTCGCCGGATCCGAAAAGAATCTGCGCAAGGCCCTGCAGTTGCAGGTCGAACTTGCCATCGACGAGCAGCCGGTGTTCGACATCACCGGCGATTGCGAGGACGGCGCCCCGGCCGGACGCGAAGCCGAGCACGCCGCGATGCTCGCCGCATTGCTGCTCGAACCGGCCAACCGCTACGGCCGCCTCGGCGTGCGCATCCATGACGTGACCCACCCGCACTGGCGGGACGACCTCGACATCCTCGTCGGCCGCGCCGGGCAGAGCATCGCCTACATCGTGCTGCCCAAGGTCGGTAGCGCCGACGATGCGCTGACCCAGATCGTCGCCATCGACGAAGCGCGCCAACGCCACGGCGTCGCGCACGACATTCCGGTGCATGTGCTGGTCGAAACGCCCGGCGCGCTGCACGAGGTATGGAAGATCGCCACGCTGCCGCATGTCGAGACCATCGATTTTGGCCTGATGGACTTTGTCAGCGCGCACCACGGCGCGATTCCCGGCTCCGCAATGCGTTCGCCGGGCCAGTTCACGCATCCGCTGGTGGCGCGGGCCAAGTGCGAAATCGCCGCGGCCGCCCTGGGCAACGGCGTGATTCCGGCCCACAACGTGACCACCGAACTCAACGATCCCGACGTCGCGCGCGAGGATGCGCGCCGCGCGCGCAACGAGT